>NZ_JBQOJB010000050.1:0-1000 GCF_054971365.1 Marinococcus salis | reverse complement strand
ACTCTTTTGTTGCGGGTTTACTAACAATTATTTCCATTAACGATAAAAAAGAGACAGAATCCCCGTAGCTACGGTACGATGACATCGACGAAAACACCATCGAGAAAGGATTCTGCCTCATGTCTACCGTATCATATTCCTCCTGGATCGCCAATATCTTTCACCAATGGAACCTCCGGTTCTTTATGTCTGCTCCGGCCGCGTGGCACATGCAACAGCTGCTGGAAGGCTGGACCCGGGAGCACCGCAATGGGAGCGTGAAAGCCCTCCAAGAAGCTGCGAATCATTCCGCCCACCACTCATCGGTCACCCGGTTTTTTCGCACCTCCCGGGTGGACGACGATGCCCTGGAGCGGAAGCTCCAGCGATTGGTGCTGCAGCATGTCCGGCGGCAGGCTTCCGGCACCCATCCGGTTCTTATTGCCATCGATGATACCGTCGTTCCCAAATCGAAGCCTTCGTCCCAGGCGCACCACCCGATCGACGACGGCGGATACCATTTTGACCATCAGACCGGGACGACCGTTTACGGGCATCAATGGCTCACCATCATGGCAGGGACGAGCGAGCGTCTGTATCCTTATCATATCGAACGATATGAGAAAGAACATGGACCCAGTAAAATCGACCTGGCCCTTCAGCAGCTTCGCACCATCGACGTGGGGAATCGGCCCGTCTATGTCCTGGCCGACAGCTGGTACGCATCGGAAAAACTGATCCGGGCCGTCCGGGACCGGGGCTGGCATTTTATCGGTGCCATTAAAAGCAACCGGGTGCTCGATACGGCCCCCATGCCGTTACCAGCCAGAAACTGGGCCCAACGGGCCCGGCAGGTGGAAGATCCGGACCTTGTGACCGTCCGGACCACCACCTATGAAATGGTTCGGTTTCAGGGCCGGTTGAAAAGTGGCCTCTCGGGCGTGGTCGTTGGTTCCCGGGCTTCTGCTTCCCACGAAGCGTACCGGTTTTTCTTTTCCACCGACCCCTCGATGACCGCGGC
>NZ_JBQOJB010000049.1:0-1124 GCF_054971365.1 Marinococcus salis | reverse complement strand
TTGGATGATATTGGATATAATTTCCAATATTTACTTCTATGACCAACATTTGTTTTCAAACCTGCAACTTAAAAGATGCTTATTAAAAACGAATGCCGTGATTTATATGTATTTATATAGTAATTCAATAAAATAATACTTTAATTCGTGAATGAAACCATCCATTTTCGGGAAAGAAACAATAAATGAAGACTAAGAAGAAGGTGATCAGCTTGGCAAAAAGACTAGACCGTGAACAATGGAGTGTATTTCAAAGCGAGCTTTATCAAACAAACACGACTGTCGTAGTGACAGATGATTTGATATTAATCACAGATCCTACGTGGCTTCCAGCTGAAATTGAAGAGATAAGGGAGTTTGTGGAGGAGCGGAGAAGTAATCAGCCTGTATATCTGCTGCTGACCCATTCAGATTTCGATCATGTTATTGGAGCCGGAGCGTTCCCCGAAGCGACTATTATTGCTTCCCGTGGATTTAACGCCAGATCGGATAAAGAAAACATTGTGCAGGAAATGAAAGAGTTTGACGAAACGTACTACATTCACCGCAATTACGATACCTCTTACCCGGACCCGGATATTATCGTTGACTCCGATGAGCAGGTGCTTGAGGAAGGAGAAACCAAAATTACTTTCTATCTGGCACCCGGCCACACTGTGGATGGGCTGGCGGCGGTCATAGAGCCTCTTGGTCTCTGTATTGCCGGAGACTATTTAAGCAATGTAGAGATCCCGATTATTGAATATCACAGCGAATCCTATCAATTTACGTTAAAGAAGCTGGATGAACTTTGGAATGACGGAAAGTACAGTACTGTAGTGCCGGGGCACGGGCTGGTGGCTTCGAAGCCCGAAGAAATAGAAAAACGACTCCGGGATTCAGAATGGTATATTGAAAAAACGAAAACATCGCTGGAAGACCCGTACGTAGAAAGCGCCATTTTTGCATTTATTGACCGCCACAAATTTGAAGCTCCGTTAAAGCAGGTGCATGAAAGTAATAAAGAACAATTAAAAACGGAAAGATAAAAAACTGGCTGCTCCGGGCTGCACTGACCTAGAAATATGAGACAAGATAAAGCACCTAGCCTTCTGCCGTTCGGTATTCCACCGGCGTGTGGAAGG
>NZ_JBQOJB010000048.1:0-1281 GCF_054971365.1 Marinococcus salis | reverse complement strand
TGCACTGACCTAGAAATATGAGACAAGATAAAGCACCTAGCCTTCTGCCGTTCGGTATTCCACCGGCGTGTGGAAGGCTAATTTCGTAAAGGGTCGCTGATAATTGTAATAATACATGTACGTCTGCACGTTTTCTAGTATAATGGTAGACGTTAGGGGCACCCCTCGCGGGGTGCGGAATCCTTCCGACTTTAGCGAGGAATGGAAGGATTCAATGACGGCATTATCAAAGCAGTTGCCTCGGCGCGACATGCTTGTGATAATGCCTTTTTTGTGAGCTGCCTCCTGAAAGGCATAAGAGGTGTACTGGCAGCCCTGATCGCTGTGGAGGATCGTACCGCTGGTTTCCCGGCCGGCGCAGGCCCGTTCCAGGGTGTCGAGCACCAGGGCGGTATCCTGCCGATCGCGGATCGTATACGCCAGCACTTCATTATTGTACAGGTCCATCACGGTGGATAAATACCACATGGTTGGCCCGTACGGCAGGTACGTGATATCCGTGACCCATTTTTCATTCGGCTGCTGGGCCTGAAACTGTTGATCCAGCCGATTCGGCACCACCATATCGGAGAGACCGGCGGGTTTTCGGGCCCGCTTCGGTTTGATTTGGCACTGGAGGCCGTACTTCTGCATAATGCGCTGGACGGTGCACCGATGGACATGAATCCCATGATCTTTTCCCAACAGTCCCCGGATGGTCCGGTGCCCCACCCGAAACTGCAGGGAGCGGCAGAGGTCGATGATCAGTTGGTCGAGCCCGGAGGGCTCCCACGACTTCCGGCACCAACGGTAATAGGTGGCCCGGGGCACCCCAAAAATGTGACACAGAAACGTTATCGTATACGTTTGCCGGTGCTGCTCGACGAAGGCGAGGAAGACTTCCGGGGCCACCTCCTTTCGAGTTCCTGGTACTTTCCCCGCAATGCCTCCTTCATTTCGTAGTACTCCACCTGCTGCCGCAACCGGTCGATTTCGCTGTCTTGCGGGCCTTTGCCGTACGTGTACTGCTTGCCAACCGGCTGGCGAAGACGATGCTCTTCTCCGTTCTGGACCCACCTGGCCCATTGCTTGATTTGCGATACATTTTTAATGCCGAAGGCATCCATGAGTGACCGATTGCTCCATCCTTCCTCCCATTTCAGCCGAAGGACTTCCCGTTTCACTTCTGCTGGATACCGTCGTTTACTTTCTCCCATAAGAAAAACACCTCCATCTGTCGATCCTACTACGAATACGACGTGAGAGGTGCTTTTATCTGTCTCATTTATTTAGGTCACTTCA
>NZ_JBQOJB010000047.1:0-1364 GCF_054971365.1 Marinococcus salis | reverse complement strand
GCCACCAGTGAGGTGATCGCCCGCGTCCCGCTTTCCTCGAAGGACGAAGTGAACGAGGCCGTGGAGGCGTCGAAAGCGGCGTACCGCGACTGGTCGACCAAGCCCGTGCCGCAGCGCGCCCGTATCCTGTTTGCCTACCAGCAGCTGCTCGTGAGCCACTGGGACGAGCTCGCCGAGATCATTACGCTCGAAAACGGCAAAAACCTGAAGGAGGCCAAAGGCGAAGTGCAGCGCGGCATCGAATGCGTGGAATTTGCCGCCGGGGCCCCGACGCTCATGATGGGCGACCAGCTCCCGGACATTGCGACGAACATCGAGTCCGGGATGTACCGCTACCCGATCGGCGTCGTCGGCGGGATCACCCCGTTCAACTTCCCGATGATGGTGCCGTGCTGGATGTTTCCGCTCGCGATCGCCTGCGGCAACACGTTCGTGCTGAAGCCGTCCGAGCGGACGCCGATGCTCGCGAACCGGCTCGCCGAGCTGTTCGAGGAAGCGGGCCTCCCGAAGGGCGTCCTGTCCGTGGTGCACGGCGCGCATGACGTTGTGAACGGCCTGCTCGCGCACGAGGATGTGCCGGCGATTTCCTTTGTCGGCTCCCAGCCGGTCGCGGACTACGTGTACAAAACCGGCACGGCGCACGGCAAACGCGTGCAGGCGCTCGCCGGGGCGAAAAACCATACGCTCGTGATGGAGGACGCGGACCTCGATAACGCGGCCTGGCAGATTTTAAACGCCGCCTTCGGCTCCGCGGGCGAACGGTGCATGGCCGCCTCTGTGGTGGCGGTGCAGGAGAGCGTCGCCGACGAGCTGGTGGCCAAGATCCAGGCGTATGCCGACGACGTCACCATCGGCAACGGCCGCGAGAAGGACGTGTTCCTCGGGCCGGTGATCCGCGAGGGGCACCTCGAGAAAACGAAGGCCTACATCGACAAAGGCGTCGAGGAAGGCGCGACGCTCGTGCGCGACGGCCGCGAGGACGAGGTGGCCCGGGAGGGCTACTTTATCGGCCCGACGATCTTTGACCACGTGCAGCAGACGATGACCATCTGGCAGGACGAGCTGTTTGCGCCGGTCTTATCCATCGTGCGGGTGCCGGACCTGACCGCCGGCATCGCGTGGGCGAACGAGTCCCGCTTTGCGAACGGCGCGTGCCTGTTCACAAGCTCCGGGCACCACGTCCGCGAATTCCGGGAGACGATCGATGCCGGGATGCTCGGGGTCAACGTCGGGGTGCCGGCGCCGATGGCGTTCTTCCCGTTTTCGGGCTGGAAGGATTCCTTCTACGGCGACCTGCATGCGAACGGCAAGGACGGCGTGGAGTTCTACACCCGCAAGAAAATGGTGACCGCCCGCTGGTAATC
>NZ_JBQOJB010000046.1:0-1381 GCF_054971365.1 Marinococcus salis | reverse complement strand
GGCTCAACACCAAAATATGTTCTTGACCCTTCAATACTGCACCCGCTTGTCGTTACACTCTAAAAGCAGGCGTTGTTTGTAACCCTCCGGGTTACGAGTAAAGTAATGGCGGCGCTGTAGCGCCTTGATTTTATTATTTTTACCTTCGACAGCTGCATTGGTAAAGCGAAGCTGATGATAATTGCAAATTTCTGCTTCCCAGTTATTCATCGTTCTTAAGCAAGAGCGAATCGCCGGGTGATCGATTTTTTCTCCTGCCTGCAGCCAGAACTGAAAGCCCTTTTGAGCTAGCGTGTAAGAAGCGCTGCAGTCATACCAATCGATGAACGTCTCTTTCCATTCATAGGCCTGATAAAGCAGAGAGGAATAAGATAAAAGAACCGAACATTCGTTAGCTTCTGCCTTTGTTAAGTGGTCTCTTCGTTTACCTAATAGACGATGCCGTCGCTTCAAGTGTTTTTTTGCATGAGAAGCAAGCTGCTTTTGGACGTCTTTTCTTATGGCATGTAAGGCCTCTGTCACATATCGGTTGACGTGATACCGATCGGCAATTCGAATAGCACCTGGATAGACTTCTTTCACAAACCGGTGGTACCCCGGAGCTAAATCTAGAACGACCGCCTGGGGCTGGAGAGCACCCCATTCGGGGTGCTGATCGATATATTGATGAAGTTCTTCGACCGTACGTCCCGGGATCACCTCTAACAACGATTCTCCTCGTAAGTCATGAAGCCCGGTGTTGTAGGTATGAGCTTTCCGAATCGCAAAATCATCGATGCCCAGCACCAGCTTGGGGCTGGAAGCAGCCTCTTCCCAACACTCGTTTTGAACCCGAGCGCTTTCTTGACGCATCCATTGATGACAAAGGCGTGTAAGTGACGTGATCGGCATGCGTAGGACCCGGGCCATATGCTGGATGGTGCTTCCCAGGACAGAGGAAACTTGTTGCTCGAAGGCTTTGGTATATCGTTTTTTAGGAGCTACACCTTCGTACTGCCAAACAAAAGAGCTGCCACAGCCGTGGCAGGATAAGCGAATAGCAGGAAGATGAAGAAAGACATCATACCCAAAGACAGGAAGATGGCGGACTTTTCGAATATACGCTGTACCACGACGGATCACCGAAGCCGCCGACCGACAGGTCGGGCATGCTTGAACAACATCGTTTGGCTGCATCTGGCAGATGAGGCCATCGGTTTCTTGTTGAACAGAAGTGATCTGAATCCCTGGTAAGTCTAATAAATGGCTGATAAAATGAGTGTGCATCTGTCTCCCTCTTTTTGTTGGTTGTTGGTACTCTCAACATAACAGAGGGGCAGATGTTTTTTCATTTCTTTTTATCAAGCACATATTTTTCAAGAACATATTTTGGTGTTGAGCC
>NZ_JBQOJB010000045.1:0-1527 GCF_054971365.1 Marinococcus salis | reverse complement strand
TCAGATTGTAGACAAAGGCCTCCGAAAATGATTTTCGGAGGCCTTTGTTTGTGCCATTGAGGGAAAAAGAAGCATCCAACAGCCGGCGCACGTCTGTCGCCACCGCCAGGTGGCGAGTTTTTTGAGGTTCATCACCGCATAAACAAGCATCGCCTGCGCGGTGTTTCGTGCCCCTCCGGCGAGGAGCGTCCAGCGCAAGCCATGCTTTTGTTTGAGATCCGCAAAAATCCGTTCGATGGTTTCTTTTCGTTCCGCATAGGTCCTCCGGTTCCACGGGGTGTGCCGAAGGTGTTCGGCTTCGTCTAGATCGTCCTGCCAGACGTGGCGGAGGATCACCTTCCGATGATCCCGGCTTTGGGTACAGGTCTCGAGCAGCGGGCAGGACTGACAAATGACGGGATCCGAGACATACTCCTGATAACCGTCCCGATTCGTGGTGCGGTAGCGCAAGGCTTGATGCTCGGGACAGAGATACGCGTCCAGATAGGCATCATACACAAAGTCCTGTTTCCGCAAGCGTCCCGGCAGGCCCTTGGGCCGGGTATAGGGCATAACCGGGCGAATGGCCTGCTCGCGAAGCAGATGAGCAATGGCCGGGGTTTTATAGCCGGCATCCACCGCAACGGCGTATGGACGGCCCACCCGGGCCATCACCTGCGCCAACAGCTCATGAAAGATCCGGCTGTCATGAACATTGGCTCCGGTCACAATCGCTCCGAGCACAAACCCGTGCCGGTCGCAGGCGGTATGCCAGCTGTAGGCAAACATCTTCTCCCGTTCATCTTTGACGTAATAGCCGCTGTCAGGATCCGTCTTGCTTTGTTTGACCTCCCGTCCGCCCGGTTCGCGGCGGGCGGGAGGCAGGGGCTTTTTTCCGTGGACCTCGCGGTCCCGGTGAATTTCGGCATCCAGTTGTGCCTGGTAGGCCCGGGCTTCGGCCGCCAAATGAACCCGATCAAATTTTTTCTTGTTGGCGTTCGCTTTCACGTGGGTGGCATCGATATAAAAGACGGACGGGTCCACAAAACCGGCGGCCACGGCTTCCCCCAGCACTCGTTCAAACATCGCTTCGAACAACCCACTGTCTCGAAACCGGCGCGTGTAGTTTTTGCCGAAGGTGGAGAAATGCGGGACGGGATCCAGGAGGTCCAAACCAAGGAACCATCGGTAGGCCATATTTGTTTCGATCTCCCGCACGGTTTGACGCATGGAGCGAATGCCGAACAAATACTGGAGCAGCACCATTTTCACCAGCCGGACCGGGTCAATACTCGGCCGGCCGATGGGGGCATAGAGGGACGCAACTTCGTCGTAAATAAAGGAAAAATCCAGCGCGGCCTCAATCTGGCGGACCAGGTGGTCCGCGGGCACTAACTGATCCAACTGAATGGTCGCTTCCCGATAACGAGCTTCTTCCGTATTCCGCCTCATCATGCGCCATAACCCCTTTCCAGGCTATTTCTTTTTATCATAGCATAAAAAAACTGCCGACACGCTCTAAAATGAGAGCCATTGTCGACAGTCTGA
>NZ_JBQOJB010000044.1:0-1570 GCF_054971365.1 Marinococcus salis | reverse complement strand
CGTACCGTATCAACGGGGATTCTGTCTCTTTTTTATCGTTAATGGAAATAATTGTTAGTAAACCCGCAACAAAAGAGATTGTTATTTTTTAATATATATCATAAAGGGGACTTACGAGCGCGCAGAAAGGAGGCGGGCGAGATCATGGAAGTGCCGGCGTATGATGGTTTCGAGCGAACGATTATACAGGCTTGCTGCCGGATGGTACAACGGAAAAATCAGGTATCTCTCCCGGCTCCATCTATACTCTTCTGAAGAGATGTCGACCTCCCGTACAGGGGAAGTGAAGTGCCCGCCAGC
The DNA here is from genome assembly GCF_054971365.1 of Marinococcus salis. NCBI lineage: Bacteria > Bacillati > Bacillota > Bacilli > Caryophanales > Bacillaceae > Marinococcus > Marinococcus salis. Next base: position 1,270 of record NZ_JBQOJB010000044.1, on the reverse strand, counting down.
AATTTCCGGCATACGCGGAGAACGTCCAAGAAGCCGCCAATACGGGGTGCGTCCCATTGGACAAAGAATCTTAGGCGCAGCCGAGCGTATCTCCTCATCAAGAAGCGGGGCATGAGCCATAATTTCCTTGCGGTTCGGCGTGCGGTTATATTTGCGCGGTTTACCTGCCGGGGTGTGCCCCCAGCGGTACGGACGGCTTTTGATCGTCCGGGTCACGTAGATGTCTTCCACGGGATACGGAAGAAGCTCCAGGTAGGATAGAAACTGCCTGCCGGCTCGCCCATCGTAAGGACCGCCGCCCGTAATTTCTGTTTCTCCCGGTGCTTCCCCGATCATCATTACAATAGGATCATGCGGGTTTGGACCGTCGAGAAAGCCTTCACACCGGTGGCCGTCCATTCTTTTTTTTGCCTCTGTGACTGCAGCTTCTGGCAGCATGCGCTTTCCCTCCTGTGTACGTCCTGACTTTTCTATACCCGGGCGCGAAATATTCTATACTTGTGATAGGATAGATAAAGGAGGTGGGGCGTGTGCAGCAGAAGCACATTATGTGGTTTGACATTATTTTTTACGTCGTCTTTCCAATTTTTATTTGGAACATGGCGCGGGACTATACAGGTGATTATATAGCGATGCTCATATCCTCGGTACCGGGGATTATTTATACAGTGTACCGCTTCGTACTGTTGAAAAAGGTGAATACGTTTGGGATTTACATGATCGCCACCCTGATTATCGGCACTGTTCTCGATCTTGTTGCCGGCGGCGGATTGCAGCTTTTGTGGAACAATATTTACTACGATTTTGTTATGGGTGCATTCTTTATTTTAACGGTTATTTTTAGGCGGCCGATCTGGCTCTTTTTCACCGTCGATTTTATGGAGCTGCAGGGCGGAGACCGCAAGCAGCTGAAAAAGCAGTTTTATGTGCGCAAATACTTATGGGTATTTCAGGCGATCACACTGTTTTTTGCCCTCCGGGAATTTATTCTCGCGTTCGTTAAAATCTGGCTCGTGCAGAGCTACGGCGTGGAAGCCTTTGACGAAGGAATTATTCTGCGGCAGGTGCTTTCATGGACAATGAGCTTTATCGCAGTAATCGGATTTATTTTTATCGCCAAGTGGCTGCATGAAGACGGCATTGACGCCGGAGAAGTTACAAACACCGGGCGAGGTACTGAAAAAGAGGAAAAGAATGAAGAAGCTGAAGAGGAAACACAGGGAGAAACGTCTGGAGAACGAACGTAATATAGAAGAGCAGCCGGTGCCGG
>NZ_JBQOJB010000043.1:0-1677 GCF_054971365.1 Marinococcus salis | reverse complement strand
TTTTTTAGGGCATCACTGATGCCACAGCATCAAACTTTTTACGGAGAGTTTGATCCTGGCTCAGGACGAACGCTGGCGGCGTGCCTAATACATGCAAGTCGAGCGCGGGAAGCCGGCGGACTCCTTCGGGAGGAAACCGGTGGAACGAGCGGCGGACGGGTGAGTAACACGTGGGCAACCTGCCGGACTGATGGGAATAACCCCGGGAAACCGGGGCTAATGCCCAATACGCCCTGACCTCGCCTGAGGTCAGCGGCAAAGCAGGGATCTTCGGATCCTTGCGCAGTCCGATGGGCCCGCGGCGCATTAGCTAGTTGGAGAGGTAAGGGCTCCCCAAGGCGACGATGCGTAGCCGACCTGAGAGGGTGATCGGCCACACTGGGACTGAGACACGGCCCAGACTCCTACGGGAGGCAGCAGTAGGGAATCATCCGCAATGGGCGAAAGCCTGACGGTGCAACGCCGCGTGAGTGATGAAGGTTTTCGGATCGTAAAGCTCTGTTGACAGGGAAGAACCCACGCCAGTCGAACAGGCTGGCGTGCTGACGGTACCTGTCCAGAAAGCCCCGGCTAACTACGTGCCAGCAGCCGCGGTAATACGTAGGGGGCAAGCGTTGTCCGGAATTATTGGGCGTAAAGGGCACGCAGGCGGTTTCGTCAGTCCGATGTGACAGGCCACGGCTCAACCGTGGAAGGCCATTGGAAACTGCGAAACTTGAGGACAGAAGAGGAGAGTGGAATTCCACGTGTAGCGGTGAAATGCGTAGATATGTGGAGGAACACCAGTGGCGAAGGCGACTCTCTGGTCTGTACCTGACGCTGAGGTGCGAAAGCATGGGGAGCAAACAGGATTAGATACCCTGGTAGTCCATGCCGTAAACGCTGAGTGCTAGGTGTTAGGGGTTTCGATACCCGTAGTGCCGAAGCTAACGCATTAAGCACTCCGCCTGGGGAGTACGACCGCAAGGTTGAAACTCAAAGGAATTGACGGGGGCCCGCACAAGCGGTGGAGCATGTGGTTTAATTCGACGCAACGCGAAGAACCTTACCAGATCTTGACATCTTCCGCTACGCCTCGAGAGAGGCGGTTCCCCTTCGGGGGACGGAATGACAGGTGGTGCATGGTTGTCGTCAGCTCGTGTCGTGAGATGTTGGGTTAAGTCCCGCAACGAGCGCAACCCCTAATCTTAGTTGCCAGCATTCAGTTGGGCACTCTAAGGTGACTGCCGGTGACAAACCGGAGGAAGGTGGGGATGACGTCAAATCATCATGCCCCTTATGATCTGGGCTACACACGTGCTACAATGGATGGTACAACGGGAAGCGAACCCGCGAGGGGGAGCCAATCCAGAAAAGCCATTCTCAGTTCGGATTGCAGGCTGCAACTCGCCTGCATGAAGCCGGAATCGCTAGTAATCGCGGATCAGCATGCCGCGGTGAATACGTTCCCGGGCCTTGTACACACCGCCCGTCACACCACGAGAGTTTGCAACACCCGAAGTCGGTGAGGGAACCCTCCCGGGACCCAGCCGCCGAAGGTGGGGCAGATGATTGGGGTGAAGTCGTAACAAGGTATCCCTACCGGAAGGTGGGGATGGATCACCTCCTTTCTATGGAGCATGACCCCGGTCCCGCAGGGACCGGGCAGGGGCCTGGCTTGGCTTTCCTTTTGAGAGA
>NZ_JBQOJB010000042.1:0-1988 GCF_054971365.1 Marinococcus salis | reverse complement strand
GGCGGATGATATTGGATATAATTTCCAATATTTACTTCTATGACCAACATTTGTTTTCAAACCTGCAACTTAAAAGTTATAGATATAAATTATTCATGAGGAAAGCCGGCAAAATCCTCAATGCTGAATACTCTACGCGCGTTTTTACTGCCCTCTTCGAAAGAAAGCTTGGACGCTTGGTTTCTACGCAAACTTATCGCTTCTAAAATCGAAAATAATAACCGATTGCCATAAAGACGGAAAAACTGGTGGCCTTCAAAAACTTTGAAAGAAGCAGCCACGACAGCTGGCCGGTCAGCCACCAGCTGCCCCTGTAAGCTCAAATAAAGTTGGAGAGCCGCGAAGCAAAGATTAGCAGCAAACATAAAACACATCGTAACAAAAGAGTGCGTTAGCGCGTGCAGGCTCCCCTCTCCTCCATTTGTGACGTACTAATATAAGTGAATGCATTTCCGGGTATTTGGGAAAATTTGCAAACGTAGTGAAGAGCAAAGGTTTCAGGAAATGAAATACCTGGGAAGATAAGGAATGTGATTCATAATGCATTACTGGGGTTAAGAAAAGATTGAAAGGGTGGCGATTTTATTATTACTGAAAGGTAAGTAAAACTTTAATTTCTTTGATTAATTATTAGGACTCGTATTGCATTTATGGTGCTTCTGTACGTAAGTGAAGAGTAGATCGTACTTTTGTATCTTTTTGTAGAATCAAAAAATTGGATCCCTTTAACAATCGTAACGCTAACAAAAATAACAATAATTAAAAAAAGAAAGTAAAGGAACGCTATTATTATTAACACTTCAAATACATTATCGCCTCCTTGATTGTATTGTGCGGCTAAGGCACTAAGATTCCAAGACATACTAGCTAAAAAAATTGGAAGAGAAATAACCAAGCCTATATTTATAGATTTTATGAATACTCTGAGGGAAAATTCATGATGAATTTTTGCTTCGTCTTCGATTTTCGGTAACAGATACTGTTCTAGAAAGGAAAAAGAAATGTTATGTTTCTTAATCCATTTCATTGTTTCGATGCAAGCAATGTTATTTATTAAAGTAGAAGATGTCGAATCTCTAGAAGTATTTGCATGTAAAGAAATTACCTTTTCTTTAAACCGAGAATATAATCTAAAAGTAATTATAATAGGAAGAAAAAATGTTATTGCTGCGATATACATAGAAAAAGGAAAAGTTATTTGTAATATAGCCCCACTTATTAGCGTTCCCCATAAAACGAGATAGACTAAAAAAATTAGGTTTAACGCTTTTTTTCTCTCACATTTGAATACTTGTTTATTTTTTTCCTGTACTCTATGTCCTTGCCAAAATAATTTAACAAGCTTAATTTCTGATTGTACTTGAGTTAATAACTGGTGTTCGTCGTGAATCTTAAACATTCATTCTGTACCTCCTCTAAAACCTTATAGTGAAGATTTTTAACAACTGTTTCAATTTAAAAAAGGACCGAAGCCCCTCTCTCTAGACCTTGTATGATAGAATTGGTCCGTAAATTAAAAACATAAGTAGTTTATTGAATATAGTATACGGCGTTCCAAAGTTTAAAATGCGGCATAAAATGGCTCCTTATTAAAGACTACATCTTGAATGCTTAAGCTTTTTAAATGCTTCAGCCGAACGTTTAAATAAATCCGTTCATTTAAAGCACTGTTTTTCATTATTGAGCGAGCATAGAAAAACGAGACCTATGCAGAAACCGGCTGTTCTTAGACTGCCTATTTCAGTAAATCCAAAAATGAAGAAAGGTAAAGCTATAAAAAGATTACTTTTATTAAGGGAACGAACATGAAAATTATTTCTCGTAAAAGTCATACGCTGCTTTCCCCCTTTTCCTAAAAATTACCTATGTTTGACATCTGTATGTAAAATTATTCCTTTTTTATTTTACTACCTTTTAAGTTGCAGGTTTGAAAACAAATGTTGGTCATAGAAGTAAATATTGGAAATTATATCCAATATCATCCGCCT
>NZ_JBQOJB010000041.1:0-2200 GCF_054971365.1 Marinococcus salis | reverse complement strand
ATGAAGTACACGTTGTTGGTCTCTTTTTTAGTTTTGGTGATTTTTTATTTCTTCAGGTAAGATTTTTGAAACTAGTTGTTTTTTCTTTTACGAAAAAGCTTCATGGGAAAAGCTACCAAGTATGCTACACTGGGTTTAACAAAAAAGTTCGTAAACGCAAAGAAGCCACGAGTGCGGAAACACTCATGGCTTCAATGACTAGCAAACTCGCCCTTTGCTAATCATTTCAACGTCATCATACCACGTTCTGATGTTTTTTTGAATGAATTTGTTCGTTGGTCGATGGTCTCAAAGACATGAGAGGTTGATTTGATTTTCTAAGGGAAATCTAGTCAGCTTTTCGTGTCTTTTTTGTTGCTCAAAAAATAGCAACGGAGGAATCAAACATGGACGAAAATCAGCAGCCAAAAATAACCGGCCCCTCTAATAGCCGGTTTCACTCACGCGAGCGCGACCCTCTCACCCAAATTTCTTTTGATCGAATGACGGTTATAGGAGACCTCAACCCCCGACATATTAATGAATTTCGGAGTTTTATTGCTTCGAATCCTTACGTTTCGGTTTTAGACACCAAAACAGACTATGTTCGAGCCAAAATGTATGACGATTTATTCTACCTGGAGTACGACAAAATCAAAGGCCAGTCTCGGCAACGACGCAATATGCGGATTGAATTTAACCCGAATCATTGTTCGGAAGATGCCCGTAACTTCTTCGTGAATCGTATCGTACGTCTCATGAACGATGTGGGCTTCTCTCGGCTCGATTTAGCCTTGGACATGGAGAAAGACCTTAGCAGCTTTTATGTGGCTTCTGAGAGCCGTTGGAAGTCCACAGTGTTTTACGGGTTAGATGATAAGCCAGAAACAAAATACTTTGGTGTCAGAGACAGTCAACGGTACATACGCCTGTATGATAAAAAGAGAGAACGAAAACATAATGCGGAAGAAGAAATCACAGCTGCGGATCTTTGGCGGCTGGAGTTTGAACTTAAACGAGATATGGTTGATCGGTGGGAAACAATTGCTGATGACTTAACAATTAAAGAACCAGATTGGAGAGATACTGCTGACATTCAGCAACGAGCAATGGTCTATCTTTTGATGAATGATAAAGAAAGTTGGAACGATCTTGGGAACACATCGAAGAAAAAATATAGAAAAATTATTCGAGAGATGGAAGGCGAAAATATTACTGATTTTGTTCAGCAAGCGATCAAAAAAGAAGCACCAAGACTTCGCCAGCAATTAGAAAATTGGACAGGTAATAAACTCATTTGATGTACGGGCATATGACAAAAGCATGCGATATAATCGCATGCTTTTTGCACCTAACCTGTAAAAAAGGGCGTTTTTACTGTCTCACAAGTGTCACAAAGGGGTCTGTGTGACTCAATACTGTCACAGCAGTGTCTCACAAGTGTCACAAAAAGCATTTTTAATGTACCCGTGAAAACCCTGGCACTGCCAGGGACTCCAACTTGGTTGGGGTCATTTTTCCCTTATGCTCTTTCTGGATTTTATCTTTTGCAGGGGGGCTGTTTTAAAGTGAGCTTGTTTCATGACAGGTAGGGTGTTTTATTTTTGCTGTTTGTCCGTCAGGCTATCGTTTGAAAAACGAATCAGAAGATCGACCAAAGGGAGTTCGCACGAACACATTTTTAGAATAAAAAGTATGTGTGTAAGTGCGCCCTCTCGAATCACTCATGAGCTCTTGAGGTGTTTTGCATCGTTCTGTTTATTGTTTGTCTTTCGAACGTTTTGTGAGACTCTCAGTAGCTTCTAAGTAAAACACCAAGTTATTTATGCCGAGAAAACTTTTTGTCATGAAAAAAGCCCTCACGTATGCTCACCAAGGACAGGCCGAAGGGCGAATTTTTCCCTTCGCCTTGTCTTTGGGGAGTGTGAGGGCTTCAAGGTTCATGACCAAAAGGAAATTGGAATAAAACAATTATATTAACTTACAAAAAGGAGTGTTTAAGTATCTTTGTTACTGTGCTTTTGATAATACTTATAGTTAATTTGGGAGAAGCTTTATATTTGCTCAAAAAGATTTGGGACTTAAAAAGAATAAAAGCTCCAGATAGTGAGTATAAAAAATTAGTGGACTCAGTTGCTCCAGTTATGAAGTACACGTTGTTGGTCTCTTTTTTAGTTTTGGTGATTTTTTATTTCTTCAGGTAAGATTTTTGAAACTAGTT
>NZ_JBQOJB010000040.1:0-2218 GCF_054971365.1 Marinococcus salis | reverse complement strand
AACAGAGGGGCAGATGTTTTTTCATTTCTTTTTATCAAGCACATATTTTTCAAGAACATATTTTGGTGTTGAGCCAATTAAATTTTACTTTTATTACAATAAATGGTTTTCATTTTATTTCATTTTCGTTATACTTAAGCAACATTTTTGAAAAGGGGGGAAGAGAGCGTATGAAGATGCTCACTACTACTATTTTAAGCCTACTATTTGCATCAGCAGTGTGGGCTACACTGGAAACGCCGGCCGATGCCGCTAATGTTGCCTTTGTCGGCGGCGGCAGTCTGGGGTATCAACCTATTATTCAGAAACAAACGCAAAACGGCCAGCACATCCTGCGCACTGAAAGCTACATTTCAGAAGACCAGCGACAGCCGTGCGGCGCTTCTGAATGCCGCGCGATTTTTCAGCAATACCATGAGCGCATGAACGAAATATTTAATCACACTGATCATGTGCTTACGTTCGATTCGTTTGAACAGTCGCTGGTGTATCAATTATCCAACGGCGATTATTTTATCGTCTCGAATTACACCAATGAAGTCACCGGGGATTATCGCCACATTGAAGTCATTTTGCACCAAAATCTCAATTATATGCAGGACATGTATATCGATAACGAAGCCTCGTCTTCATACGACTCTCCCATGGTACCAGGAGAGAACCGGTGGGCAAGAAACACCGGACAGAGGGATGAATAACCACCACAAAAAGGCTGTCTCTTTAAAAGGGAGACAGCTTTTTTGTGCTTCATGATTTAAAATTATGTTTGATCAGCAGCACCCAGAACGGGATGACAATGATAAGCAGTAAACCAATGGCAAGAACCGATAACAAATTGGCAACGAAAGAGGATTTGACAATGATTAAGTAGATATTGAAAAAAATAACGGCCGTAAGAAAAATGCCGCCAATGACAGAGCCCATGTTCATCTTTTGTTTCAATCAGACACCTCCAACTATAGAAAAGAACGAACCACAGGCAGGTTCGTTTCATCCATTCTGAAAAATTATAGGAAAGCTATTAGCGAGCCAGCGAATATATTATTCTTTTTCATTATAGCATTGGCTCCCCATTTTGATTAAGAAAAAGTCACTTATCCAACTGTAAGATATATGTTTTTTCAATAAAACCATATAAAGATTTTCCAATTCAAGCATTTCCAATAGTATATATTCAGTTCAGTTATGTATTTATGTTGTTGGTTTAAAAGCATTAGTTTTTTATTCTTTAGTTAAATGTAAGTAGCGATTAAAATTTATTTTAATGTTAAAATAAATTTTCTATAAGCCAAATTAACTGACTAGTCTTAAGCTGGCACATTCAAAAAACATTACTAAATAAGTTCGAGAGAGGTAATAGTCCAGAAAATATAGCAGTAAGCCAAAGCGTACATGTCGCTTTTCTTACCTATCTAGCTTTATAAATAGAGAAATTATAAAAAGACAATAACGAAATATACTTGCTCGTTCTCCCCTCTTCTTATACTGCTTGAAACGTTATCGCAATACACATCTTTCTTTAGACAAATCATTTACTTTTTCTACGCTTTTTTGCTTCTACAAGCGTATGCGTAACGTAAAATAACCCAATACCAACAAAGATAATAATGAATAGATTTACTGCAATACTCCATAGACCACTTACTGGTAGATAGGAAAACAGCCAGGCCATAGGGAGCAAAAAGATAAGATCATATGTATTAATTTGAGCAAAAATATGTTCAAAAGTTCCCCGTGCCTTATCTCTCACACTTCCCATCCCCCTGATTTAGCCCAATCATTTTTAATTATGAAGCACGACTGTGGTTCTCCAGAAGTGAAGCCCTAGGCTTCTTTAGCGCTATTAGATACTTTAAAAGTGTAGACATTATTATAATTTCCTCTTGATAAATCATTATGTACCTCGTACTAGCTACTTTTTCGAAGCACTCATCCAGGAAGTACCCCAAGCAGCCATCAGAATAAAGATTACTATAAATCCAGCAGATATTACTGGCATTCCTAATTCATAACCGATCCCCAAACCTCCAGCTATGATTGCAGCCAATAGCGAGGAGACCGGTGTTATTATCCGTTTTACCTTCATTATGATTCTTCCAATTGGAAAAATTCTTATTTATATTCTTTCATCTTATCAATAGTTACTCTTTTGTTGCGGGTTTACTAACAATTATTTCCATTAACGATAAAAAAGAGACAGAATCCCCGTTGATACGGT
>NZ_JBQOJB010000039.1:0-3152 GCF_054971365.1 Marinococcus salis | reverse complement strand
GCCCCCGGCTATCATCAACGCTGAAGAGCTTAACTTCCGTGTTCGGCATGGGAACGGGTGGGGCCTCTTCGCTGTTGCCACCGGACCGGCCCGTCGGGCCCTGACAACCAAATACCGAGACCGCGGCCACCGCCGCGTATCGTGCTGAGCGTGGATAAGACTTCGACCGATTAGTATCCGTCCGCTGCACATGTCGCCATGCGTCCACGCCGGACCTATCTACCTCGTCATCTCCAAGGGGTCTTATCTCCGTAGAGGGGAAAGGTCATCTTAAGGGGGGCTTCATGCTTAGATGCTTTCAGCACTTATCCCGTCCACACGTAGCTACCCAGCAGTGCTCCTGGCGGAACAACTGGTACACCAGCGGTGTGTCCATCCCGGTCCTCTCGTACTAAGGACAGCTCCTTTCACCTTTCCTGCGCCCGCGACGGATAGGGACCGAACTGTCTCACGACGTTCTGAACCCAGCTCGCGTACCGCTTTAATGGGCGAACAGCCCAACCCTTGGGACCTACTTCAGCCCCAGGATGCGATGAGCCGACATCGAGGTGCCAAACCTCCCCGTCGATGTGAACTCTTGGGAGAGATTAGCCTGTTATCCCCAGGGTAGCTTTTATCCGTTGAGCGACGGCCCTTCCATGCGGTGCCGCCGGATCACTAAGCCCGACTTTCGTCCCTGCTCGACTTGTGGGTCTCGCAGTCAAGCTCCCTTGTGCCTTTGCACTCTGCGAATGATGTCCGACCATTCTGAGGGAACCATTGGGCGCCTCCGTTACTGTTTGGGAGGCGACCGCCCCAGTCAAACTGCCCACCTGACACGGTCCCGAGGCCGGATCACGGCCTGCGGTTAGAATGTCGATACCACCAGGGTAGTATCCCACCAGCGCCTCCTCCGAACCTGGCGGTCCGGATTCGATGGCTCCTACCTATCCTGTACAAGTGGTACCCACATCCAATGTCAAGCTACAGTAAAGCTCCATGGGGTCTTTCCGTCCTGTCGCGGGGAACCTGCATCTTCACAGGTATTATAATTTCACCGGGTCTCTCGTTGAGACAGTGCCCAAGTCGTTGCACCTTTCGTGCGGGTCGGAACTTACCCGACAAGGAATTTCGCTACCTTAGGACCGTTATAGTTACGGCCGCCGTTTACTGGGGCTTCAATTCGGCGCTTCTCCCCCGGAGGGGGATAACGCCTCCTCTTAACCTTCCAGCACCGGGCAGGTGTCAGCCCCTATACTTCGCCTTACGGCTTCGCAGAGACCTGTGTTTTTGATAAACAGTCGCTTGGGCCCTTTCACTGCGGCTCCCTGGGGCTATGCACCCCGGGGAGCACCCCTTCTCCCGAAGTTACGGGGTCCTTTTGCCGAGTTCCTTAACGAGAGTTTTCCCGCGCGTCTTAGAATACTCATCCCACCTACCTGTGTCGGTTTACGGTACGGGCACCACGTTCCTCGCTAGAGGCTTTTCTTGGCAGGGTAGGTGCCGGCCCTTCGGGCCCCGTAGGGCCCTCCTGGTCACCGCTTGGCCGTCTGGGGGAGGGATTTGCCGCTCCCCCGGCCTTGCCAGCTTCAACGCGCATGTCCATTAGCGCGCGGCCGTGCCTGCCTGCGTCCCCCCATCACTCAAATGGAACGGAGGTGGTACAGGAATATCAACCTGTTTTCCATCGCCTACGCCTATCGGCCTCGGCTTAGGACCCGACTAACCCTGAGCGGACGAGCCTTCCTCAGGAAACCTTGGGTTTTCGACGGAAGGGATTCTCACCCTTCTTTTCGCTACTCATACCGGCATTCTCACTTCCAGGCGCTCCACCGGTCCTCACGGTCCGGCTTCGGGGCCCCTGGAACGCTCCCCTACCATCTCTCCCATGCGGGAGAGTCCACGGCTTCGGTGCTGCGTTTAGCCCCGGTACATTGTCGGCGCAGAGTCACTCGACTAGTGAGCTATTACGCACTCTTTCAATGATGGCTGCTTCTAAGCCAACATCCTAGTTGTCTAAGCAACTCCACATCCTTTTCCACTTAACGCAGACTTAGGGACCTTAGCCGGTGGTCTGGGCTGTTTCCCTCTCGACGACGGATCTTAGCACTCGCCGTCTGACTCCCGGGCAGCAAGTCGCTGGCATTCGGAGTTTGACTGAATTCGGTAATCCGGGAAGGACCCCTCGTCCAATCAGTGCTCTACCTCCAGGACTCTCGTACCCGAGGCTAGCCCTAAAGCTATTTCGGGGAGAACCAGCTATCTCCAGGTTCGATTGGCATTTCACCGCTACCCACGACTCATCCCCGCAATTTTCAACTTGCGTGGGTTCGGGCCTCCAGCCAGTGTTACCTGGCCTTCACCCTGGTCATGGGTAGATCACCTGGTTTCGGGTCTACGCCCGCCTACTTGATCGCCCTCTTCAGACTCGCTTTCGCTGCGGCTCCGCCTTTGCGGCTTAACCTTGCAGACGAGCGTAACTCGCCGGTTCATTCTACAAAAGGCACGCCGTCACCCCTTAACGGGCTCCGACTTCTTGTAGGCACACGGTTTCAGGATCTGTTTCACTCCCCTTCCGGGGTGCTTTTCACCTTTCCCTCACGGTACTGGTTCACTATCGGTCACTAGGGAGTATTTAGCCTTGGGAGATGGTCCTCCCAGCTTCCGACGGGATTTCTCGTGTCCCGTCGTACTCAGGATACCCCCGGCGGGGGGAGGATGCCGGCTACCGGGCTGTTACCGTCTCTGGCGGGCCGTTCCAGGCCGCTTCGCCTATCCTCCCCGCCTGCCGTGCGGGGTCCTACAACCCCGGGATGCAAGCATCCCGGTTTGGGCTGATTCCGTTTCGCTCGCCGCTACTCGGGAAATCGCGTTTGCTTTCTCTTCCTCCGGGTACTAAGATGTTTCAGTTCTCCGGGTCTACCGTCCGCCGCCTATGTGTTCAGCGGCCGGACGCCTTCCCATGACGGAAGGCGGGTTCCCCCATTCGGACATCTCCGGATCAAAGCTTACGTACAGCTCCCCGGAGCGTTTCGCCGTTCGTCGCGTCCTTCATCGGCTCCTAGTGCCAAGGCATCCACCGTGCGCCCTTTTCTTCTTAACCACTCGATACGCGGTCATTCTTCGACGCGGCCGCCGGTTCGTAAACCGGCCGCCTTGTGTTGCTTGTGTGT
>NZ_JBQOJB010000038.1:0-3948 GCF_054971365.1 Marinococcus salis | reverse complement strand
ATTTCATGGGTATACTCGCATCCGAATGGAGTAACTAATTTAGAAAACCCCGGAAGTTAAATATTTTAACTTCCGGGGTTTTTTCTCTCAATTTAACTAGAAAAATATCCATTGGCTTATCAGAAGCAAAGGCACAGCAATTCCACTCGTGGCTAATCCATACTTGAACGCATCTCCCCAATAGGATGCCATCGCTCCCTTTTTCGCTTTAGAGACTAGGTCCCTGCTGTCTCGCTGCGCGTTTTGCACGACTTTGTTGAGTCCGCTCTGCATGTCGTTCGTGCTTGTCCTGATCTCGTTGTTCAGCGCGTTCAGCCTGTTTTGCATGTTCTGGTCCAGTTCGTCCAGTTTGGCCAGGGTTCGATGATTGTTCTTTTCGATCGTATCCTCTCCGGTCCTCAACACGCTCCGCAAGTGCTCGTCGTTTGCGCTCAACATCTTTTCTTGCTTCTGCAGCATGGATTCCATTTGCTGATGGACTTTGACCGATGTGGTTCGAATCTTTTCGAGGTGATGATCGACGGATAGGCTCGTTGCTCCGTCCTCGTTCATCTGCACGCGAATGTAACTCCGCATCAGTTCGTTGAGTTCCCTGGTCTCTTTCAAGAGTTCCTCCATGCTTCTGTTCTGCTCCAGCTTGTCGTTCAAAGCCACGTTCCAATTCCTCCTTTTGATACGCTGCGCCCAATTTATTTCCTCGTACCGCCTGTTTCCGGTCCGGGTGCTTATAACTTAATGTGGCTCCCCGGAGTCTTGTCTCGATCTCATATTCCTTGGCTAGATGCTCCCGCAATTCGGCTATATTGCCCGTCTGCTTTTTGGCTTGATCGACCGCCTGACGGATCTCGTCTTTCCAGCTCGGCTCGCCCTTCGTCAGTAATTCCTGTTCGGCTAACGTATGCCGGACCTCTGCCTGCTTTTCCGGTACGGAGAGCCCCCGGTTTCGACAAATCTCATCGTTCATCTGCTGGGTTCGCTGAATCGCTGCTTGGCCATGCGCTTGATACTTGGCTCCCGTTTCCGCATGAACGGCATTGATGACCACATGATTGTGCGTATGTTGCCGGTCCGTATGCGTATAGATCATGCATTCATGCCCCGGAGCGATGGTTTCCGCCAGCTCTCTTCCCACCTCATTGGCTTCTCTCGGGCTGACCTCGCCCGGCTCGAAGGATTGAATGACCGTATGCGCCTGGATGCCCTGGTTCTTGCCATGAAGCTCTCTCGTCGCCTTCATTTGCGCTTGGGCGACTTTGGGAAGACAATCCACCCCGGAAGCCACTTCCGCTTTCTTCTCGGCATAGCTGAGGGCTTTATTCGCTGTCTTGGTTGTGCCTAGCTTAACTGTTGCCATACCCGACTCAGCTCCTCCTGCACCCGCTGCAGGTTCTCCTCCAGCCGTTCCACATCGTTCTCTTCCAATGCTTCTCCCTGTCGCTGGTTGCACCAGCGAGCAATCTGATTCACATTCTTCCCAATATCTCGTAGTTCCCTGCTCAACTGCATGCCCGTTTCCTTCTCGAATTTCGGCGTCACCAGCTTCATTCCCTGTGCCTTCTTTTTCACCAAAGCTGGCACGCTCATGCTCAAGGTTTCCGCCGACTGCTCCAACTTGAGATACTCGCCTTCCGTTACTCGAAAACTGATCTGCTTGGCTTCCTTCCGACCTCGCTTTTGCTCGTCGTCGTTCGCCTGCATCTGGTTTTCATCATAACTCTCACCCATACTTCGCACCTCCAAATATTCCAGCAAATGGTTCGACTCTGTCTCTCCATTTTACTGTCATAATTACGGTTTGGCAAGCTCTATATTTGCTAGCCACTTCGTGGCGCAAATAAGCCCTTGCTGAGGGGGAACGCTCCGCTTATCCCCCTCAAACTCCCCCTTCAACACCTGTCGATATGGCTAGCATAAAGCTATCCAAATTTCTAAGATATTCTTCTTTTTTCTCACGAAAAAAGGCTATCTTATTGCTAGCCAAAATCTTCAAAGACAAACCGCACCTTTTTGAAAAAAGGCGCACCCAAAAACTTCCCCTCGCCGGTAGGCGAAGCAAAAGAATGGCTTCTTTTGCTAGCACCAAGAGGGTGCAAACCGTCCGAGCTTGTCCATTCCTTAATGCTCCATTGGCTATCGCCAAAGTCCGCTTATCATGGACAAGCAACCAGCAGGCGGTTTTCTCCTTCATACAACGCCCTCACAGCTTCTCTGATCGCTGCTAAGGGCCAGACCCTATTTATCCCTGTTTCTCTATGCAAAATCGCTCACAGACGCTCAGAGAAGCTCCCAGTGTCTGATCTTCGTCAACGGTACCGGACCGGAGGGAGGATAAGGAGTTGACGAAGCCCCAGGTCTTCAAGCTGGCATGACCGAAGGGAATGGAAGGGGCGGTTTCCCCCGTACCATTCCTTTCGGCATCTGAGCGATAGCGTAGCCCCCAATTGCAATTGGGGGTTGGGGGTTAAAATCTTTGCGATCCAACGGGCTTCCGTTGGTCGGCGTGTGGGCTCGAAAGCCCACGAATGTAACTTTGATTTTCGCTGTTACGTTATAGAAAACCAACCTTGTTTAAGATAAAGAAGGGGGAAATACTATAAATACTGATTTTAAAGGGTTTTTATATAAATCATGTTGCATGAGCTGTGCAACATCTATGTTGCATGAGCTGTGCAACATCATGCAACTTGATTAACTTTTAATGAAACATAAGGTTGCAAAAATGAACGGTATTATGTATCATTAATGCAACTAGATGATGCATCATTGGAGGTGATTATTTATGCAGAAAAACGACGAGAAAGTAACATTAGAATTAACTAAAGAAGAATTTCATAGGGTTCAAAAATTATTAGAAATGCAAGAAAAAGAAGAAGACGAACAAGAAAAAAGAGAAGAAGACAAAAAGAATATTAATTTTGTTCAACTCTACAAAGACCACATGCCAGAAGTTCGCTGGCTAATGAACAATCATGCTTTTGCCAGTAGTTTGTTATTTTTTATCTTAGAACACATGGACAATAGGAATGCTCTAGCTTGTTCATATAATGTTTTTGAAGATTATTTCAGTAAACACAGATCGACTATTTATAGAAACTTAAAAACCTTACAAGAAAATGGATTTTTAGATATCTATCAAATGGGTTCTAGTAATGTTTACGTTATTAATCATGATCTCGCTTGGACCAGTTATAATACCAACAAAAAATACGCCAAATATGACGGCAAGATTCTTATCAGCAAAAAAGAAAATAAAGATTATGAGTATCGGAATCAGTTTGATCGTTTGAAATCCTTGAAAGAACGAGAAAACCTTTAAACGTCATGTTCAATAGACCGAACATATATGTTCAGTAAAGCCATCTTTTAAAAATTTACTAGTTTACAGAGGTGTATCAAACAATGACCAATAAACCTATCTCATTACGGGCATTTGAAACAAAAGATATTCGAGAACTCCATCATTGGTTTAATGATCCAGTTTCACTACTGACAGTTGGCAGGACCCCATTAACATATGAACAGACAGTAAATCATGTTGAACAAAAAAGACAAAATAATGATCTTATATTAGCGATTGAAGATAAAGATTCTATGCTTGTTGGATGGATATTCCTTCAAAATATTGAATATGAACATGGCAGAGCTAGCTTAGGTATCCTTCTTGCTCCGCAGGCTAGAGGTCAAGGGATAGGCAAATATGCAATAGAAGAAGTACTAAATATTGGATTTAATCAACTTCGATTAAATAGAATTTATTTAACAACTAGAGGAACCAATGAACAAGCTTATGGTTTATACAAAAAAATTGGTTTTGCGATAGAAGGAGAACTAAGAAACCATACTTACATCGATGGACAATATTACAATACATATTTCATGGGTATACTCGCATCCGAATGGAGTAACTAATTTAGAAAACCCCGGAAGTTAAATATTTTAACTTCCGGG
>NZ_JBQOJB010000037.1:0-5424 GCF_054971365.1 Marinococcus salis | reverse complement strand
CCGCCTTAACGTCTGCACAATACGCCCTGTACAGAAGTTTCTCTCCCCTTTTTTTACGCCAGCTGCCATATTATGAAGACCGTTGTGTTTCACCTCTGTAAGTTCCTTTACGGCTCCCTGCGGGCGTTCTGTGGGCTTCTCTGCCTTCACATCGAGCAGCTCTTCAAAATAGTTCAAGGAAAATCTCTGTCCGTTGTCTGGTTGAATCAATCCGCACCTGACTGGTGCGTCCTTCACATTCCATGTACCAGGAACCCTCATGATACGAGCTGCTTCTGCGGCTTGAGTATCTGCCCCTGCTTTGTTCGCTATGGCCTTCAGCACAGGCTCCACTTCCTGCCCTGCTGGTTCATGGAGCAGCCAGTACGCATGGACCCCGTGTCCACTGTCCACGATCATCGACGGCTGCGGGAGCTTTGCATGATTCATGCGGAACTCGACCTCTAGCCAATCTGTGTTATCAAAGTCCGCCCATAATGCACGGGTACGCTGGCAGTTCTCTTTCGAGCCGCTTTTCCTGTTGCCACGCTCGAAGATGCCGACGTAAATATTTCGGTCCTCCGGGAACTCCAGCCAATCGATCTCCTGGAACTTATGAAAGACCTGCTTTGAACCTTCTGCGTCATTAATATAGCGGAACTCGATCGTTGTTGTACCTTCCGTAAACAAGGCTTTAAGAAACTGCTCCGCTGTGTTTGTTGCCGTTGCTGTCTGCATGAAAAAAGGTCCTCCCTTCGATTCTTGTTTAGCCCAGCAAGAATAGAGGAAAGACCTTTAGTATGTTACTTATAGATACACCAACCCTTGCATATCAGCATTCAGGAAGCTACTAATGCAGAAAAATATCTGCTATCAGGAGAGAAAACCTATTGAATACGTTCAACGTTGTGGTGTAAACTTTAAGTAACAAAAAGATACGTTTCCTGCGTATTTTGCAATCCTTGCTGAGCTATTGCTTAGTCTTTTGAAGTTGCGCCAACAACTTCTGAGACGTTATAAAAGCAATGGCTCTTTTGCATTTCTGAGGAAGAAAAACCTGTTAAATTTTCATTTTTATTCCTCGTTCATCTTACTCCCTATTATACTACAGAATACTTGTTCGATTCAAGAGGTAAAACAGGCATTTTCCCTTTTGTGATGCGGCTTTTGAGGTTTCTGTGGGAAACATTTCTGTCGGTTATGTCCGGGGAAAAAGATACCGTCTGTTTGTGTCTGTACTGTCGGATGTGTTTGCTTCTGTATTTTTCATAAATTCATGCATTATTATTCCCATATTCATTCTACTACATATAAAATCCATTCTCACAAACGAACCTTTGATGTCGTTCACTGTTTAATATAGCAGTTAGGCTGTTGAATTCTCAGCGGTCTTTTTACGTTTAGCACGAATCAGCGTACTCTTCGATATGCCTGTAATCTCTTCTACCTCGTTGTAGGAATGGTCTTCAAGCAACTTCAATGCATGATTGATCTGCGCCTTCTTGTACTTATTCGGCCGTCCTTCCCGGTAATCGTCACGCTGTTTCGCCAGCATCTTCCCCTCCTGCGTCCGTTCGACGATTAAATTACGCTCCATTTCTGCTACGGCCAGCATCGTTTGCAGGAAGAAGTTTCCCATTGTCGTATTTTCCAGCAGACCTACGTTCAGCACGTGGACCTTCACGCCACGCTGAAACAAATCCTCCACGATCTCAATGCCTTCCCGTGTGTTACGAGCCAGACGGTCCAGTTTCGTCACGACTAGCATGTCGCCCTCATGTAAGTTGTCCAGTAGATTCATAAAACGTGGACGTTCCCGGCTTGTGCCTGTAAATTTCTCTTCGATGATCTTGTCGCAGTTTTCTTTCTCCAAAGTAGCAATTTGCCCGGCTAGGTCCTGGGCTTTGGTTGATACTCGAGCGTATCCGTATTTCATGCTATGCACCCTCCTACTTATGAACATAAGTTATGACACATTCATTAATACTGATAATACAGCACCGCCTTATCGGTGTCAATAATGTTAAGTTATGATTATCTTTATTTTTATTCTTACTCATGGGAAGATGGATTTGTGCACGTGACTAGTAAGCCATGACGACGAATGCGTGACGAGCATCCAGCACTACAACGTCATGACGACGCTGAACTATAACGAAGTATGAACGTACACGGAAGCTGTTGGGAGGGAAGGAACATGGAGGAATATGAAAAGCGGGTCTACACGCTGAAGGAAATCGCTAAGATACTCGACAAGCCACGGACCACCGTCGATTCCTGGAGAGATTTGTTTGAGGAATACCTGCCTGTAGTGGGAGAAGGAAGGAACCGCCGCTACAAGCGGGAGGCCGTAAACATATTTGAGACGATTGCCCGCATGAAGGAAGCGCATGAAACGAACGACGAAATACGCCGTTACCTGGGGCAGATGGTGAAGGACATTACTGTGCCGGAGGAGAGCCATGAGCCACCACCATTGCTCCGTCAGATGTACGACAGCTATACATACCTGTTGGAACGAAATGAACGCTTAGAGGAACGACTGACTGCCTTTCAGGAAGAATCCCGGCAGCGGGAAGAGCTGCTTCTACATAAGATTGAGGAACTATCCGCCAGGCTGGAAGCTCCGGCAGAAGAGAAACGATCAAACGACGACGAACCCGCAGAGGCAGAGACGGAATTAGAGGAACCTGCTCCAGCAAAAAAAGAAGAGCCTGCCCCCGGATTATTTCGCCGATTCTTCAAGCGGAAGTGATGAACGTTCACAAGTGAAATTCAATCTAATCAGAGGCTTGCTGTGCCACGTTTACCTGCATTCATGAACTGTAGGTATTTGTCGGTAAAATATCTCTATATGAGCCGCACAGAAGCTATTACAGTGCAACCTTTTAAGTTGTCCTGTTCCGTTTTGTAAAAGATGCATCTGCGTTGCATCGTGTCAGTCATTCCCCGGTTATAGGTTCTCCTGCGTACACACTGCCACAAGGGAATCGGCTGTTTCTTATGTCATTCTGCCTTACCTGAACCTTGCCTTTTAGGATGCATCTTTCTACAACGAAGGTGCATCCTTTTTATTCTTTAAGTTAGTTTTGTAGAAGGCACGTTACAGGGTTGTAGTGTGAACACGGGAACGATTTATGTTGTTTTGTATTAGCATCGGGGTTGCATATAGTATTTTGTCATACTTTCTCCCAAAAGTGGGAACGGCTGTCGTGACGAGTTGGTTTCAAGCCACATCATTATCACAGCCAGCAGGAGTCGTACAGGGTGTAAATAATAACCCCCCCTGCCGTGTAACCTTCCAGCCAAGCTGAAACTTGCACTTCGTGATTGACACCTGGCTCTTTTTTATCGAGTTGGAAAATTAAACGCCACTGCGTTGCAAAACCCTTTTTTTACTGCGTACGGAAACTCCTTTTTTGGGTGTCTAATTTGTCGGGTTTAATTCCTTTAGGGGCTCCGGAAACTCTGGATATTCAACAGTGATACAAAAAAGCACCCACCCGGAGGTCGATGCTTGGTTTGCTTATTTACTTTTGCCTCGCGCCGACATATCGCACCTTCTCTAAATTCACTAGCAAGCTGCCTACTGCTATAAAGCGCTTGTTTGACTGTTGAACCATAGCCTGCGCCTGTCGCAATTCCATTTCTGTTTCAATCTCGTCGCCATTATCCATGTAAAGTATCGCTGTCGGTGTTACTTCTGCCATATAGAATACCTCCCTAAATTATGATGCTCTACCAGTTTCTGTATAAATTTCAGAAACCCTTTTTTGTGAATTATAAAGTATCAACCTTCACCTTCCTTTTTCCTCCAAGATTCAGATAATCCGCTGATGCGTTTTTCCAGATGGACACGCCGACTTTCCAATGTATGCAGCGCCCGGTCAAACTCCTGCTGTGTTTCAATCAGGAAATGTCCTCGGCTTGCTATCGGAGACGCTGGACCACCCGCCACAGAACCGACGAGCTTTCCATACTTCGACGATAGATCAGACAAAGCCGCACTCACAGAACGTCTATCCTTCTCTTTCAGCTGCAACTCTTGTATAATTTCGTTAGTTGTTTTAGCTTGCTGTTCACCTCGACGGAGTACGCCAAATACTCTGTCATGTAGAGGTGGCAGCTCTTTTTTTATTACCTCATGTTCCTGCATCGCCATAGTTTTTCACCTCCTTCATGGAATAATCCTTACGAAACCTTACTTAACCTGACTGGTTCTGTTTCATTCTCTCCGCCTGACGTTCCCAGTAACGCTCCTTGTGCTGACGGACCTTCTCTTTGTTCTGTTCCCGCCATTTCTTCGCATACTCGTTACGTGCTTTTCGTGCTTCTTCTGACATCGCCATGCTGATGACCTCCTTACCTATAATTTAAAACTTTGCTACACATTTTTTATGACCGCTCGCTGGCTGCTGCCCTACATTCGCTAATCCCCTATATATAAACATTAGTTCTTATGGGGAAATATTAACCTAACTTGGGAGCTGTAACGCCTGATAAATCAGGGTAAAATGCTCTACACGGAGGGGGAAATATTAACCTAACTTAACGGCTGTACCTCCTGAAGTATCAGGGTTCTTCTGCTCTCACGGCGGGCATGGTCTTAACGGTAGTTCAAGCGAATGTAACGTCTGCCTTTCTTTATCTCCGTTTTGATATACTGCTTGTGCTCCAACCGCTTAATGTTATTTCTGACATTGCGGTCCGTCTGCTTCAACCTGGTAGCAAGCGTCTGGTTCCCGACGTATACTTCCTTCTTCTGATCGAAAGCATAATGTTCCAGCAGGAGAAGTAGTTTATATTCGTGCTCTTTAATGTCTCTTGCAATGAACAAGCGGTGAAGGAACTTCGGTACAGCTGAAAATCCTCGGCGGAAATTCGGTTTCTCCCGCAGGTGATACATATTCACTCGGTTCTTCTTTTTCACTTCGATATATCCCATGTCCTGTAGCACCTTCAATGAATCCCGCAGCTTCTTGTCCGTCTTGTCTCTTCTGAGGTTGTCAGCAATATGCTCTCTTCTGATGCCTCTGTCCTCTGCCAGTTTGATCTCAGACAGCACAGCAAACGTTAAGCCGCTTACCTTATGGAACTTCTCAGGATGAAATAACTCATTGTCATAATGGTGAGCACCTTTTTCTTCTAACTCGAAGAAAACCGTGTCATCGTCAATGAATCGCTCATTCAGTTCCTGTAAACGTGGGTCAGAGAAGTTCTTGCCGTCGAATCTAATACGTTCCTCATCGGAAAAGTCGAACCAGAACTTACGAATGTCCTTCTTAACTTCTTTGATCTCTTTTTTCGGAGTGCAGAAGTTGTTCCATTTCAGCACGATGTCATTAACCTCTTGCCGCCCGTAATCAAGCCGCCTTAACGTCTGCACAATACGCCCTGTACAGAAGTTTCTCTCCCCTTTTTTTACGCCAGCTGCCATATTATGAA
>NZ_JBQOJB010000036.1:0-6460 GCF_054971365.1 Marinococcus salis | reverse complement strand
TATGAGTACCATTTTACGACATTATGAGTACCATTTTACGACATTATGAGTACCATTTTACGACATTATGAGTACCATTTTATTAATAAAAGTACTTATGTTATTATTTTTATGAACTCTTTATTCAATTCTAGGACTTACAGGAGTGGTTATATGAACGAGATTGTAAAATACCACAACGAATTAAACACTGTTCCTTTCAAACGATTCAATGCCAGGGAAATGAATTTATTTTTTTCAATTGTTTCAAGAATGCGAGATAAAGGAACTACTACGGTTCGTTTCCAATTTAACGAATTGCGAGAACTTAGTGAATATAGCGACAGGTCAGTGCCCAGGTTTATGAATGATCTAGAAAATACTTACGATAAAATGTTGGTATTAACGATAGGAAGCCGTAGTAAGTTAAATGTGCGCAAGTTTGTATTGTTTACTGGGTTTGAAATCTCGGGGGAAGAGGGTTATGTAGATATAAAGTTAAATCCAGATTTACAGAGTGTCTTGAATGAATTAGATACATGGACAAGGTTTAGCCTTCAGCAGTTTAATTCTTTACATAGTACTTACTCTAAAACATTATTTCGTTTGCTAAAGCAATATAGGACTACTGGAAAGCTCGAAATAAGCATGCAGGATTTCAAAGAACTTCTTGAAGTTCCTGAAAGTTATAAAGTTGGTCAAATAGATCAAAAAGTATTAAAGCCTTCTACCAAAGAATTATCTAGCTTCTTTCACAATTTGAGTGTAGAGAAAATAAAAAGCAAAAAAAGGGGCAACAAGGTACTAGGTTATGTATTTACTTTTCAAAAAGAAGGTAACAATGCAGATGACTTTTTAAACAATAAAATTGAAGAGGAACCTGCAAAAAATCAAAAAAGTGAAGAACAACGCGAACGAGAACGTTTTGAAGCTATGTTAGCCGAGCGAAGACAAAAAAATAGCAGTCAAAGCTAAATGCTTTGGCTGCAACCATCAATGAATACCCTTGGAAACGCAGAGAAGAAACCTCTGCTACGTCTTAATATACCAAAAAAAACAGATCAACGAAAAATAAAAGTGTGTTAAAATAAGAAAGTAAGAAAAGAGGAATACGAGAAGAAAGGAGCATTTTGATGAATGATGCCCTAAAAAAGGACCCTTCGACGGCCAAAAAAAGTGTGCGCCTGCGAGGGAAAAATCAAATAACTATTCCAGCAGAACTCATCGACGAATTACAGCTAGAAGAAGGCGAGCAGTTGGAGATTCAAATTGAAAACGGTCATTTGGTTTTAGTGCCCGTCATTACCGTAGAAAAAGACCAAGCATGGTTTTGGACCCCAGAATGGCAACAAGAAGAAAAAGAAATTGATGAACAAATTCAAAACCAAGAAGTTTCTGCTCCGATGAATTTAGAAGACACCTTGGCCTCCCTGGATCAACTATCCAAGGAGGAATAGAAAGTGCACCTACAACGAACATCTCGATTTGATACTAATTATGCAAAGTTAGATGCACAGTCACAAAAAGCGATAAAAAAAGCACTGGCCTTGATGATCCAAGACCTCCGTCACCCTTCCCTCCGTGTGAAGAAAATGCGAGGGAAGGAATACATATACGAAGCAAGTGCAAACATGGATATTCGTATCACCTTTCATTTTGCAGATGCCAAAACGATTGTTTTGCGGAATTGTGGGCATCATGATAAAACCTTAAAAAAGGCATAAAGAGAAAAATAACAAAGCCTTCCTGGCCATGGCCAGAAAGGCTTTGTTGCGTCAAAAGCTAAGGAAACGGCTTCTTTCCTTAGGCATGATATAAAATAATTTATCAAGCATAGAAATTAGCACATTAGTTGAAAGCAAAAGCCTTGAAACAGCACAAAACAACTGGATACAATCAAGGCGAGAGAGACATAAAGGGTTTCTCTTTCGAGCAAAACCAAGCCCTCTGGCCGGCCAGGGGGCTTGGTTTTTGGACATTTGTTACACTTGGGGGACTTGCAAATTCCTTTTGACCCCGGCAGGCAAAAGAATCTAGCTTTTGCAGAGAAAGGTAACGGATGAATGAAAAAACGAGAAGAACTTGAAAAGCCAATCGCCAGCCAACTGGGACACATGCTTGCAGATCATTTTGGTCGAGGACCAAGAGCGATCCACGTTCAAATAGTTTTTCCTTTTGTGGTCGTTCATTTAAATGATTTTCTCGCTCCGATGGAAGACGTGTTACTACGTCAGGGAGACACTCATCAGGTGGAACAGATCCGAGAACAAATGATGGCCGAAATTGCCCCCTCCATAACGAAGCTACTGGAAACCGAACTGAACGTCAACGTATCGCATATACACTATGATTGGAATTTTCGACCGCCGGATGATTGTACCGGTTGCATATGGGCTGTCATGGACATGCCGAAAGAACAGCACGATTCCCTCGCGTGGCCCACCAATGTCAGTACAAAGATGCTTCATCGACAGATTCAAACCATGAGCGTCGAGGCACAAAGACAGCCCGATGATATTCAATTCTTTTGGTTAGGAAAACAAGCGTTGCTGGTGGAACGGACCGGCATTTTTCTCGCGATCGAAAAAGAATTGATGAATTATGGTCATGAAGAAACGCTAAAAGTGGTCAAACGACCATTGGAAAAAAAAATATTTGATCGAAACAGGTTAGAATCCGTGCTTAATGTCACCATTCAAGAAATCTTCGTGGATTGGCATATGAGCAGGGATGAAGGATATTTACTCCTGTATTTCCAACGAGACCAACGAGGACGAACGTATCCTGACGGATAACCAAACACATCCTAAGTCCTGTAGCCAAAAGAACGAAATAATAATAAGATGAGAAGTAGGCATCTAAAATATACCAAAAAACGAAGAATCTACTACAAGTGCACAACTTAATATTCTTGTGGTCCTAATGACGAGATACCTAGCTGGTCGTTCAAGCCACACCTAAACAAATGTTTAGGTGTGGCTTATTTTATTTCATACTGAAGGAGGCCCACTCATGAGCCCATTTACATTCGTGCATGCCGTCCAAAACAATGAAGTGCTGGTCGGAACATGCGTCGACATCGCTACCGCCACCGGCCAAGTTCCCGACCAAACCTTTGACAATACCGAAGCCTTAGTCGAGAAACTTCAAGCGTTACGAGCCCAGGAGCTCATTATTACGTTTGTGTCCGACAATGAAGAACTTCAACGACGATGGAACGAACCGTATAGGGCCGCCTCCCATCAATTTCTTCTCTAATAACAAAAAGCACGATTACCATGCGAGCAAAAAGGGAAAGAAAAATGCTGAAAGCCATGATCATTCCCTTTATGGCTTTTCGCCTACCACCATCAGAGGCCTTCACCCGGGCCTTTGACCATGTTGGAGACATTCAAAGAATCAAGAATATCCTTACACCTAAACCACGAGGGGCCCCTACCGACCATCACATCGGAGGGGCTTCTTTGGGTCGTCACGAAGAAAAAAGACGTGGGAAAGTCGGCCAAGAGTTCGCTTGAAACAGAAAACAGCTTGATAGAAATCGAAGAAACTGCTGTTTTATTAGTCGTTCAAATAGTGCCTCAAACACGAACGGTTTGAAGAAAAAACAAAAGGGAAAAAATAGTTGGGCATCTTCGAAAATTGTCTCTTTGAAACTTCGTGCACAAGAAAACAAGAACAGAGAAAAAGAGGCCAAGCCCCGAGATTAAGATAAAGGGATGATCCTCATGACTTGGAAAGAGCGTATGGCCATAGTAGAGCAAAAACTAACGAGCAGGGGGTCACAAGCATCCGAAAACTGGGCAGAAACAGCAAAGATCCGCTGGTTGGAAGAATTAGAAACCCTGGAAAACGAACTTCACGCAATTCTTCATGAAATAAGCCTCGAACTCGACAGCAACCAGCTCCCCCATAAAGAAAAAAAGGACGACTTCATCGATATGACGAATCCATCGAAATTGACACAGTTAGAAGCGTGCAGCCAACGAGCGGAAGAAATGGACCAGATCAAAAAACAACAACGACACATCATGAGGGAAGAGAAAAAAATCGTTTGGTGGAATTAAACCGCCCAAAAACAACAAAAGGCCGAAGAACTTGAAGGATCGTTTGCTGTTGAAAGGTTTGCGAGCGATAGCGAGCTGTTCGCCGGAGAAAATGGCTAGCACATAGCTAGTCATGTCGAAGAGAACAACCAAAGGGGTGTTTGAGGGGAAACGCGGAGCATTCCCCTCATCAAGCCGGCATATCTGCCACATAGTGGCTAGTATATGCAGTGCTTGCCAAACCACATTTTGACTTGATTGTTTCCATCGGACGCGGTACGATGGAAACAAAGCAAGGATAACTTTTCGACAGAAAAGGTGGTGGGAGTAATGAGCGAACGAGAACAACAGATGGCTAGCGAGAAAACGAACGGAGACCACCGGGCTCCCGTTCGGAAAGAGCCTAGGCAGATTAGTTTTCGAGTGAGTGAAGACGAATATGCCAAGTTGCAGCAGTCAGCGGCAACCTTGGATATGAGTGTGCCTGGTTTCGTGAAGAAAAAGGCACAGGGAAGTCGGCTGGTGACGCCCAAGTTGGATGCGGAAACCCGGCAATCCATCGTGAAGCAGCTCAGCAGGCTCGGAAACAATGCGAATCAGATCGCCAGGTATTGTCATCAGCATCAGCAGGAAGCGCCGGATTATGAAGCTCTGGAACGCAATATCACGACATTACGAAAAGAGTTGAGCGAGGTATGGCAACAGCTAAAATAAATGCAACCAAATCGACCTCTCGATCGATCAATTACGCGGAAAAGCGAGCCGTGCGGAAAGAGGGCCACCAGTGCGACGTGGATTACGCCAAAAGCAGTTTCAAAGCGACACGCGAACTCTACGGCAAAACCGGGGGCAACGAAGGGCATGTGGTGATTCAATCCTTTCAACCGGGAGAGGTGGATGCCGATCGGGGCAATCAACTGGGCCTGGAACTGGCGCAAAAGATCGCCCCCAACCATCAGGTGGCCGTGTACACGCATGACGATAAGGATCACATGCATAACCATATCGTCATCAATACGGTGGATCTCGAAACGGGCCACAAGTTCGTGAATCAGAAAAAGACCCTGCACGATATCCGCCGGGCCAATGACGAGGTTTGCCGGGAACATGGCTTAACCATCGCTGAAGAAGGAACAGCGTCCTTGCGATACACCCAGGCGGAACAACACTTGATTGCCAAAGGACAATCCTCCTGGAAAGATGAACTGCGCGAATACATTGAAGAAGCCAAAAGCCATACAGGCAACAGAGAAGCCTTTCAGGAGCATTTAGAAGGCTTGGGGGTTCAAGTCAAGGAACGAGGCAAAAACATCTCCTACAAGCATCCTGAGGCCGCTGTATGGGTTCGGGGAAAAACCCTGGGGGCCGATTACGACAAGGAGGCGATCCACCGTGAGTTTACGAAGCAGCATGAACCAACCAAACAACCAAGATACGTCGACACCTTCACCGTCGACTGGGACGCCTTCGAACGAACCACCAACGAGCGAAAGAATCAACGAACTCGAACGACAGAACAAACTGTTGGCCAATCGCATGATCGAACTCGAGAAAAGGGAAGAGAGCCAAAACCAACGCATCAACGCCCTCATCGAAAGACTAACCAGCGCAACAACGGACTTTCGCTCTAGCGTGCAAATCGCTCATGAACGAGCCAGTTCCAAGTTGTTGGAAGCACAGAAGGAAAACTTTGACCGACTGGAGAAGCAGCTGCAACAACAATATGAGAAGGAAAAACAGTTCTTTCTGGTTAAGAGTTATTCGATTCTTGTCCTGCATGTCCTAGCCTTAGTGTTGGCTTTGATGGTGATTGGCCGGACCCTCGTTCTAGGGTTCTGGCAAGGTTTGTTTTTGAATCGCTTGTGGGCGTTGGAGTGGTTGCATTGGCGAATGTTAACGCTGTTGATCATCGCAGCCCTGGTGGGTGGCATCTTGTACTTGATTTACCGGGGCGTGATGACGGTTCAAAAAAACGGTTTTAAGATATGACGATTTAGAAGAGAGAACGTCAACGGTAAGCGGAATCCGGGAACCGGATGAGCATTAAGGAGTTGACGGAAATACATGGTGTTCAAGCTGGGAATGACCGAAAGGGAATGAAGAGGGTGATTTCCCCGATACATTTCCTTTCGTCATCCGAGCGATAGCGGACGTTTTTGAGGGTGTCTTTTTGCAAAAAGACACGGTCTTAAAGATTAATCAGGATTTTAGCTTTAGCTAAAATATCATTATGAAATCTTAATTGAATTTATAATGCCATTCTTTTAAAACCTCTTTTATATCTCTTTTTATATCTCTTTTAAACCTCTTTTAGGGGCGCTAAACCTCTTGGGAGAGTAGTGATTTCGTTATCTATGAGTACCATTTTACGACATTATGAGTACCATTTTACGACATTATGAGTACCATTTTACGACATTATGAGTACCATTTTA
>NZ_JBQOJB010000035.1:0-7650 GCF_054971365.1 Marinococcus salis | reverse complement strand
GGTTGGATGATATTGGATATAATTTCCAATATTTACTTCTATGACCAACATTTGTTTTCAAACCTGCAACTTAAAAGCTGGCTTATTTTATTTTGGGAAAAATTTCAACCCAGTCTTATACTACTTCCATTCAGAAAGAAGGGACCAGTTTGAAAAAGCTGTTGCTGTGGGTTCTGTCAGGGCCCTTGCTTGCTAGTGCTGTTTTGGGGTGTACAAGTGAAAAAGATGCCCCGCAAACTTCAGATGCTGAAGAGCTGGCCGGGCAGCAGGGAGAGGAGTTATCCAAAGAAGACGTGGAGGAAGATCCCTTTCCCCAGCCGGAGCCTCAACGGGAAAACTCCTTCTCTCCTACGCCGGCGGGGCAGGAGGCTGAAAGGATTCGCGGCGAGCTTTTGATGAATAGCGCCCAGATCAGGCTTCCTGCCCGCTTCCCGGACCAGCAGGCCCGCTATGTCCAGGGGTCTGTGGCTTCCAATAATTCCACTACTTACAGTATCCAGTATCACACCAATAGCGGAAAGCCTCTCGCCCACGTAACAGCCGCCCAGTACTTGGATTTCGAGGAGGCCTCCAGAGAGATTGAAGCTTTCCGGGAAGGCAAAAACGTTGATCCCGCCAGGCCGGGGGTTAAGGCGCTTCAGGATGGATTATCCGGACACGCGCAGGAGGGCGTCGATCAGTATCATTACAGCGGGAAGCAGGGGCCGTGGCTGGTGAGCCTTTCTTCCTCATCTTCGGATAACCTCAACCATACAGAGGTGCTCCGTCAAATAGCAGAATACCTCAAGCATCATCATCTCCCCGACTCTGCCGAGCAGGGAGTCGTCGATATCTATTACGCCCCGTCCCGTGATGACGTAACCGTAGATATCCGCTGGCGGGAAGGAAAAACTGTTTATGCTGTACGCGGCAGTCTTCCTCCCGTGGAGGCTCTACAGCTTGTAAATTCCATGAAATAAACATGTTTCACTCTGCCAGTGCCCAATAAAGTAATCGTATAAAAAAGGGACTGCGCCGTATGTGGCCCAGTCCCTTTCCATATTTCATGCTTTTTTGTTTTTAGCTTTTTGGCTTCTGAGTGGCTGACGGACGGGCCAGTATGGCACAGCAAAAGGCACCGTAACCGAGAATTGTCAGTGTAGTTATCATGCTTTCTCTCCTTTTCCCAGGCTTCCACTTTTTACAATAATTAAAAGCGAGGAAGCAAATTCAACGCCCCATTAAAAGGAGAGTCAGAATTATATATTTGGTTAATCGAATAAAATGTAAAGTCTAAAATAAATAAGTACAATGCATTTCTATACTACAGTTTCCCCAATTATTATATTTTAAACTTTACGCTAACCCATCAACAGCTGCCTCCAAATAAAAAAGCTCTGCCTTTCAGCAGAGCTCCAGGGAAAGAGGAATACTTCCGTTACGTACCGTATTCCCCGAGGGAAAGAAAAAAGGTTGCATCTTTAATATTAAAGCGTTTGCACAGTGCGTGCATGAGGCAAAAGCATGCTTATAAAAACTGCGACGTTGTTCATGATGCTGCTCAGGAAGTCTATACGGCCCTTCTTCACAAACCTCATATTTCCCCTATGACCAGGGGGCCTGTACCGGACAATTTGACGAAGCGGCCTTTCATCGATACGGATTCAATCATGCACGGTCCCTTATACCTCTGGCCGCCGCTGTCTGTTGAGTCCAGCCAAAACCGAAAACGGTTATTATTTTGGCCAAACAATTCATGATCTGCTTCTTCTATATCTACGTTCCACCGCACCACCACCCCATCTTCTTCCACCATCGTTAACACCGCCTCACGGTAAGACACCGGTAGTCGATCCAACCGTACCGATGTGAGCATAATATTTTGCACATGGCCACTCCTTCTCAGCTTGATTACTGTTAGGATTCTTGGTTCGGCAAATAAATTCCTGCCCGTTACCCTTTTTATCTAACTATTACCGAATACTCATTCATGTGAACGCACTTTTCTGTTATTGAAACGCAAACACAAGAAGCTCTCCTGAATAGACACCAGGAAAGCTTCTTTCGTTGTTATGCTTTTGTCCGGTAGCTCGTATTGTGCTTCTGAAGAGTATCGTCCTGGCCGAACAGGAAGTGCTTCTCCATATTCGGCGAATACTCCGAACCCAAGGTCTCCAGGCCAGCAGCTTCCGCCACCGCCCTCAGCATAGCTGGAGAAGCCCCGCAGCACAGGCCGATGTAATTCACCCCGGCATTGGTCGCTTCCCTTGCCCACTCTGCCAGTTCATAGCGGTTGTGGTACAGCGGGTCCAGGGCAGTAGGGAACGTTGTTTCCAGCGGCGTATGGCAGCTGCATCCGGCGTCCGGCAGATTAAAGAAGGTTGGATGCTCTTCCGTCGTGCGGTACGGCACCGGCAGTCCTGCCACATACCCGTCCACCGATTCCCGGATTTTGTTTAAATACGGCTGCATCGTATCCGGGCCGCGGAAGCAGTTCATGCCGACCACTAAAGCACCGCTCTCGGATAAAATGCGGGAGGATTCCTCTACGGTATATCCATCCCGGAGAATATTTTCCCCCATCAACCCGAGAGTGATAACAGCCGGCAGTCCCTGCTTCTGAATTTCTTCGAGCGCAATTAGCGCTTCTTCGTGATAATAGAAGGTTTCGCCTTTAATGTAGTCGACGCCCTCTTCGCTGCACCATCCGATCATTTCGGCAAACATGTCACGGACAGCCGTTTTAGAAGACTCATCGTCCGGATTAAAAATATTGGTATTGGAAATATTGCCTGCTACGAGCGCTTCTTCCTCCGGATGCTCCTGGGCCACCTCTTTGGCCAGACGGATCGCCTGGCGGTTCAGCGGCTCAAGCAGATCCTCTTTTCCAATGATTCTCATTTTTTCCCGGTGGGCGTTGTACGTGAACGCCAGTATCACGTCCGAACCGGCACGCATATAATCTCGGTACGTCTGCTTTAATGCTTCAGGGTTTTCAAGTGCCACTTCCGGCACGAATGTTCCTGCCTGTAAATATCCCCGACGTTCAAGTTCAAATAAGTATCCTTCTCCCGCGATAACCGGCCCTGCTTCTAAACGCTCCTGTAAACTGCGCTTCATTTTTTCTCCACCCTTCTCTCTGTTGAACTACTCTCTCTGGCAGCCTATTTTTCTTTCTGCTTTTTTTGTATTTTCAGTCATTTATATGAAAATTACGCCCGCATTTTCCAAAGAGTTGAACCTAATATACGCAGGACTTCTTTCATTGTCAAGCGTCCATGAAAAACTTTTCTCATTTTCAGAAAAAGTTCCTATTTTTTTAACTCTCTTGAAGTTATTTATTCTTCTTTAATAAACCGGTACCAGACTTCCACTTGCCTGGCCATTCCTATGGTTTATTATTTTTCAGGTGAATCACAAGGTACTCCAGATGGTCAAATAAACGCCAGCCACTACCAAAAACACAGGCCGCAAGCACGCCCTGCAGTTCGTCCGCAAGCTTCGCTCTCAGCAGCTGCTGGCCGACGTCCGCCCCGAGGCACGAAGAAATTTTTTCTCCGGCCGCCTCATCGACCTGATGGATAGCGTTTTCGCTGCCATCTGTCTCAAAAGATATATGCATTATTTAAGGACGTCCATGATACGGTCCAAAGGTTCGGTACTATAGCCAAATACAGCTGCTCCAACCAGGTAAAGAACAATTAATGCAAAAATGGTGAGCATAGCTGGACCTGCTTGTTTTCTTTTTTCTTGCTTTTTCTCTCTTCTTTCCACAAGATAATCATCCAGCTTATCTTTTTTCGTTTTAGGATTTGTGTCGTGTTTATATAATTGTCTGTTTTTCCAGCGCATCTTTACCTCCCTGGAGAATATGTAAATAAATAGGTTCCATATAGAATGTTAAATAGACTATCGCTTTTTTTAAAGGCAAAAATTTGTTCACTTTTAATAACTACGGTATACCAAAATAAATCCAAACTTTAGCTCTCTTTGAATAAAATGGTAATATAAGGAACAGGAAGAATTCATTGAAAAATACAAAGGAGAGTGCTTGCATGGATTGGACGATCATCTTTCCATTCGCCGGTTTGATGTTAGTTATTATTGCTGAAATGTACCGGACTAACGTTAAATTACGACGCCTGGAGCAACGGGTACAAGCGTTGGAAAAGTCTCCGTCAGGCCGGGACGTGGACAAAACCAGATGAGGGCCCTCCAGGTGATTAAAGGAATACTTATGGCATGGGTATTGATTCATGGCACGACTACAGTAATTCTATCTCTGTTGTTTATGGTTGGCGTCTCAGGCATTCATAGTCCCTTTAGTTTTATGTGGGCAGCAGTAGCAGGTTCATTTGGGCATATCGCCATCGATCATAAGATAAAACAAAAGAAAAGAGCATCCGAAGGTGGGTAGTTGGAAGAGGCTGGTTTTACATTCGCATGTAAAGGTGGTGGCAAACATGAAAAACAGGTATTTACGAATTTTGATGTATTTTCTTCTCGGTATGCTTATTGGGGCCTTACTGCTTCCTTTGGTAAATTGATTTAGAAGTAATACGGGTAATCCATTTTATCTGCAATAACTAAGGCGGTTTGACGATCGGATAAAAATTCGCATACATATAACCCCAGATCAATGGAAGCCGCTACGCCGCCGCCCGTGATAATGGTATCGCTTTTCACGTCCTGCACGATTCTTTTCGCCTGTGCTTTCTCTGTATACTCTCCCAGTAAGTCCAATGCGGAAGGGTTCGTTGTAGCCTGGCGATCGTGCAAAAACCCGGCACCTCCAAACAGTAAAGAACCTGTACATACAGATACTTTTAAAGGCACGGCCTGGGCAGTTGAAAGCCAATCGGTAAATGTTTTATCATTTTTAAGCTTTCTTGTGCCCATGCCACCCGGAACAAACACCATATCATACGCTGCTAAAGGAGGCTGCACCGTTTCAATATGATAATAGATCCCACGATCATCAGAGACATTTTCTTCAAGTGCGCAAATGTCCCATGATAAATCGGGGCAATACCCCATGGTTTGCAAACGGGTGACACTATCATAAAAACCAACAAAATCTAACGAAGTCATCTGGTTAAAAAGCAAAAAAGCGATTTTCATTAATAGTCTCCTTTTCCTATGCGTTTGAATGCGGAAATTATGCTTTGTTTTCCTTTAACCATCTGGTTATATTTTGAAGAAATATTTCCGGGTTTAGGTCTTGAGCAGCAAGCGGTCGCTGATGAAAGACAACTTTTGCGGCTTCCTTACTATTTGCTGCTTCTAATAGCTTCACATAACCCGGCCGGAATTGGTTTAATGCCTCGTAGTAACGTTGATGGGATTGTGAAATTCCTATATGCTTTTCGAAATTTTTTCTTGTCCGTGTTTGGTCGTTTTCTTTTCTCCACCTTAAATTTGTTTCATTGGCGTACAAGTAAAAATACTTGTGCGGAAACTGTATTCTGCCAGCCTGAATCGCTTTTTGATAGAATTCAGAAATAAAATCCAGGCTCTGGTTGTATATCTGAAAATCAAAGCACCAGTTGTAGCTGAGCGGCTGAAAAACGTCTCCATCAAGAATCACAGTTTCGTAATCCTTTAGTTTTTCTTCAGCTAAACACCATCGCTCAACCTGGCGTTCTAAATACCATGTGTGAGATGATTTTCGGGGGCCTTCAAATAATAAATTGACTTCAGGAATCACACAAGCATTCGTTGTGTGTGCCAATTCTTCCGCTGTCGTGGTTTTCCCCACTGCGCTGATTCCTTCTAAGCAAATAATACTCATCATTTCTTCCTCTTTTGCGGAATATATAGGCTGTTAATCTCCTAGCTTGCTTTATCAGCTCTTCCTTGTCGACTTTTATTGACGTTTACATTTTTCATTAATTTTCACTATTTATTATTAATACCACCACAAAGTGAATGCGATGATGATAAAAGGAAGAAAAAATAGAATCAAGGACAGTATAATTAAATGTCTAATTTGTAAGGCAAGCGATAAAGCTACCCCAAACACTCCAAATATAAAAACAAATAAAGAAATAGCTATAGGACCATAAAAGTCGTACTTATAAACCCAAAAATCTCCTATAATGCTGGCTGGGAGAAGAAAAGGTATAAAAAGCAAATATCCAGGAAGAATAATTAACCAATTAGTGAAATAAGCAATTTTTTGAAGAAGCATCATTACCTCTAAGAGTTTTGACATGAATCTATTGGAAAAGTTAATCTAAGTTAATTCTTTTATAAACAATACTTTATCTTCTCCCGGCCCTGAATAATTGGAGCATACCCAGATCTCCCCATTGTTTCTGTCGCCCTTCACTACCTCAAAACCCATTTTCTTATGGTAAGCAATCGAATTTCTATTTACCGGCGAGGTGATGCAGCGAACAATAGAGCGATTGTGATAAGCCATACTATCAAAAAACCACTGATATAAACGCTTTCCAATTCCATACCCCCGGTACGCTGGATGAACCCCGGCAAAATGAATGTACCCTTCCCGGGAATGGTCCTGCGATAAAAATCCAATCAAAAAACCCACAATAATTCCATCTTCTTCTGCGCAAAAACTCGTAGTGCTAAAATGATCAAAAAAGAGTCTGGGAATCATATGTGCCATGTGCCTGCCTCCCCACCACTCATTGATTACAGGCAGTAACTTATCATAATCCGAATCTCTAATATGACGATAGTGCATTTCCCCCTCCGTAATGTAAAATTTCTTTAAACCTCCCTCAACAAATAGTCAGTAATTAATTTTCATTTCTTTTCATTCCACACCAAAACGTATGAATTACGCCGTAAAATAAAATATCCGGTTCCGGCAGCACCAATGCTGAAATCTCCCCCTGATAAACTTTATTTACACTGTTAGTACTTGAGGTTTCCCCGATCTTATTTTCGTTTTCATCGAGAATAAGATGCTTCCCTCTCTTTTTCGCCTTAATCGAAATGCCGGGATAATCGTTTACCCTGACATCAATCCGGTGGTTTTTAAACAGGCCGCGAGGGGTTTTGATTTTTCCTATTTCTGCATCATTTTTATAGACGCCCCAGGTGTATCCTCTTACCATTCCGAAATCCAGCTGCTCAATCACGTATTTATCGTCGCCCGCAGCATCGTACATATAAACGTTCACATCATAGATTGGGCTGCCCCTAAAATTTTTTGAGAAATAGCGTCTCATCGTGCCAAGATATTTATGGCCGTCTTCGATTTCTAATAATTTTTCTGACTTTCCAACCGCTGGAGCTGAATAGCTAAAAACCGGCATGGTCAACCTCCTTACTGTATAGGCAGATTCATTCACTTTAGGTTATTCCCAGGCAGAGAAAAAATAATCCATTATTGTTTTACGCAAGTGTTTACCGAAATAGATTATTAATGCCAAGCAATATTAACTGTATGAAAGCCGGCTGGTTAATGCGACACCACCGTCCTGCCCCCTTCTTTCTTCGCCTAGTCCGGATTTCTATTGTCTATATATGCAGCACCTGCGCTTTTGTACAGGCTCTTACGATTGTCCCATTGACTAGTTCTATACCGATGAAAAATCTATTTATCTTTTTATCGGCTAGTAGTAACTCTTTTGTTGCGGGTTTACTAACAATTATTTCCATTAACGATAAAAAAGAGACAGAATCCCCGTAGCTACGGTA
>NZ_JBQOJB010000034.1:0-8445 GCF_054971365.1 Marinococcus salis | reverse complement strand
CCAGGCTATTTCTTTTTATCATAGCATAAAAAAACTGCCGACACGCTCTAAAATGAGAGCCATTGTCGACAGTCTGAGACAGCCCGGGGGCTGCCTTTTTTATTATATTAGTTTCCGCCGCCAAAAAAGTTTTTAAACGACTGAATGTTTGTTTCACGATTCATCGCTGCAATGGAAGTTGTTAAAGGGATCCCCTTCGGACATACTTCCACACAGTTCTGGGAGTTACTGCAGCTGCTGATGCCGCCTTCGCCCATCAAAGCTTCCAGCCGGTCGGATTTATTCATTTCTCCTGTCGGGTGGGAGTTGAATAAACGAACCTGGGAGATAGCTGCCGGTCCGATAAACGAAGAATTATCATTTACGTTCGGGCAGGCTTCGAGGCATACCCCGCACGTCATGCATTTGGAAAGCTCATATGACCATTGACGTTTGTTCTCTGCCATTCTAGGCCCAGGGCCCAGGTCATATGTGCCGTCAATTGGAATCCATGCC
Organism: Marinococcus salis; assembly: GCF_054971365.1. NCBI lineage: Bacteria > Bacillati > Bacillota > Bacilli > Caryophanales > Bacillaceae > Marinococcus > Marinococcus salis. The sequence goes on along the minus strand of NZ_JBQOJB010000034.1, from coordinate 7,950 downwards.
TTCACTTTTTTCAGCGAATCAAACATCCGGCTTCTGTCTACCTGAAGATCTCTCATAACCGGGAATGTTTTCATCGGTTCTAGACGAATCGGCTGCTCAAGCTGATCAATAAGGGCAGTACAGGACTGGCGGGCCGTTCCGTTAATAATCATCGAACATGCACCGCATACTTCCTCTAAACAGTTCATATCCCAGATAACAGGGTTCGCCTGATTGCCCTGGCTGTCGATAGGATTTCTGCGGATTTCCATTAGAGCAGAAATGACGTTCATATTTTCTCTGTAAGGAACCTCAAATTCCTGGTCATAGGAGGGGCTGTCCGGGTCGTCTTGCCGGGTAATAATAAACTTCACTTTTTTTGCGTCGGTTTCTTCCGGGTTACGCGTTTCTTGTGCTTGTGCATCACTCATTAGTTACTTGCTCCTTTCTCAGAAGATGCTTTTGCCTGGGAGTAGTCCCGTTTTCTCGGCTTAATCAGCGAAGTGTCGACATCTTCATACTCAAATTCAGGGTGATTGGTCTGCGGGTTGTATTGAGCCTTCGTCGTTTTCAGGAAGTCTTCATCATTACGCTCCGGAAACTCTGGCTTATAATGCGCACCGCGGCTTTCATTACGGTGGTAAGCCCCCAGAGTCATCACGCGGGCCAAATGAATCATTCCTTTAAGCTGGCGCGTAAACATGGCCGCATGGTTGTTCCATTTGGAACTATCGTGCATGTTGATATTTTCCCAGCGCTCGAGAAGCTCCTGGAGCTTGTCATCTGTCTCAAGCAGCTTATCATTATGCCGGACCACGGTCATATTGTTTGTCATCCACTCGCCAAGTTCATTATGAAGTGCATATGCATTCTCAGTGCCGTCCATATTCATAATTTTGTCGAACTCCTGCTGTTCTTCCTGTTTCTTTGTTTCAAAAAGCGAAGAAGAAAGATCTTCCGCTGATTTCTCCAGGCCGTTGGCGTATTCTACTGCATTCGGCCCGGCGACCATGCCGCCGTAAATAGCGGAGAGCAGAGAGTTGGCACCAAGACGGTTACCACCGTGCTGGGAATAGTCGCACTCACCGGCGGCGAAAATGCCGGGGATGTTTGTCATTTGATTATAATCTACCCACATGCCGCCCATGGAATAGTGTACGGCAGGGAAAATTTTCATTGGAACTTTCCTTGGATCATCACCCATGAACTTTTCATAGATTTCCATAATACCGCCGAGTTTTACATCAAGTTCCTGCGGATCTTTATGGGAAAGATCCAGATAAACCATGTTTTCTCCGTTAATGCCCAGTTTCTGGTTAACACAAACATCAAAGATTTCGCGTGTGGCAATGTCCCTAGGAACCAGATTACCATAAGCCGGATACTTTTCTTCCAGGAAGTACCATGGCTTGCCGTCTTTGTATGTCCAGATGCGACCGCCTTCCCCGCGCGCAGATTCACTCATCAGACGGAGTTTATCGTCGCCGGGAATAGCAGTAGGGTGAATCTGGATGAATTCGCCGTTGGCATAGTTAACACCTTGCAAATAAAGCGACGAAGCAGCAAAGCCGGTATTAATCATTGAGTTCGTAGATTTTCCGAAAATAATGCCGGGGCCGCCTGTAGCCATAATGATCGCGTCTGCACGGAATGTTTCAATTTCCATCGAACGAAGATTTTGGGCGGCAATGCCTTTACAGGTTTGTTCTTCATCGAGAATAGCTGAAAGAAATTCCCAGCCCTCGTATTTGTTAACAAGGCCTTCCACCTCATAGCGGCGAACCTGTTCATCCAGTGCATATAACAGCTGCTGTCCCGTCGTAGCACCAGCGTATGCCGTACGGTGGAACTGCGTGCCTCCAAAACGGCGGAAGTCAAGCAGCCCTTCCGGAGTACGGTTAAACATAACGCCCATGCGGTCCATCAGGTGGATAATCCCTGGCGCTGCTTCTGTCATAGCTTTCACTGGAGGCTGATTTGCTAAAAAGTCGCCTCCGTATACAGTATCATCAAAGTGTTCCCACGGAGAGTCGCCCTCCCCTTTTGTATTGACAGCACCGTTCATGCCGCCCTGAGCACAGACAGAGTGAGAACGTTTTACCGGTACAATTGAAAACAAGTCCACTTGAGAACCTGCTTCAGCGGCTTTGATTGTTGCCATCAGTCCTGCCAGCCCGCCGCCTACGACAATAACTTTTCCATTACTCATGCGGATGTTTCACTCCTTTAGTTTAGTAAAAAGCTTATCTTATACGAATGCAAAAATAGCCCGCAGGCCAATCACAGACATTGCTACGAAAACGACCAGCGTAAAGTATGTTGCAGCCAGCTGGGCTTTTGGTGTAACCGTAATGCCCCATGTAACCAAAAAGGACCATAAACCGTTAGAAAAGTGGAAGGTAGCAGACAGTATGCCTACAATGTAAAATGCGAGCATCCAAGGATTCGCTACAATGTCCGCCATCATCTGGTAGTTCACCTCAGCGCCAAAGAACTGCGCCTGCACCCATGTATCCCAGACGTGCCAGGTAATGAACACCAACAGGAAGACGCCAGTGATACGCTGAAAAATGTACATCCAGTTACGGAAATAGCCGAAGCGCTTCGCGTTTGCTTTACCCTGAAATACGATAAAAAGTCCATAAATACCATGAAACAATATAGGAATATAAATGAGAAACATCTCTAAAAAGATACGAAACGGTAAGTTTTCCATAAAGTGAGCCGCACCGTTGAATGCTTCAGCACTCCTTGTCGCGAAATGGTTTACTACAAAGTGCTGCATCAAAAACAGTCCAATTGGAATGATACCAAGAAGCGAGTGCAGCCTCCGGGCGGCAAATTCCTTATTTAAAGCCATATTCATCCTCCTCCATTAGCATAAAAATTCTCTCTCCATCCTGTTAGTCTGTAATGCTTTCTTTTCCGGCTCCATTACCCCCTTGCTGAACTTTCCACCGCCCGCACAATAAACAGAAGTACAGCTTCCCGTTCTCTATGTACATATATGCCGGCTGCGCTTCCTGCTTCTTTTCCATTAGTGCAAAATGCATATGCATGCACGATACAACCAATTAGTCACAAAATGGAAAAGAAATATTCAAGGAATTGTACGAAACGTTACGTTAATTGTACTCCCCCTAAAATTACCCGTCAAGAAAACGTATACAGCATTTCAAACGTATGTTATTCATTCTTTATGCGCTTCACTTTCCCGTCAATAAAGAAAGCCGGAGGACATCCTCCCCGGCTAGCCAATAATTATGCGTTCTGTTGGATATCTATAATGAGATTTTGTCTCTTTCTTTTTCACCGAGAATAAAAACACTAAAATCCCCACGCGTCCAATAAACATCAGGCACATGAGCAACAGATGGCTCGGAGTGGAAAAGTCATCCGTTAATCCGGTGGAAAGTCCACAGGTTCCGAAGGCCGAGCTTGTTTCAAAAATAATATCAATTAATTCTACTTCCGTATTGCCACGCTCGAAGGCACTGATTAAAGTAATCGCTGCAAGCAGCCCTACAATAAAAAAGGAAATGACAATAAAAGTCCGCTGCTTATCCTCGGGGTCAATCTGGCGGTTGAACACTTTTACATCTGAACGTCCGAGCGCAAAGCTTCGAATGGTTAAAAACATTACCGCAAGTGTAGTAGTACGGATACCTCCCCCCACACTCGACGGGCTCGCTCCAATAACCATTAAGCCGGACATCAGCAGAAGCGTCGGCATGGAAAACGCCGAAACGTCCATCACCGATAATCCAGCACTTCTTGTAGTCGCAGAGTTAAACATCGAGAAGAAGAACTGCTGATGCCATGCCATGCCGTCATAATAAAATCCGAATTCAAGCGCCCATATACTGACGGCACCAAGTACAAACACGAGAAAATAAGTAGTCGTCGTCACTTTTGTGAACAGGCTGAAATTAAAGCGTTCCCGGTTTGTTAAGTATTCCCTGACCTCCATCAGAACCGGAAATCCAATAGCTCCAGCAAAAATCAATGTTATTACCACAAACAGGACGTAATAGTCTTCAGCAAACGGAATGAGAGACTGTCCTGTAACGTCAAAGCCGGCATTGGTGAAAGCACTCAACGCCGCAAACCCTCCCTGGTAGTAAGCCTCCCAGGTTGAATCAAAGTAACGCAGAAAGTAGGTGCCAAGTATCAGCATCCCCATTGCTTCGATCCCTAAAGCAAGAAGCAGAATGTTCCTCATTAGCTTGACCATTCCCGAAAACTTGTACTGATTCTGGTCCACCATAATCAGTAATCGCTGAGATAAATTAATTTTTCTTCCAAAAACCATCCACACAAAGGTGCCGAGTGACATAATTCCAATGCCGCCTACCTGCATTGCCAGCGCTAAAAATGCTATCCCGACAGCGCTCAGCGTGTCAGATACCTGAATGACTGTCAGGCCGGTTACGCTAACAGCTGATACTGAGGTAAATAAAGCTTCGATATATGTTAATTCATGCCCCGGCTGGTGGGAAATAGGAAGCCAGAGCAATAAACTGAACAACAGCATTGAAAAAACGTAGGCACCGATGATCATACGAAATGGCGTCATTTTTTCTGCAAAAATATTTTTCATATCGGTCCCTCCGTCATAATCGTGCATTAGTATATCATGTATGATTTTGGGAATCTATAGAGATTTCCAACTCCAGCATGTATAATATCAGATGAAGAAAGTGGTGATGGAAATGGAAGAAGAAACAAATAAATCAACTGCCTTCGGGTATGAATTGCTTCGAAAAAATGTCCTCCCTGATATTTTAGGCTCGGACGAGCATGCAATATTATACTGGGCGGGTAAACAGCTTGCCCGCAGCTATCCCTGCAGTTCACCGGCGGAAGTAGCTGATTTTTTCCGCGATGCCGGCTGGGGTGAGATCGAATGGAAAAAAGAAAGAAAAAAGGATGCCATCGCTGAACTGTCTTACTACGCCAAGGAAGCTCCATATACGAAAGCGTTAGAGGGCGGATTTTTGGCAGAGCAATGGTCACAGATGAAAAATACGTACGCCGAAACCTACATAGAAGAAAAGCAAAAATCTATCACTATGCATATTAAATGGGAGTAATCCAACCGCTGTCTCAAAGCAAAACGTTCGCTGATACGCATCAGCGAACGCTTTTTATTTGGAAAGTGTAGAATCTTCTTCCAGCTTTTTCATCAGTTCCATAATAACGTCATCCGGAAGCGAAAGTTGTTTAAAATCCTCAAAGGATGCTTCCTTCATTTTTTTCACCGATCCAAAATGCTTCAAAAGCATCTGCTTCCGTTTTTGTCCAATTCCATTAACATCATCTAAAAGGGAAGAGAACATCGTTTTTCCACGCGTTTGGCGATGAAATGTAATCGCAAAACGGTGCACTTCATCCTGAACGCGCTGCAGCAGGTAAAAGGCGGAGCTGTGGCGTTCAAGCGGCACTCTTGCAGCTTCCTCCCCCATTAAAAGCTCTGACGTTCGATGCTTGTCATCTTTGGCAAGCCCGGCTACGGGAATATTTAGGCCAAGTTCGTCTTCGATAACGCTGACAGCTGCACTTAACTGTCCTTTTCCGCCGTCAATAAGAATTAGATCCGGAAGCGCGGCTTCGTCCTTTAACAGGCGGATGTATCTTCTTCGTACGACTTCCCGCATTGACGCATAATCATCCGGTCCCTGCACGTCTCTGACCTTATATTTTCTATATCCTTTTTTCCAGGGCTTGCCGTCTACAAAAGTAACCATTGCCGCTACTGGATCTGTGCCCTGTATATTTGAGTTGTCAAAGGCTTCCATGCGGTATGGCGTATCAATGCCCATTGCTTCTCCGAGCTGTTCAACCGCTTTAATTGTCCGCTCTTCATCCCGTTCAATCAATGCGAATCGATCACTGAGCGCCTGCCGCGCATTTTTCTCCGCCAAATCAAGCAGTTCTCTTTTCTGGCCGCGCTTTGGCTGCTGAACCCGCACATTTACAAACTGTTCAGCTATCGCTGCATCTACTGAGCCCGGGATGAATATTTCCGATGGCTTCATGTGCTGCTCCTGCATATAAAACTGTCCCAGAAAGGTTAGAAAATCCTCTTCCGGCTCCTGATACATTGGAAAAAGGGAAACGTCCCTTTCAATTAATTTTCCCTGTCTCACAAAAAATACCTGCACACACATCCAGCCTTTATCATAGCTGTAGGCAAAGACGTCTCGGTTTACCTGGTCTTTTACAGACATTTTTTGCTTTTCCATCACAGAGTCAATATGCTGTATTTGGTCCCTCAGTTCTTTGGCCCGTTCAAACTCCAGCTGTTCGGAAGCAGTCTCCATTTTGGTTTGAAGCTCCGCCCGGATTTCATGGTGGCCGTTGTTTAAAAAACGGGCGATCTGCTGAATCATATCGTCGTACTGGTCTCTTGTCACCGTAAACTCACATGGAGCCAGACACTGGCCGATATGATAATACAAACAGACCCGGTCTGGCATCGTCCGGCATTTACGCAGCGGATATAATTGGTCGAGCAGTTTTTTCGTTTCATTTGCCGCACCGGCATTCGGGTACGGGCCGAAGTATTTCCCCCCGTCCTTTTTTACTTTTCTCGTGATAATAAGGCGTGGATGCTCTTCGTTGGTAATTTTAATATACGGATAGGACTTATCATCTTTAAGAAGCACATTGTATTTTGGTTCATACTTCTTAATTAAGTTCATCTCAAGAATCAATGCTTCTAGATTAGAGGACGTCATAATATATTCGAAATCGGTAATTTCCATCACAAGCCGCTGGGTTTTTCCATCATGCGAACCGGTAAAGTAGGATCTCACCCGGTTTTTTAACACTTTTGCCTTACCTACATATATAACGGTACCGTGTTTATTTTTCATTAAATAACAGCCAGGCTGATCCGGCAGAATCGCCAGCTTTTCCTTTAATTGAGTCATGTGCCCAACCCCTCTTGGCGTGTAGTATCTATGGTGTTTTCCTTCTTTTAAAGAAAAGGAAACAAAAAACTGCCGGCCCAGAGACCAGCAGTTTCGTGTTTTACAAATGTTTGTTCAAAAGCTCCACCAGTTGTTCTTTAGGCTGAAAGCCGACAACCTGTTCGACGACTTCGCCGTCTTTAAAGATCATCAGAGTTGGAATGCTCATTACGCCGTATTTTCCGGCTGTTTCCTGATTCTCATCTACATCTAACTTAGCAATTTTGATTTGTTCGCCCATTTCTGTGTCGATTTCTTCTAGTACTGGAGCGATCATTTTACAAGGCCCGCACCACGGTGCCCAAAAGTCCGCAAGTACTACTCCGTCGGACGTTTCACCTGCAAAGTTTTGGTCCGATACATTGACAATAGCCATGAATGGTTCCTCCTTTATATCTCTATCTTTGCATTTATTCTTCGTTATTATAGCATTCCCGCGCTTTACTGGCTAACGTTTAGCTTAAACTTTTCCAATGGTGCTGCCTGGGCTATACTTCTGTCCGCAGCGCCTGATACATTATTTCCGAAAGCAGCGGGCCCTGGGCTGCCAGCGAATAGCTTCCCTTTTCCATCACCCACGTAGTGATGGCTTCATTGAGTATCCCGACAAAACAGATCCTGCCAATCTCTGTGGAAAGTGATCCAGGGAAGACCTGTTCTTCTTTTCCCCTGTTAATAATATCAATAACCGCCTGAAAAAATGGAGACAGTATGCGCTGCATATTGTCATGGATCTCCCCTTTTGTCTGCAAAAGTTCAAAGTGGGCAAGCGTAGCGAGCTCCGGTCGATTTTCCATGAATTCAAGCTGCAGCTGGGCCATTTCAAACAATTGCTCTTTGACAGAAATGGTTTTTTGCATAATTATCTCCAGCTTTTGCATGAACTGCTGCATATTCTCTTCAAAAATAGAAATTAATATAGGCTCAACACCAAAATATGTTCTTGACCCTTCAATACTGCACCCGCTTGTCGTTACACTCTAAAAGCAGGCGTTGT
>NZ_JBQOJB010000033.1:0-10503 GCF_054971365.1 Marinococcus salis | reverse complement strand
GTACCGTAGCTACGGGGATTCTGTCTCTTTTTTATCGTTAATGGAAATAATTGTTAGTAAACCCGCAACAAAAGAGTCTATAAAATGAAAAGCCTTATATTTTTAGAGCGCGCATAATATGTAAACTTACAAATTCATTTCTGGTTCTACTTCATTAAGGAGAGGATGGCTTTGACAAACAAAATCCCGGACACTTCGGGGCGAAAATACATTGCACTGGACGAGCCGGAGGCTGTGGTGGTGCTGGCTAAACTGGGCGGATCGCTGCTGCTCATTGAACAATACCGCCCGCCAGTGGAATCTTTTGTAATGCAACTGCCAGGCGGCGGCGCTGAGCCTCATGAAGCATTAGCTGATGCCGCCCGCAGAGAATTTACGGAGGAGACCGGCTATACCTGCGGCCAGGTGAACTATTTAAGAGACATGCTCCCCGCTCCCTGGCGGAGCAATGACCGCACCCATCTTTTCTTCACAGATGACGTGCAGGACTGGCAGGAACAGCAGCTTGAAGATCATGAAACTATTCAAGTTTATCTCCTCCCCCTTAGCGAATGCGTTGAAAGAGTGAAAAACAATACTTTTACCGATGGAGAGTTAAACACTGCGATTTTCCGCTCCTGGCTCCATGGATACCTGGAGTTATAATAATATATTTCGGCTATCAGTAAATCTTTCATGCACTATACCTTAAATTTACCACCAATGCTTCTTATGTTCCTGTTATTGCGGCAAAAAAATAAATGGTGCTTGTGTTTATAAAACAATGCAGTTAAGAATCATCGCACCTACGTGAAATTTATTAAACTTATTAACTCTTATTTTCCATTTAACACATAAAAACATGCCGGACTCTTTCAAGCACCGGCATGTTTGATATTAATGCTGCTTTACGTATTTAATTGTTTGTGGGCAGCGGATCAGTAAGAAGAACGAGCACGCTGGTATCCTGCTCAAAATCCCAGTCAACGAAAATATCGCGAATCTCCACGCCCAGCCGCCGGTCAAATTGTTCCTCGTAAAGCAATCTCTTCTCTAGCTGGCGCTTCACGGTTTTGAGCGTTTTCCCGTAACCCGTACGGATTAGTTCTTTTTCGATCATGATCAAAACGTCAGAGCGAACGACAATGAAGGTCCGGTCATTAATCTGATGGGCGTAAATCGTGCCGGGAACCTTTTCGGTGCGCACGCTTACCTCGTGAACTCCCTGTTGGAGGCTCGACTGATGCGGGGAATCCTCAAGTGAAGGCTGATTCTGAAAGGAAGGTTCATGCAGGGCGGTAATCATGCCGGAACGGTTTATCATGTTCCAATCTACGAAAAATGTCCAGCCTTCACTTTCCATCAATTGATGCAGCGCTTGTGATACTTCCGGGAGCATTTTTGCCATCATCGTTTCCCGAAGCTCTTCGACCGCTTCCTGGCCGTGCTGATCTAAAAGAACTTCTTCCATGGGAGCCAGAAATCTCTGGATATGGATGACAACACTGTGCGGATCGAGACTGACATATACAGACTCCGGCCCGCGGCCAAAGTGTTCGCGCAGAACCCGTCTGACATAAATTCCCAGTTCTTTTTGCTGTTCCTGTTGGGACCGCCGTTGAATATCTGCAGGCAACATTATATTTCTCCTTTCATTTATGCCGGGGCGCATAGAAAAAGCCGAAGACGCCGAAAGTATTTCGGGTAGTCTTCGGCTTATACGATAGGCGCTTTATGTTCTCGTATTGCGGCCATTATAAGTTATAGGTCGTAACCATGGTTTAGCCATTCCCGCTCGTTTGAAAACAAAACATTTTAAAGGTATTACCTGCACTTTAAATAAGCTTGGCATTTTGAAAAAAGATGTTTGTTACCCACAAATAAAAGGAAAGGCTTTTACATACCAACTTAAGGATGCTTTACAGATGAGCAACGAAGATCCGAAAAAAGCCGATCAAGAAATTCAAAAAATGGACCAGGAAGACAAAAACGAGATTTTAGAACACTTTTCCACATTTAAAGATTATTTAGGAGACCAGGTTCGCAAGGGAGAAAAATTAAACCTCAGCGAAAAAGGACTAGCCCAGGGGGCCAAACGAGTCTCGGATTATTTGAATAAACACGAAGAACCTAAGAACAGAGAAGAAAAAGTACTGCACGAACTATGGAATGCAACTGAAAATGAAGACGAAAAAAACACATTTGCGAGATTACTAGTCCGCCTGGCCCAGCAAACAAATGATTAAAATAAATGCCTTTCCCCCAGCAAATGTCTCCGGGCATTTGCTTTTTTACGTTCTGAAACAGCCATTGTTTTATCAAACACAAAAAAACCGGCTTTATTGCCGGCATCCATAAGCAAAATATCTATATTCTATTACGTTAATTGCGGCGGGCTACTGGCGGAAGCGCTCTGTATTTCCACAACAAACCTCCGGATGATAGCGTTCATTTCCTCGGCGGCTCTCGTCGGCAGCTGATGGGCTTTGCCATAAATATGAACATTGCGCACGTCAGGAAGAAGTTCTTGAAAGTCATGCTGGTTTCTTTTTACGAATATATCGTTGCTCCCGAAAATCGCCAGCACTGGACACATAATTTCTGGAAGGAGGTTTCTGTTGTCATGATGCCGTCCATGCAAATACATACGCTCCAAAATGTCCGGACTGCTGTTTTCGATATTCCAATCAATACGTTTCTGCTGCTCCTGGTCGCTCGTGTGAGAAAAAGCAAGCGCTTTGCCAATAGTGCCGATAAGGTTTTCGTACGTGCTCCATATGCCAAGGCGGAATTTCCCTGCCAGCATCCAGGTCCGCACCCTTGGAAAACTGCTGATCATTACCAGGGCTGCCGTCTTCTCCGGGTAGCGGTAAGCAAACAACTGGCTCGGCAATCCGCCATACGAATACCCACAAAGGGTAACCTGTTCCGCCTCAAGATGGCTGACCAGCGCGTATATATCCTCTGTCCACTGCTTGATGATGTGTTCGCTTATGTCTCCCCGCTCGCTTCTGCCGTTGCCTCGCGGGTCAAACGTCACCACCTGGAATTCACCGGCAAGCGGATGCTGCTGTTCAAAAGCCGCGCAGCCCATCCCGGGCGGGGATACGAATATCAGCATCGGCCCTTCTCCCCGGCTTTCATAGTAAATTGATGCATTTCCTGAAGTAAAATATGGCATGACTCTCTCCTTCGACTGTTTCAGCCTGTGTAATGTGAGTTTATCCGTATTTCTTTTACCACTTCTTGCCCAGGGTAAACCCGCAATATTTTTTCCACATTAACCTTTTCCTAATGCGTTTTCAGAAAATTTATATTTCATTTCTATTTATCTTCAAAATAAAAGCTTCACCTTCTCTTCGCATATTTGCGCAAAAGTTGTTTAATAATAACGGAGTTGGGCCGATAGGTGCCAATGCATAATAGATTTCTTTACATAAAAGAACAAGTCGATCATGATTTGAAAAAAGCAGACCTGGCGTTAAAGATGCCTACAAAAAGTGATTAATGAAAAAGTACGCGCAGCTGGCTAATCCGCCTCTGCGCGTACTTATTTCAGTATATGGAAATAGCCTCCTTACATATTAAAGCGCATGGCTGATGGTCTTCGGATGCATATGCTGGATCAGGTAGTCCGGGCCGCCGGCCTTGGCATCCGTACCGGACATTTTGAAGCCGCCAAAGGGATGGTAGCCGACGATGGCGCCGGTGCAGTTGCGGTTGAAATACAGGTTGCCGACGTGGAAATGGAGCTTGGCGTATTCCAAATGATCGATGGTATTGGAAATGACGGCCCCGGTTAAGCCGTACTCCGTATTGTTGGCAATGTCGATGGCTTCTTCGTAGGAAGAGGCTTTCGTAAACGCCACGACCGGGCCGAAGATCTCCTCCTGCATCAGACGGGCGTTCGGGTCCACGTCGGCAAAGATGGTCGGATCAATGAAGTATCCATTGGAGTCGTCGCCCGTTCCGCCGGCCACCAGCCGGCCCTCCTGTTTGCCGATCTCGATATAGCCGGTGATTTTGTCAAAGGCTTTCTGGTTGATGACCGGGCCCATGTAGGTCGCATAGGACGCCGGGTCCCCGACCGCCAATGCTTTCGCCTGTTTTTCCACCTTGCGCAGGACGTCATCGTACACGTCCCGGTGCGCGACGACCCGGGAGCCGGCCGAGCATTTCTGGCCGGAAAAGCCATAGGCGGACGCGATAATGGCTTCCGCGGCCGTATCAAGATCCGCGTCGCTGTCGACGACCACCGTATCCTTGCCGCCCATTTCCACGATGACCCGCTTCAGGTGCTGCTGGCCCTCCTGAATGGCGGCGGCTTTTTGGTACAGGCGTGTGCCGGTGGCCCGGGAGCCGGTGAAGCTGATCAGCGCGGTTTGGGGATGATCCACGAGGTGGTCGCCGATGGCTTCGGGGTCCCCGGGGACGAAGTTAATGACGCCGTCCGGCACGCCGGATTCGATCAAAATGTCGACAAACTTCGCCGCGATCACCGGGGTCGGCTCGGCCGGCTTTAGCAGCACGGTATTGCCCGTCACCAGCGGGGCGACCGTGGTCCCCACCATGATCGCGCAGGCGAAATTCCAGGGGGGAATGGTCACGGCCACCCCGAGCGGCTGGTAGATGTACTGGTTGTATTCTCCCTCGCGGCTGTTGATGGGCTTGCCGTTTTTCAGCTCGAGCATCTGGCGGGCATAATATTCCACGAAATCAATGGCTTCGGCCACATCCGCATCGGCTTCCTTCCAGGGCTTGCCACCCTCTTTGACGAGCGTGGCCGAGAGTTCATGCTTCCGGCGGCGCATGGTGGCAGCGGCCCGGAACATCACTTCCGCCCGGGCATCGGCACTGGTCGTCCGCCAGGACCAAAACGCTTTGCTGGCCGCATCGAAGGCCTGATTAATCAGGGCGGGATTGGCTTTGGAGACCCGGCCGACCACTTCCTTTTTATTGGCCGGGTTGGTGGACACCAGCTTTTCGCCCGTGATGATCCGCTCCCCGCCAATAATCAGCGGGTAGTCCTGGCCGAGTTGTTTGTCGACGTCCTTGATCGCGTCCGCAAATGCCTGGCGGTTCTGTTCATCGGTGAAATCGGTGAAAGGTTCATGCCGGTAGGTGATATACATGGGAATTCCTCCTCTTATTGTTCTTTCGTAAAAATTTTATTGATTTGCTCCATCGCCCAATCCAATTCTTCCTGCTGGATCGTAAGCGGCGGAGAAAAGCGGATGACATTTTCATGGGTCTCCTTGCATAACAGCCCAAGTTCTTTTAGTTGTTCACAATAAGAGCGGGCTGGAACAGTAAGCTCCATGCCAATAAATAAACCGCGCCCCCGTACTTCTTTAATATGAGAATGATGGATAGCGGCTAATTTATCTTTAAAATAACCCCCGAGCTCCAAGGAGCGTTCCACTAGCTGCTCCTCCTGAATGACTTCGAGCGAGGCTACCGAAACCGCACAGGCCATAGGGTTGCCGCCAAAGGTGGAGCCATGGGACCCCGGGGTAAACACGCCAAGAATATCTTCATGGGCCGCTACGCAGGAAACGGGAAAAACACCGCCGCCGAGTGCTTTGCCGATAATGTACATGTCGGGTACAACATCTTCCCAGTCGCAGGCAAATACTTTGCCTGCCCGTCCCAGCCCGGACTGGATTTCATCAGCTACAAACAAAACATTTTCCTTCTCGCAAATCGCCTGTGCTTCTTTTAAAAAGCCTTCCGGCGGAATAATTACTCCAGCTTCTCCTTGAATGGGCTCAAATATAAAGCCGGCCGTATTCGGCGTGATGGCTTGTTGGAGAGCCTCCGCATCCCCGTAAGGAATCACTTTGATTCCTGGCAGAAGAGGGGCAAATCCTCGTTGATACTCCGATTCAGAAGAAAGGGAAACCGCACTCATGGTCCGGCCATGAAAGTTCCCTTCACATGCGATAATTTCTGCCTGTCCTTCCGGAATCCCTTTCCTTTCATAGCCCCAGCGGCGGATTGCTTTGACGGCCGTTTCCACTGCTTCTGTGCCTGTATTCATCGGAAGAACCATTTCTTTTCCTGTCCATGTTGAAACCATTTCATAAAAGGACGCCAGCTGGTCATTATGGAAAGCCCTGGAGGTAAGTGTCACCCGGTCGGCCTGGTCTTTCAGAGCCTGAATAATTTTAGGATGACGGTGGCCCTGATTGACTGCAGAGTAGGCACTTAACATATCCATATATTCATTTCCCTCGGGATCTTTCACCCATACGCCCGAGGCTTCAGCAATAACCACCGGCAATGGCTTATAATTTTTGGCTCCGTGAGCGCTTGTTCGTTCAATGATATTCTCGGATGAAATTTTTGTTTTCATCTTGAACAACCTCCTTATTCTTTCTTTACTATTTATATGCAATATCCATGCCAAAAAACTCATTGTAATAACAGATTATAATTTATCGGATGTTGTCATATGACAAATAATTTTTCAGCGCTTTGCAAAAATATTTGTCTTTAAAATAAGAGGTGTGCCATTCCTACAGCTACTGGCAGCACAATCACCGTGCGCTGCAAAAATATGATGATGAGATCACTCATTTTCACTGGAATTTTAGAGCCTAAAAGCAGCCCGCCGACTTCAGACATGTAAATAAGCTGGCTGACAGAAACCACCGCGATCACGAAACGGGTTAATTCGCTCTCAATGCCGCTTCCAATAACTGCCGGCAGGAACATGTCGGCAAACCCTATTACCATTGTCGGCGCTGCCTGTACAGCTTCAGGCACCTGCATTAGTGATAATAAAGGAATAAAAGGCGCTCCCAGGTAGTTAAAGAAAGGAGTATACTCGGCAATTATTAGTGTAATGACACCAAAGGCCATTACGACCGGAAGAACGCCGAGCCACATATCTAAAACGTTTTTTGCCCCGCCCCGAAAGATAGATGAAAACACTTTTGTCTCAGAAGCCTTTCCCGCAGCCTTCATAACGCCCCATTGAAATATATTGAGATGCGCCGGCTTTTCCTCGTCTGCTTTTTGATAGCTTCCGTTCGATAGTTTATGTGATTTTCTCGAAAGCGGCGGCACCCGGGGAATAATCAAAGCGCAGGCCCCTCCAGCGAGCACGATGGAAAAATAGTAAGGCCCAAACATGTGCAAAAGATCCAGATAAGTAATGATTACAATGCTGAACGTAATGGATACTAACGAAAACGTCGTGCCGATTACCGCGGCTTCGCGCTCGGAATAATATCCCTCTTCGTATTGTTTATTGGTTAATAATACACCGACAGTCCCGTCCCCCAGCCACGAAGCCAGGCAGTCAATCGACGAACGTCCCGGAAGCGTAAACAGCGGGCGCATAATTTTTGTGAAAAAAGCACTGCATAATTCCAGTAATCCAAAATTAAGCAGCAAGGGTAAAAACAGGCCTGCAAACAAGAAAACTGTAAACAAAATAGGAAGCAGATCGTACATCAACAGACCCCCGGTGTTTTCGGACCAAATAAATTCCGGCCCGATTTCCCACACCGTCATAACGGCAGCAATCACAGCTATTCCCCGTATGATGGTCCAGGGGGTGTTGACATGAAATAGCCTGTAAAAAAAACTGTCTTCAGCGACGAAAGAAGCCCGGGTCCATTTCATGAGAACTGTACAAACAAATGTTAACGCAATGGCTGCAGTGATAATGAAAGGTAAAGCGGTGCTCAGAGCACCCTGCAGAGCGCCTGCCAGCAGTGCTACCGGAATAGTGACGCTCCCATCATAAGAAAGGGGGGTCATAAACAAGAACACACCTAATATAGAAGGAAACACAAATTTGCTTATATTTTTTTTCGATAAGGAGGCCGTCTCTTCGATTCCTCCCCTTGGATTTAAACGGGACAGATCATCTTTCATGCGTATCGCCCTCTTCCCTTATAAGATGATGAAATCATAAGCTTTTACAGCAGCTTCTCCCCGAACAGTGAGCCCATCAATTCGACTGCGATTTGCGCTGTCCTGTTCTTTTCATCAAGAATAGGATTTACTTCCACAAAATCCGCGGAGGTGATAATATCCGCCTCTGCAAGCATTTCCATCGCCAAATGACTTTCCCGGTAGCTCATTCCGCCTACAACAGGTGTTCCAACTCCTGGCGCTTCTTCCGGGTCCAGGCCATCCAGATCGAGACTGAGGTGAATGCCATCCGTCTTAGAGCTTAAGTAAGCGATTGCATCTTTGATCACGTGGGACATGCCCGAGTGATCAATCTCATGCATTGTATAAACCCGTATACCCAGCTCATGAATGAGCTTTTTCTCTCCTTCATCCAACGAGCGCGCGCCAATGATAACGATATTTTCCGGCTGTACTTTCCGATCTGCATGCTGAATATTTGTTAATTGCTGGTTCCCAAGCCCTAATGCTACAGCTAAAGGCATACCGTGGATATTGCCGGAAGGGGAGGTGTCATCTGTATTCAGATCTCCGTGAGCGTCATACCATATGAGCCCCAGATTTTCATAATGCGCGGACACACCCGCAATAGAGCCAATAGAAATGCTGTGATCGCCCCCGATCGTCAGCGGGAAATAACCTTTTTCAATATTCGTCGAAACACGTTCTGCAAGCTCCTTGTTTACCCTGGTGATTTCCTGTAAATTCTTCGAACGGTCCTCGTCCGCTTTCTGCCTCGTATCTACGTAAATGTCACCAAAATCCTCAACCTCACAGCCTAACCTGCTCAATCGTTCGAACATTCCCGCATAACGTATGGCGCTCGGGCCCATGTTCACTCCTCTGCGCCCCTGGCCTAAATCCATCGGTACTCCATGAATAGCTATTTTAGTTTTCATGCTGTATCCTCCTATTTATGTATTCGCTTACATAGTCAATTAATGCAATTTTTGTGCCAATAAAGGCAAAGTAATATAAATTCTCTAAAGGGAAATCTTCGGAGCACGAATCTATAACCGTAACTTCTGGATATTCAGCTTGTTCAACCGGTAATGCAGGCTCTGACGGCTTAAACCCAGCTGGGCCGCTGAATCCTTCACATGATAATTGTTTTCTTCCAGCACCTTTAAAATGAATTGTTTTTCCTGATAGTACAGAAAGTCATGTAACCCCATTTGTCCAGTAGAAGCTGCTGGTTCTTCCTCTTCGGCGGGCACCTCCTGGGGAAAACCTGGCGCAGCTGACTTTAAACCATCTGAAGCTGCTTTTATCCTTTTATGTATATGCATAGGAAGATGTGAAGCCCGTATAGCTGTTTCGTGATCAGTTATATTCATAGCCCCTTCAATTAGATGCTCCAGTTCCCTTACATTTCCCGGCCATTCATAATTCATAAAAAATTGCATGACATTTTCGTCAACTTTTTCAATGTTCATACGGAACAAAGCATTATATTTCTGGATAAAATAATCACTTAACATCTTAATGTCGTCTTTACGGTCTTTTAAAGGAGGGATAAATAAAGAAACAACTCCAAGGCGGTAATAAAGATCCTTCCGAAGGTGCTGGTTTGTAATAGCCTCAATAGGATCTTCGTTACTGGTGGCGATAATACGGACGTCAACACTAATGTCCCTGGTGTCCCCAATCCGCCGGACGCTGCGCTCCTGGAGCACTCTCAGCAGCTTGGACTGCAGATGCATACTTAACGAGTTGATTTCATCCAGGAGAAGTGTGCCTCCTTCGGCTTGTTCAAACAATCCCGGCCGGTCAGCTGAACCTGTAAAAGCTCCTTTTTTTGTTCCAAACAGGATGCTTTCAATGAGACTATCAGGCAAAGCAGCACAGTTCTGGCTGATAAAAGGCTTGGAAGACCGATCGCTGCCATTATGAATACTCTGTGCAAAAATTTCTTTGCCGGTCCCGGTCTCTCCGATAATCAGCACTGAAGAACTGGTTCTTGTCGCACGCTTGGCGTACTCAATAATCTCCTTAATTTCAGTGCTTTGGCCGATCACGTCCTCAAAGGAATAACTTCTCTGGGCCCGGTCCATATTTTCCTGAATAAGCTTTTCGAGCATAGTCACATCTTTGGCCAATTCCACTGCCCCAATGATCGTATCCTTTTTCCACACCGGGAATGTATGATTGACCGAGGTAATCTCATTTCCTTTATTATTTAAATATGTTTGTTTAATATTTTTAAACTCTGCGCCTTCCTGTAGGGCACGCTCCAATGTACTTGGTTCTCCGGATTTAAATTTAAATACCTGGTCTATCGATCGGTTTATTACTTCTTCTTTATCCATGCTCTCAATGGATGCCATTTTCGTGTTGTAAATGACTGTATTGCCATTCACGTCTACAGCATGCACTCCTATATCCACTTCCTCCATTAACTTTTCGTACATTTCATGTTCCACCATGCAATCATCTCATTAATTTTTCTTTAGAAAAAATTTTTTTCGCCCGGAAATATCAATTTAAAAACAACGACAAATAATTTTTCTTCTCTATACTATACTTTTAAGTTGCAGGTTTGAAAACAAATGTTGGTCATAGAAGTAAATATTGGAAATTATATCCAATATCATCCAA
>NZ_JBQOJB010000032.1:0-12579 GCF_054971365.1 Marinococcus salis | reverse complement strand
CGACCCTGGAAAGCGTGTATGACGCCTACCGCGTGGCCTGACCCACAAAATCATCAGGCGGATGATATTGGATATAATTTCCAATATTTACTTCTATGACCAACATTTGTTTTCAAACCTGCAACTTAAAAGTAATTATTATGACTTAACTGGATTTCGTTATTATTTAACGTGGATGGAAGAGTTAAACGATGTTGAAATTGGTACAATTCATTCGTTTGCTAAACAATTTATTGAAAAATACGGCGATGTAATTGGCTATTATAATAATGTGAAAGTGAGAAGTTATGTACATGTTAGGAAGAGTACTATTAGAAAAAGCATAGATCTTTTCGCTAATAATTATCCTCAGTTTTACAATAATTTCAAATATGTACCACATTATGAAATAGAAAATATAATTAATAGGATCATAAAAATTATTACAAATAAGTCTCTATCAAAGGAGCAAATTAAAGAGATAGATTATGGCGAAGACAGCCTGGATTTTAATAAACTAGCTCGATTTGTAGTCAACTACGTTTATGAAGAATTAGAAAAAACAAAAATAAAAGAACAAACAATCGAAATTAGTGATCTAATAAGCAAATTAAACAGTATATCTCATCATTATTTAGAAACCCGTGATAATTACCGAATGTTTATGATAGATGAATTCCAGGACACAGACGAAGTTCAAATTGATTTTATTAAATGGGTAGCTCAACTACATCAAGCAAAATTACTAGTGGTGGGAGATGAAAAACAGAGCATATACCGATTTCGGGGAGCCGAATATACTGCGTTCAATCAATTAGCAGCACATATAACAAAGGTCGGAGAAACTTATAAAGAAATATCCCTTAGAAAAAATTACCGAAGTCGGAAGCCTCTATTAGAAAAGTTGGATTTGCAATTTCAAAATTGGGAGAACGCCGTAGATTATTTTCGCTATGAAGAAAATGACCGTCTAATACCAACTGATAGTGAAAACGAAATTATTTTTAAAGAAGATTTGGTATTATCAAGGCACAGTGAAAAAGAATTTATAAATATACTGAAAAGAATTTATAAAGAGGATACCTGTATTTTAGTTCGTACAAATCGTCAAGTTCAGGAAATTGTGAATACCTGTGAAAAAAACGGTATTTTTTGTGAAGCTATTCAAGCTGGAAATTTTTATCGTTCAGTAGCTGTTAGAGAGTTTTTATTATTACTCAGAAGGTTTACACATCCTAATGTTTGGAAAGATCGCTGGGCGTTTCATCTTTCGGCTTATGGAGATCGTAAAGTTACTGTAAGGCAATTTCTAGAAAAATATCATCCGTCTAGAAAATATGCAATGTCATTGTTAAAAGACCATGATCTACTTCAAGAATTTTCAGAATATAAACAAAAAAGTGATTTTGAAATCATTAAAGCAGTTATCGAGAAAAAAAATCCTGCTGATAATTTTCGAATTCTTTTTTACAAAAAACTAAGGAGCGAAGATCCTGAAGGAGACTGTAAGTTACAAAAAGTAGAAGCATTAACAAAAATGAAAGAATATGAACGGAATTTAGAAAAGTTACTTTTTATTTTAAACGAAGAATTTGAAGGTTCTTCTCCATCTTTTGCTCAAATAGAATCATTTTTAAGAATAAAGATGAATACTGACAGAATCATCGATGAAAACGTAATAACAGAAAAAAACAACCATCGGGTAAAAGTAATGACAGTTCATCAAGCAAAAGGACTTGAATTTGAAAATATTGTATTACCTATAACTGATTTTCCATTAGTGCCGAATTATGGTGATCAAGTAGTCTTAACCAAAAATAAAAATAATGAATGGGGATTGGGCTACCATATTTTTTTAAAGGATCTTGAAATTCGTAATAGTATAATAAAGAACATTTCTCGTGAAGAACAAAAAGAACAAATAGCCGAGGAAACTCGTTTATTATACGTTGCTTTAACAAGAGCCAGAAAAGCAGCGTACGTGGATGCCTCATTGGATCATTACCAATCTAGGAAAATAAAATTTTGGAAAGATTTATTATCGAGGGGGGATGTCAGTTATGTTTCAAGTTGAAACTTTCAATAATACAAAATTATTTTATAGTAATGTTCCTGCTTCTGAAAATTCGCTGCACGTCTTCCCAACCTCATCTTTAACAAGGGTTGTCGAAAAGCAAAACCCGCGATTAAAAAATGTTTTAATTTCATATCAAGCTTTAACCAGCAGACTTTTTGAAGAATGGGAAGATCCTAGAACAGAAATTTATTTTACCTCTTGTATAAGAGAAATTTTAAACGAAGAAGATAGTGAAGCTGCAGAAAAGCTTAAGCATAACATTTCAGAAGTTGCTAATAGCTTTAGGTTTGTAGCAGAACTATTAGGGATGCCTTTATGTGAAAAAGAAAAAACGACTAAAGAAGAAAAACTATTTCGTCGTATCAGTAATGAATTAATGAAGGATAGTAAAGTACAAAAATATAAAAATCAATTGCTCAGTATTAACAAAAACGTATTAGAAAAAGCTTTTCGTATGAATTCGATAACCAAGATTTATATTTATCAAGAAGATTTCGTGTTTGCTTCAAGAGTACTATTATTTCATCTTTTAGATCGAGCGGGGATAGAAGTGGTTTTTAGAATCCCTTATGATGATCGATTTAAACAAGTAAATCGAGGATGGGAAACCATATATAAAGCTTTAACTACTAATTCTAGTATGCAAAATTGGAATAAGATTAACCTATCGCCTGTTTTAAATGGAAGTAAATTTGCTTATTATCTAGATCATAAAAGTGAAATACTACCGCAGGAAAACACAATAATTAAAGTGACTTATTTCGATCATCCTACTGAATTTGCATATCATTTAAAGGAAAAACAACTAAGTGAAGGAGTATATGAAATAGCAAGTTTGAATTATGAATTTTTAAATCGTTATTTAGGGATACAACGTAAAAACGAGGTGAATTCTAAACTTGAAAAGTTTTTAAAACTTTTAAACGAGTGCAATAAAACTGAAGATGATATTGAAATGACTTATGAAGTTTTTCGTGAAATTATTTTATCTGGATGGATAAATTTGAAAGCTGCAGAAGGCAAAAAGGCTGCAGGACTCTTATTGGATTTACAAGATTATATGAATAACGTGACTTCTATAAAAGAAATTACTGAGCGATTACAACTAGTCATAAAACTCAGAGATATGAGTGGTATATTTGATCAGCTATCACGTGACCAAGTAGGTAATGATCAAGTAAAGCGTTATCTATCGAATCCTATTAGAATTTTTTCATATGTACATCAAAGTCGTTATGAAATAACCCCAAAAATGCTTTTAGATTTGGCAAAAGACTTGGAAAAGAAATTGAATTATTTAATGTTCAAAGAAAATGATGTAATCACTATTAAAGAATTTCAACAACGTTTAATAAGTATTTTAGGTCAAACAGCAAATTTTGACGAAAAATATAATAAAAATAAGAATCAGAATCAGCTTTTAAATTTCTCAATAAAAGAAAATTGGCGTTTGAATCAAAAAGATATTCTGCAATATTTTTTAATTGAATTAGGGGCTACCGATGATGAAGACTACCGAGAACGCATACAAAGCTATCCGGACATGGTAGGAGCTGTTTTAAATGCTGAAGAAGTTCATATAACTGATTTATCACTTGATAATTTTCCAACACCAGAACCACGATTGCCAGCTTATCTAAGTCATGAATGGATGAAAGAGTCTATAAATGCTTCATTTAATGAATATACAAGAAATGTGTTAATACATGCTATTTTAATTGATTATCATTCCAGGAAAGAAAACAGTGCATTTATGTTATACAACTTATATCATGTTATTGCCTACAATAATTCCCAAGCTACACTAAGTTGGATTGGTAATGAATTGAAAGAAACGAATGCGGCTATTTACCTTAACATTATAAGTCACCTCTATTCGAATGGAGAAATTGAAAATTATAATTATCCCGATAATGAAATAGAGAACTACGATTGGGAAGAGGATGGTTATCACCAAAAAAATAACTACAGTTTAAATACGCTAAAAATGTTACCAGACTTATACTGGATAGATTTAGATTTCTGCCCAAGGAAGTTTGTTTTTAATTTAATTGAACATCAACCAATTTATGATAATGAACTTCATCAACAATTAGCTTTCGGAATTATAGGTTCTTTACTTTCAGACCAACACAGGGGAAGAGAGCAGTTAGAAGAGGTGATTTTCCCTCTTTTTCCACACTGGACAGATACTCAGAAACGAAGCTTTATAGATACAGAAGAATCGTTAGAATTACGTAAATATAAAAATTTTGAAAATGTAAATTATCCAAGACTTATTGAAAAAATTCATAAATTAAGATCAAAAACTAATAATAATTTTTTTCGGAAGAGATACGATGATGACGATCTGAATTCTGAAAAAGCCATTGAAGAAATTCAAAATTTAATTAATCATAACAATTTAGATGTATCTGCATATCCTGGGAGCCATTGTCGAATGTGTCCACATTTATATATGTGTAATGAGGGGGAATACGCTATTGATGAAACAAGCTACTGACACTCAAGAAATGCATGAACAATTTGTATTAAACTCTGCGAAAATTTGGCAGAATTATTTTGATACTAACGATGTCCTCCCGCATATTGAATTGAGCGAGGAACAAAAAATGGTAGTGCAGCAGGTAGATAGTCAATTAATGATAAACGGATCTGCTGGAAGCGGAAAAAGTATAACGTTGCTGTATAAATTAATTAAAACTCTGGAGCAAGAAGAACCAGGGCAGCGTATCTTGTATTGTACATTTAATAACACTTTAATTTCAGACACGGAAAAAAGATTAGAGCAGTCAAACAAATTTAATGAGTTAAAAGAAGCACATGAATTGGAAATTGCCACTTTTCATAATATGTCAACGAATTTATTGAGAGAGATCGGATTAAAAGATACGCCTTTCAGATCTACTGTTCAATCTAAGATGGTTAAAGTTGAAGATAATGTTCAAAGAAGAACAATGGTTTTAATAGACAATTTTATGAAATCTAATGAGCATGCAAATTTACCTGAAGAAGAACAACTTTATCAAACGCATGCAGGTAATTTTTTAAAGGAAGAGATTGCTTGGATTAAAGCTAACGGCTATATTGACAAAGAAATTTATTTAAATAAAGAACGTACAGGCAGGGGAGTTAATCCCAGATTAACAAGAATGCAAAGAAAGACTATTTATTATTTGTTTCTAAAATATTTAAAGATGACAAAAGAAAAATTTCACGGTTATCTCGATTACGAAGATTATGCATTACTACTTCTAAAACATATGGAAGAGATTTCGGAAGACTTAAAGTATGATTATTTGTTCATCGATGAAGTCCAGGATTTCCAACCTATGCAAATAAAAGCTTTAGTAAAATTAACCAAAAAAGCTATTATTCTTTCAGGAGATTTAAAACAGAAAATTTATCAAAATAGCCCTTTAACCTATAAAGAGCTAGGATTGAAATTAGAAGGACGCCGAACAAGAAAACTGAAAACAAATTATCGCTCGACAAAACAAATCATGAAATTCGCGGGCACAATTCAATTTACTGATGTAGAAAATGATAGAGAAGATGATCAATTATTCGTGCGGGAAGGTCCGAAACCTAGAATTCGTTATGATGAAGATGAAACTACACAAGCTAAATTTCTTATTAGGGAAATTAAAAAAATTCGGACAAGTACTCCAGAAGCTACTATTGCTGTTGTTCATAGATATGAAGAAAACATTGGCAATATTGGTAACTCTCTTCTCTTAATAAAATTAAATAGAGAATTTAATACAGTTACATCAGAGCAGTATAATAAGAATTTTAAGTATTCCCAGAAATTAAAGCCGGTTTATTTTACAGATCCCTTTGGAGTAAAAGGTTTAGAGTTTGATTATGTGTTTGTTATACATTTTGATTGGGATCATTATCCTAATCAAAAAAGGATTAAAGATCTTAAGAATAGATCTAGCGGTGATTCGCTTTCAGAATCTTATTTAAAAGATGAAGAAAGTATTCGTAATGATGAAAAGAAAATTCTATATGTAGCAATCACCAGAGCAAAGCAGGAAGTAACACTTCTGGCCATAAAAAGAATTTCGCCTTTTATAAGAGATTTCGAACCAAAAAATTATGAAGCGTACAACTTTAGTAAAAAGAAATACTCATAGAGAATTTAATCAATGTATAAATAGTTTGTGGAATTAAAAACAGTAAATATTCTTTTTTAGAAGGTGAAATAATGAAAAAGGTCGACTATAACGAATACCCTGAATCAAGAAAATGGGAAGAGAAAAGATTCTCACTTCCAAAAATCCCAAGGGGAGATGAGGGCCAAGCCTCTGCTCTTCGAAAAACTTTGCAGGCTGTAAATGATAGAGTTTCTTATAATACCATTCTTGAAATAGAAGGAAGCACCAGTAAAGCGACATTAGATCAATTATGCATATGGTTACGTCCTATAGGATTAGTATATAAGGATAAAGGAAATTGGATGGTCTCGGATGAAGGAAACAAATGGCTTGAAACAGAGGACCATCTGTACTTGACAGCAATTTTTAACGCTAGAGTTCGCTTCATCGGGGAACTGCTTGTAAACTTAAAAGAACCAAAAAAAATATCGGAGCTACTTGATATAGCTAAAAAAGATTATGGCTTAACGTGGGACAGTACATCGGAAATTGGTATAAGGCTAACCTGGTTTAAACAGTTAGGATTGGTTGAATATGAGGATTATAAATTCACTTATTCATTAACAGAAGAAGGTTTAAGTTTTATTCAAAATATTTCATATGTTAAACCAGAAGAAATCATCCAAGTAACAGACTCTACAATAGATGAAAAAGAACTGCCTGTATCTAATTGGGCGTTAGAGTTAACTAAAATATCACAGCAAGAATTAGAAAATAGAAAACCAGCTATTGGTTATATCCCAGGTAATATCTCCGAAATTCTTAATACTTTGAGTGAGTATGTGCAATTAACATCCCAACCAATAGAAATAGATTCCATTATTAATTACTCTAAAAAGACATATGCCATTGCAGATTCCTCTATCAGGGCTTTTATGACTACACTTACTACTATTGAATTTGTAGAAAGAAGAACGAGAACGTTATTTTCAGCAACAGAGATAGGCAAGAAGTGGGAAGCCACGAAATCGGCCCTTGATTTAGTTTGTTGTTTCCAAAGCAAAGTTCTTTTTGTTTTCGAAATGCTTAAAGAATTAGAGAAAAATAATTTGAGCACAAGAGAACTTGCAGTTATTGCTAAAGTTTCTTATGGATTTGATAGTGAGAGAATGGGAGAAATGAGAAAAAGAATTCATATTTTACGTAGCGCTTTGTTAGTGCAGGAAAAGGACACTGAAAAGTATTGCCTTACAGAAAGAGGAAAAAAGTTTTTAAAAGTTATTTCAGTGCAATCCAAAAAAGAGTCTGAACAATATAATGTTGAACCTGGAGATAATGAAGATCTTATTGAGAAAGAAAACATTGGTGAATCATTAAAAGAATTACGTATGGCTTCAAAAGATTCTTCTAACCCTAAAAGATTTGAAGAGGCAATAGAGAAAGCATTTGCTTTGTTAGGTTTTAAAACTTTTTTGTTTGGAGGCTCCGGGAAAACAGATGTATTATTGCAAGCACCAAGTATCCCTAAATATTCATATAAAGTAAGTGTAGATGCAAAGTCTACGTGGACAGGTATAGTAATTGAAGGGCAAATAACTTTTGATACTTTAAAAGAACACAAAAAATTGCATGAAGCAGATTATATTGCTGTGGTAGGAGGAGACTTTCAAGGAGAAAGGCTAATCAAATGGGCCACCGAGCATAGCGTGGTATTAATTGATATTAACTCTCTAGAACAATTAATCAAACTTCATCATGAAGTGCCCCTTCAATTTCAATCTTACGAAAAAGTCTTTTCTCAACCTGGATTGATAGATATTAGCATACTAGAAGAAGACAGAGCAACAGTTAAAAGATCAGGTCTCTTATTACAAACTGTGATGGATTGTCTTGTAGATGAAAGCTTGGATCCAGTAACTGGTGGTTTTTTAGAGGAAAAAGACATATATCGAATGTTAAGAAACGATAAACAATTTGAACAGCCTCCTACAATGGAAGAAATAGGAGCTATGTTAGGTTTCTTAGCATCGCCTTTGATAGGTTGTATCGGTCATCATAATAAAGAAGGGTATTTTGCCTTAGGATCATTAGTAGATGCTGCTAATAAATTCAAATTTTATAATCAAGCTTGTTTAACTGAAGGTGTTTAACATTACTATGCTTCTTTTAAGTTCATTGAACTTAAAGGAAGCTTTTTTCGTTTAAAGACTTAAATTAATAGTTTTTAATAAGTATCATTTTGCAAATTCCTATTCTACAAATTTGAAACGCGGAAAGCCCTTACATAGTTGCGGCGGTTGTATTATAGTAACGGTAATCACTAGTGATGAGCAAATACATTTTGCAATTTGAAACAAAGAGGCGGGAGGTGAATCATCATCGTCCTGGATCAGCGCCGGACGGCGATCTTAAATTATGTGCTGCAGGCGGACACGGTTGTGGAAGTGGACTGGTTAACAAAGCAGTTCGGCATCTCACAGCGCACCATCTATTACGACCTTCAGCAGATTGACGACTGGCTCGAGGAAAACAGGCTGAGGCGCACCCAGCGGATCTACGGCAAGGGCATCTACCTGGATGCGGAGACAAAGCGGAAGCTGCAGGATGTTACCCACATCGACAATGACTGGGACTACCGGTTTGACCAGTGGGAGCGCATCTACCTGATCGTGCTGCATCTCCTGGTCGCGAAAGCAAACGTGCGGACGAACACGCTGCTCGACTGGATTAACGTGAGCCGCGGCTCGCTGTTTCGGGATATGAAAAAAGCCGCAGAGTGGCTGGAGCCAAAACGCATCCGCATCAAAAACGAAAAACACGCTGGCTACTATCTTGATGGGAGCCGGGAGGATAAGCAGCAGCTGTTAAACACGATCATTAAAGACATTTTCTCCGAGCGTTTCTCCGAGCGGATGGAGGAAAAAGCGCAGCAGATGCTCTCACCTGCGGCGCTTCCACAGGAGGATCAGCTGTATGCCCTGATCGAACGCGAAATCCGGCGCGTCGAGACGATGCTTGAAGTGCAGTACAGTAACGACAGCGTCCGCTCTCTGGTGCTGCAGCTGCTCCTGGCCGCGCAGCAGCCCGGAAGCGCCCCGGCCGTCGATATCGACGATGAGGAAAAGGAAATCATCCGGCAGACGAAGGCGTACCAGGCGGCCCGGGAAATCCAGCGCAGCCTGCAGGAGAACGGGCTGGTCTCTCTCGCGGAAGAAGATGTTTATTACTTCGCGATGCACCTGCTCGGCTCCCGGGTTCAGCGGGAAACAGCCCAGCAGTCCAAAACGGAGGAAGAACATCAGCTGCGCATGATTATCACGAAAATTGTCAACGACTTTCAGGTGGTCGGCTGCCTCGTGTTTGACGAACGAAGGCAGCTTGAGGACAATCTGCTGGCGCACTTAAAGCCCGCCTACTACCGGATGAAGTACGACATGCCGATCGCCAATGACTACGTGGCGGAGGTGCAGAGGGACTACCCCGAGATTCTACATCTGACCCGGCGGTCGATTACCCACCTGGAGTCCTATTTGGGCAAGTCCGTCCCCGAGGAGGAAGCCGCCTACATCGCGATGCACTTCGGGGGCTGGCTGCACCGGGACGGCGTCCAGACGAACAAAAAGTACACCGCCGTCGTCATCTGCGAAAACGGGATCGCGGCGTCCGCCCTACTGCGGTCACAGCTCGAAGCCCTGCTTTCGGAGCTGATGGTCGAAGACATACTGTCCCGGCAGGAATACGAGGCAATGGACCGGCACGTGGACATAATATTCACCACCATTCCCGTACCGGAAACCGATACACCGGTAATTCTGCTCCCCCCGTTTTTAACCAACGAGGAGCGGGACGCCGTGCACGCCAGATTAAAAGAGGTGTTCGCCGAAAGCAGCCCCGGTGCTTTTGAAGAAGAGGCGCTGCTGGATGCGATCAGCCAGCACGCGACCATCCATGAGCGCGAGCAGCTGGCCGACAAGCTCCGGCATTTCTTAAGGGGCGATATTTCAAAGGTAAAGGAGACAACCAAACCCATGCTAGAAGAACTGCTCAACGAAGACACGATCCTAATGGAAGAATTCGCGGCGGATTGGCAGGACTCGATCCGCAAGGCTTCCACTCCGCTTACGGATAACGAGAGCGTGAATGCCTCCTACATCGAAGCGATGATCCAAAACATTGAAGAGCTCGGCCCGTATGTGGTCATTGCGCCGGACATTGCGATTCCGCACGCTCGCCCCGAATCAGGCGTTAACAGGCTCGGCATGAGCCTTTTGCACCTGCAGCAGCCGGTCCAGTTTTCCAATGAGGAAAAGTACCAGGCGTCGGTCGTGATTGTGCTCGCAGCAATTGATAACGAAACGCATTTAAAAGCGCTGTCGCAGCTGACCGAGCTGCTGTCGGAGCCGGATGCAAAGGAGAAGCTGTTAAACGCAAAGTCCAAGCAGGAGATTATGCAGCTAGTTAAAACGTATTCAACCCAATAACAACGAGGAGTGAGAAAAATGAAAAAGATTTTAGTCGTATGCGGTAACGGACTAGGAAGCTCGATGATGGTGGAAATGAACGTAAACAGAATTTTAAAGGAAATGAACGAGGAGGCGGACGTCTCCCATACGGATCTGACGACCGCCAAAACGGAAAGCGCCGATCTGTACATTGGCTCCGCCGACATTCTCGGCAACCTCGACGACGGCACGCGCAACATTGCGCTTCTGAATAACCTGCTCGACAAGCAAGAGCTGCGGGACGCCCTGGAAAAAAATCTGTAAAGCATCAGGCAAGTTAGAGGGGAGGTTGAGTGATGGTAGACTTATTGATGAATGACTTGTTGGGTACACCGGAAATTCTGGTCGGACTGTTTGCCTTTATCGGCCTGTTGATTCAACGGAAGGCAGCGTCGGACGTCGTGTCCGGGACGCTCAAAACAATACTCGGCTTTGTGATTTTAGGAGCAGGGGCAGCAGTGATTACCGGGTCGCTCGACCAGTTCAGCGCCATGTTCAACCAGGCGTTTAACGTCGACGGGGTCATTCCGAACAACGAGGCAATCGTCGCGGTTGCCCAGGACGCGTTTGGGGCGGAAACGGCCATGATTATGCTGTTTGGTATGATCGTCAACATTATTTTGGCAAGAATTACGCCGTTTCGCTACATTTTCCTGACCGGGCATCATATTATGTTTATGGCGTGCATGATCGCGGTTATTTTGACGACCGGCGGCATGACGGGCGTGCCGATGGTAGCGCTTGGCTCCATCATCCTAGGGTCGCTCATGGTACTGCTTCCGGCCATGTTGCAGCGTACACGCGTGAAATTACGCAGTCCGACGACATTGCGGTCGGCCACTTCGGCTCCTTTGGTTATTTTGTTTCCGGCTTTCTTGCAAAGCGGATCGGCGACAAAAGCAAAAGCACCGAAGACATCAAGGTGCCAAAGTCGCTCGGGTTCCTGCGTGACACTACCGTATCCGTGTCGCTGACGATGGTTATCCTGTTTGTAGTGGTTGCGCTGTTCACAGGGCCGGCGTTTATTGAGTCAGAGGTGAGCGAAGGCCAGAGCTTCCTGATCTTCGCGCTCATGCAGGGCCTTACCTTTGCAGCCGGCGTTTACATCATTCTCGCCGGGGTGCGGATGCTGCTCGGTGAAATCGTACCGGCGTTTAAGGGTATTGCGGATAAAATTGTGCCGAACGCGAAACCGGCGCTCGATGCACCGGCTGTATTTCCATTCGCAAATAATGCGGTGATTATCGGCTTTTTGTTCAGCTTTATCGCGGGCCTTGGCAGCATGTTCATCCTGCCGCTGCTGGGCCTGGCCGTCATCGTGCCGGGGCTTGTGCCTCACTTCTTTACCGGAGCGGCGGCCGGCGTCTTCGGCAACGCCACCGGCGGAAGAGTGGGTGCCATTGTCGGCGCTGTAGCGAACGGTGTAATGATCAGCTTCCTGCCGGCACTGCTCCTGCCGCTGCTCGGCGATCTCGGCTTCCAGAACACTACGTTTGGCGATGCTGACTTCGGCGTCATCGGCCTTGCACTTGGCAACCTGATCATGCTCGTCCAGTCCCAGTGGTTGTACTCGCTGATTATCCTCGCGGTACTCGCAGGCATCTTCCTGCTCAGCTGGAACCGCAACAAGGGAAAGAAAAACGAAGAAGAAAAAGCGGCTTGATTTAGTGGAATAGGAATATATTAGAAATATGTAAGGAAACCTCGACTTCAATGTTAGTCGGGGTTTTTTGTATTTGAATTTAATTTTTGAGTAAGCAGAGATTATTTAGAGGCTGAATCTAACGATTTTAAATTTAAATGAAAAAGTTATTCTTTTTTAAAATAACTTTTTCATTTAATGGCTCAACACCAAAATATGTTCTTGAAAAATATGTGCTTGATAAAAAGAAATGAAAAAACATCTGCCCCTCTGTTA
>NZ_JBQOJB010000031.1:0-12952 GCF_054971365.1 Marinococcus salis | reverse complement strand
CGACCCTGGAAAGCGTGTATGACGCCTACCGCGTGGCCTGACCCACAAAATCATCAGGCGGATGATATTGGATATAAATTCCAATATTTACTTCTATGACCAACATTTGTTTTCAAACCTGCAACTTAAAAGTTAAAAAATTATAAAAATTTTTTATTAAGAACAGTTTTAAAGTAAATAAAAAAGCACCCCTTCGGATGCTTATACTTCGTCGGCATACACATTGTCCAGACGTACGCTTTTTCCAGTTCTGCTGCTTTCATAAACAGCTTCAATAATCCGGGTAACACGAAGGGCTTGCTCTGGCTTGACAACAATTTCCGCCAGCCCGAGGCACGCTTCTGTGAAATTTTTCGCCTGCAGCACGTCCTCGCGCTCCGGGTTTGTTAAGTGAGGCTCTGTACTCATCATAGAGCCGTATTTCGACTGGTAAAGCTCAAGCGGAAAGACCTGGAGGCCGCCGTCAACCCCGGAAATGCTCAGCTCCTCTTTATCTTCTTTAATATTCGCAGCCCAGGACGATTCGAGCAGCAGCGTCATTCCATTTTCAAATGTAATATAGCCGGTCACATGATCCTCTACGGTAAAGCTTTCAGCATCAATAGCTCCCCATTCGTTAATCTGGCCGGGCGTTTTACTTAAACGGTCGTAAGTTCTTCCACTGACTTCAACCGGCCGGGGGTCATCCAGCAGCCATAGCGAAAGATCAAGCAGGTGACACCCATAATCCATCAGGCTGCCGCCGCCCTGAAGGTCTTTGTTTGTAAAAACCCCCCACCCAGGCACCTTTCGCCTTCGCATCGCCTGCAGACGTACGACAAGCGGATCGCCAATTTCGCCCTCCTGCACCATTTGTCTCGCCGTGCGGGATTCCTGCATATAACGGTAATGAT
This sequence comes from Marinococcus salis, assembly GCF_054971365.1. NCBI lineage: Bacteria > Bacillati > Bacillota > Bacilli > Caryophanales > Bacillaceae > Marinococcus > Marinococcus salis. Next base: position 12,059 of record NZ_JBQOJB010000031.1, on the reverse strand, counting down.
AACCAATCGTTAATACCGCCCCCGAGCGTTCGGATGCTTCAATCATATCTCTGCACTCGGCAGTGGTCATTGCCATCGGTTTTTCACAAAGCACGTGGACTCCTGCATCGAGCGCCTGTACGGCAAGCTCTGCATGAAATTTGTTCGGCGTGCAGATAATTACTGCTTCTACCTGTTTGAGCAGCTCTTCCACTGTCCCACACACAGCCGGGATATCGAATGCTTCGGCAGCTCTCTCCGCTTTTTTGAAGTCTGTATCAAAAACAGCAGCTACGTGCGCGTCTTCGATCAGCTGGAAAGCAGGAATGTGCCTGCCCTGGGCAATGCCCCCTGCACCAATGATACCTATCTGCAATATATCCATTAATTCTCTTCCTCCACATCTTTACTCGAAATGGTTTCAAGCGGCTTGGCATTACCATAAACGGGCGCCGGGGTATTTTTCGGCCCAGCCCACTGAACTGCGTTTTTGATTACTGTTTGAATGTCCTGATGGTAATAGGTGGGATACGTTTCGTGGCCTGGACGGAAATAAAAAATCTTCCCCCGTCCCCGGGTGAACGTTGCCCCGCTTCGGAAAACCTCCCCGCCTTCGAACCAGCTGATAAACACGAGTTCATCCGGTGCCGGAATGTCAAAATGCTCACCATACATTTCCTCCTTCGGCATTTCGATATACTCTCCAATTCCTTCGGTTATCGGATGCCCAGGCTCCACCACCCAGAGACGCTCACGTTCATCTGCTTCCCGCCACTTTAAATCGCAGCCTGTGCCCATCAGCGTACGGAATATTTTCGACAAATGGCCGGAATGAAGCACAATCAGCCCCATGCCATCTAGTACACGTTTTTGGACACGCCGGACAATATCGTCTTCGACTTCGTCATGGGCAATGTGGCCCCACCAGAGCAGCACATCGGTATCGTTTAACACTTCCTCCGTGAGTCCATGCTCTGGTTCGTCGAGTGTAGCCGTCCGTACAACGCCCGCTTCTTCCGTTAAAAATTCAGCCAATGCTCCGTGGATCCCCTTCGGATAAACTTCGGAGACGGCGGGATTTTTCTGTTCATGCCTGTTTTCGTTCCAGATTGTAATATTCATATCGTTCCTCCTTTGGTAGTTAAGTATCTTCTGAAGGCGTTTCCAAAACCAACTAAAAATATTTGTGCCTATTATGAGTTGGGCACCTACTTCCCCTCCATAGTAATCCAAAACGTTTCGGATCGCAATCTTCAATTATTCTTTAATAAAATAGGCAAAAGCCTGAAAAGACTTTTGCCTGTTCATTACAGTCTCTGTACAGTAAACGGCGACGTTTGTGCATATATTTTTTTATAAGCCTGAAACGTTTTTTCATATATCAATGATTGATCCGGATCCGGATAAAATGTTTCGCTTTCGTTTACAAATATCTTTTTGCATTCCTCGAGCGTTGCAAACCATCCTGCGCCATAGGCTGCAAGCATTGCTGCCCCGAGCCCCGGCCCTTGTTCATGTGCCAGTCTGCGCACCGGGCAGCCAAAAGCATCGGCCTGCATCTGAAGCCAGAAGGAACTTTTTGCTCCCCCGCCGATGGACACAAGGGAATTTACCTGAAACCCCTGCTGAAGAATAATATCATGAGACTCCTTTAGCGAATACGTGATTCCTTCCATGACCGCGCGGACAATATGCCCTCTTGTATGACGGATGTCAAGCCCGATAAAGCTGCCCCTGATGCCTGCATCCATATACGGCGTCCGTTCTCCAGTTAGAAACGGGGCGAACAATAAATGATCTGCTCCTGCCGGCACCTGAGAGGCCCGTTCGACCAGTTCTTCAATCGTTTCGTCAAAAAACAGATTGTCTTTCACCCACTGCAGGCTGTTTCCGGCAGAAAGCGTGACGCCCATATAATAATACTGATCTTCCGAAGCATGGTTAAAATAATGCAGGCGTCCATCTGGCACTGCTTCCCCGTGATCCGGTACCAGGAGCACTCCGGACGTCCCAATGCTTAGAAGGCCTTCCCCGGGCTCTGTAATACCGCTTCCTAAAGCACCGCAGGCATTATCAGCGCCGCCTGCAATAACATTTACCCTGTTATGCAGTCCTGTTCGGGCTGCTGCTTCCTTCGTCAGTCTGCCGGCGCTTTCGTGTGACTCAATCAGCGGTGGGCAGAAGGAGGAGGAAAGATTAAAGCCCTCGAGCATCGCGTGGCTCCATGTTTTCCGCTTCACATCCAACAGAAGCGTGCCGGCTGCATCCGATAGCTCCATCTGCATGCTGCCCGTCAGCCGGTACCGGACATAGTCCTTTGGCAACAGGAAGGATGCTGCCCTGCTCCATACCTCCGGCTCATGCTCCTGCACCCAGAGCATTTTAGGGAGAGTAAAGCCTTCGAGAACGGTGTTCTGCGTCGCCTCAATCAACTCGTTCTCCCCGATCATACGGCGGATCATTTCGCACTGCTCCGATGTTCTTGTATCGTTCCAGAGTATGGCCGGGCGCAGCGGACGCCCGGCATCATCGAGAAGGACGAGGCCGTGCATCTGGCCGGAAAAACTGAGGCTTTCTACTTCTTCTGCTTTGATGCCTGTCTTCTCCATCAGCGCCTGAATCGATGCTTCCGTCTGCTCCACCCATTCATCAGGGTTCTGCTCGGAACGCCCTGCTGCCGGCTGTTGGACAGACAGCGATTTTGATACCGATGCTGTCACTTCGCCACTTCTATTCACAAGAAGCGATTTCACTGCGCTCGTTCCTAAATCGACTCCGATTACATAAGTCATGCCAGCACCTCTTTGCTTAAACTTTAACTGTATTGTTTGCGTTTAAAATATATTGGTTCAGTTTTGCCTTAATAAGCTCCTGTTTACCCGACTGATGTTCGATCGGCTCCTGGAGTTCAAGGGCGTAAGCTTCGAGTTCTTTAAAGCTTGTTTTCCCAGCGAGAATGTCACTTCCCACCCCTTTATCAAAGCTGCTGTATCGCTCCTCCACGATGTTTTCAAATACACGGTCTTCGATCAGCTGGGAGGCTGCTTTTAATCCATACGCGAAGGTGTCCATTCCCGCAATATGCGCGTGAAACAGGTCTTCCGGCTTATGGGACGGGCGCCGCACCTTGGCATCAAAGTTTAAGCCGCCGGTACCGAGGCCGTCGTTTTTCAGAATTTCGTACATGGCAAGTGTCGCATCGTAGATATCAGTTGGGAACTCGTCAGTGTCCCATCCGAGCAGCAGGTCGCCCTGGTTTGCGTCCACAGAGCCAAGAATGCCCATTTCTCTCGCGTAGCGGAGTTCATGTTCAAATGTATGGCCGGCAAGCGTGGCGTGGTTTGATTCAATGTTCATTTTAAAATGACTGTCGAGATCATATTTTTGCAGGAACGCGTAGGCTGTAGCAACATCAAAGTCGTACTGGTGCTTCATTGGTTCCCTCGGTTTTGGTTCAATAAGCATCTGCCCTTCAAAACCTATTTCTTTCGCATAATCCACCGCCATGTGATAGAAGCGTGCCAGGTTATCCATTTCGCGTTTCATATCAGTATTAAGCAGAGTCTCGTAGCCTTCCCGGCCGCCCCAAAACACGTAGTTCTGCGCACCCAGCTCTTTCGCCACCTCAAGCTGTTTTTTTACTTTAGCTGCGGCATAGGCATAGACGTCCGCATTGTTTGTCGTCGCTGCCCCGTGCATAAACCGGCGGTCCATAAACATATTCGCTGTATTCCACAGAAGACCAATGCCGTGTTCTTTCATATTATCCTTCAGCATCGCAGTGATCGTATCAATATTTTGATAGGTTTCTTTTAAAGAATCACCTTCCGGGGCAATGTCAATGTCATGAAACGCAAACCGGGTGATGCCCAGCTTATTCAAAAGTTCAAAGTTCGCCTCCACCCGTGCTTTCGCAAGATCCATGCCGTTGTATTTCTGATACGAACGCTCCATCGTCGGCCCGCCAAACGGATCCTCCCCGCCAAAGGTGTGCGTATGCCAGTAGGCTACTGAAAAGCGGAGCCATTCATCCATTGATTTCCCCATAACGGTCGCGTCCTTGTCATAGTGCTTAAAAGAAAAGTCATTAGCCGAATCCGGGCCCTCGAAGTTGATCGCTGGTACGTTTTGAAATGATTGCATTTTATAATTCCTCCCATTCTATGAAAATCTCTTTATTTTCAGGTGTGATCAGGTAACCATTATCTTTTTGTTTAATTTTTGCTCCCTTTGCCCAGAAGATCTTTGGACTGTTCACCCACAATACCGACCAGTCAGTATTATGTTCATTATGTGTACAAACTATTTTCATGCGGGTATTTTCTTTTAATACTTCTACATGTAACAGCGTATTATTTTCGTTGTCTTTAATTTTTCTTGTGCAAGGCTTATTTAATTCTGGCTCGTAAAGTTCAAAACAGACGTGGTCGTTATAGTCATAGTCTGGCCGCTCTTTATTACTTCCAATCGGAAGCAAGGTATGAGGACGTACATACAACGGTAACTGGAAGTAATCACAATGCTGTCTCAACCATTGTTTCCCAAGTGTTGTTTGTTTAGTGAAATAATTTGTCCACTTTCCTTCAGGTAAATAATAATCCACAGTGCCTTCTTCATTAAATACAGGAGCTACTAATAAATCATCCCCTAGCATATATTGTGTGTCTAAATACGTAGTTTCTTTTTCATCCGGAAATGTCATGTACATAGGCTGCATCATAGGGATGCCTGTTACGGACGTGTGTATGGCTTCGTTATATAAATACGGCATTAATTTGTTTTTTAACTCTGCGAAAAATTTCGTAACCTCTACCGATTCCTCATCAAACAGCCATGGGACCCGGTAAGAACTGCTGCCGTGTAAACGGCTGTGAGTAGAAAGCATTCCAAAAGCAGTCCAGCGTTTGAAAAGGTCGGCACTTGCAGTGTTTTCAAATCCCCCAATATCGTGACTCCAAAATCCAAATCCGGAAGAAGTCAGGGACAATCCTCCGCGTAAGCTTTCGGCCATGGATTCATAGGTAGCATAACAATCCCCTCCCCAGTGAACAGGGAAACGCTGTCCTCCTATGGTTGCCGACCGGGCAAACACCACCGCTTCATTTTTCCCCTTTTTTTCTTTAAGCAGAGAAAAAACCGTTTCATTGTAAATCTGTGCATAGTAGTTATGCATCCTGTCTGGGTCAGAACCATCGTAATAAGTTACGCTTTCGACTGGTATACGTTCACCGAAGTCCGTTTTAAAACTGTCTACCCCCATATCCAGCAGCTTTTCCAGCTTGCTTCGATACCATTTTTTTGCTTCTGGGTTAGTGAAATCAACGATTGCTTGTCCAGCCTGCCACAAATCCCATTGCCATACGTCGCCGTCTTTGGTTTTAATAAAGTAACCTTTTTCTTTTCCTTCTTGAAATAAAGGGGATTTTTGCGCAATGTAAGGATTAATCCACACACATATGGATAGTCCTTTATTTTTAAGTCGTTTGATCATTCCTTCTGGATCAGGAAAAAATCGTTCGTCCCACTCAAAATTACACCATTCAAATTCTTTCATCCAAAAGCAGTCAAAATGAAAGACACTTAAAGGAATGTTTCTGGATTTCATTCCATCTACAAAATGATTTACTGTTTCTTCATCATAATTCGTAGTAAATGAAGTAGTTAACCATAATCCAAAAGACCACTTCGGCGGCAAAGCTGGTTTTCCAGTCAGATCTGTATAATTTTCTATAATTTTTTTAGGCTCTGGGCCGTTAATAATGCTGTATTCTAATTCTTCACCTTCAACGCTGAATTGTGATTTGGACACTTCTTCAGAGCCTATTTCATAAGAAACGTTTTCGTAATGATTCACCAGCAAACCATATCCCCGATCTGAAACATAAAAAGGGATATTTTTATAAGCCTGCTCCGTGCTGGTGCCCCCATCTTTGTTCCATGAATCAATAGATTGTCCATTTTTCACAAAGGGAGTAAACCTTTCTCCTAAACCATAAATATGTTCACTTACACCGATGTTTAATTGTTCTCTCATATAACTTTTTCCAGAAACATGTTTGATATACGCGAGATTTTTATTTTGGCTTTCTGTTACCTTTCGTTCCTGATTAAAGTATTCTATCAGCCAACGCTGCTTGTTTAATTTCATTTTTAAATCGCCAGTCATAATCTCTAAGCATTCATCACTATCATTTACTGTTAATTCGTTACGCTTTTTTTCCATAAATTCTAATTCTGGCCGCTTTTCCAATCCTCCTAAAAAGTGTGACACTCTTACTGTGAGTACGTTACTCGTTGGAGAAGATATTTTTAATGTTAACAGCGGGCCATCCAGCGTAGCTCCTCTATCAGGGATTGGTTTACACGGAGCGTATATAATTACTTCTTCCTGCGAAATTTCATAATCAGTGATATGGTTAGGATGATACAGTTGATACCCTTCCCTGGTCAGCCAATTGCCATCCGAAAACTTCATATAAGTCCCTCCATCATTACTTAACAGCTCCGCTTGCCAAACCTTTAACCAAACGTTTTTGCAGTAAAATAAATATAATTAACACGGGAAGCGCTGAAATAGTTGCAAACGCCATCAACGAGTTCCACTCAATTCCATATCTTCCAATAGCATTATATATACCAGCTGTCAGTGGCCATAATTCCTGACTTCTGTTAAAGGTAATACTGAAAATCAGATCTCCCCAGGCAAAGAAAAAGGAAACAGCTCCACAAACAATTATGCTTGGAGTAGCGAGTGGAACGATGATTTTAATAAATGTCTGCCACTTATTGCTTCCATCGATAGTGGCTGCCTCTTCCAATTCATAAGGAATGTCCAGGAAGAATGTTCTTAAAATCAGCACAGAGAAAGGCACGCCCAATGTAGCTGCTGCTAATATCGGGCCTAAATAAGTGTTTAATATGCCCAGTTGATTAAACATAATGAACAGGGGGGTAAGAACTACAGTGGCTGGAAGCATCTGGGTTACAAGGAAAATAAGAATGAAAAAGCCAAGGCCTTTTATCTTGAACCTTGCAAGTCCATAAGCAGAAGGCACAGCCAATACCAATACTAAAATCGCCGTAGTAAAAGCTATTAAAAAGCTATTAAAAAAGTTCCTTAATACATCGTCTGCAAAAATGCTTTGGTAACTCGAAATATTCCATTCCGATGGTAAAAATGTCGGCGGCACCTGAAATATTTCGCTTTGAGTTTTAAACGAAGTGATAATCATCCAGAAAAAAGGAAACAAAAATATGAAGACGATAATCACTCCGATTATGTTTAGGAGCCATTCTTTTCTTTTACCGGTCATTGTCCTGCCTCCTTATTATCTCTATTAATCATCCATAAATATACGAGACTAATAGCAAATAAGATGATAAATAATATATTAGCTGATGCAGCACCCATACTAAATTCAAAATCATCGAATGAATAACGGTACGCAAGTGTAGATAATACTTCTGTTGAATTAATCGGCCCGCCACCGGTCATAACGAATACTAAATCAAAAACTTTAAAAGTATAGATAAAACCGAGCATCATGACTACTAGTATTACTGGCTTTAATAGCGGCAAAGTTAGATGATAAAATTTTTGGAATATATTTGCTCCGTCCAGACTGGCACTTTCATAAATTTCTTCTGGAAGACTGCTCAATCCGGTAGAAAGCAGGAGCATGTTAAAAGGAATTCCAACCCAGATATTTGTCAGTATAATCGTCCATAAAGCAATATCCGGACTTGTCAGCCATTCAATTGGTTGATTCACCAGTCCTATTGAAAGCAGGAACTGGTTCACAATTCCTCCATCAGCACCCATCATGAACCGAAACAGCAATGCGGATATTGTTAAAGGAATCAACCAGCTGACCATCATTACGCCTCTCAGAAAAGAGGCCAGTTTAAATTTCATACTAAAAAATAAAGCTAAAAGAAATCCTAATACAAACTGGAAGACAACGCTTCCGATCGTGTATACCATGGTGTTTTTCAGGGATATCCAAAAGACGTCCTGCTGGAATAGCGAAGCGTAGTTCTGCCACCCTACAAATTCTGCACCCCCGGCGTTAAAAACTGCTAAATTCACATTTTGGAAACTAAGAATTAAGTTATATATCAGGGGATATCCAATAAGCACCAGCATGTAAATTACTGCTGGAAGAACAAATAAATATCCCTGCCAATTGCTTAAAACTTTTTTCCAGATACTCTGCTTTTCTGCTTTGTTCTCATAATTCTTCGCAGTCGTATTTGCCATATTCACCTACTCCTCCTGAGTATTTTCTTCTACTTTAGCTGCCGCTTCTTCCAGGGCTTCTTCTGGAGTTTTTGAATCAGTAAACGATTCTTGTATAGCCACTTGGATAGGTGAAGAAATGCTTGGCCAATTAGGGGAAGGCCCTCTTGGTTGAGCGTTTTCTAAAATAGGGATGAACTGACTCAAATGTTTATCTTCACTCCAATTGTCACTTTCGTTTAATATATCTTCTCTTGCAGGAAAAGTGCTTGTTTCAGCTGTGAAGTCAGTTAACTGTTCAGGGTCCAAAAGCCAACTCATAAATTCCCATGCCTGCTCTTGGTTTCCTCCTTCAACTAAGGCCAGGTTTTCTCCGCCCAATGTAGAGACTGAATCTTTTCCTTCAGGTGCTGGAATAGGTGCAATGCTAAATTCTAAGTTTTCATTTTCTTCTTTTAATCTTTCTATGTTCCAGGACCCATTAACCATCATAGCCACTTCTCCAGTACCGAACTGACGTGCTAAGTCATCCTGAGTCGCATTAACAACACCGTCGTTCATGTATCCGTCCTCAATTAAATCGTCTAAAACTTCAAGTGATTCTTTCGCTTCCGTAGAATCTAAAGATTGATAGTCAGCGCCATTAGATAGCAGGAAAGGGTAGAATTGAAAGGTTGATTCTTCCGATTTAACACCAGATAAGGCCATTCCAGTTGTTTCGCCTGTGGTTAACGTTTCTGAATAACTGCTTAATTCTTTCCATGTTTCAGGTGGTTCTTCTAACCCGGCTTCCTCCAGTTTTTCTTCGTTGTAAAACAAACCTAGAGCATTACTCGCGAACGGCAAACCATAATGTTCTTCCTCGTAGACTGTCGATTTCATTGGCCCTTCCAGGAAGTTTTCCTGTTCCCCCCACTCATTTACTTCATTTGAAATATTCGCTAATACACCTTGAGAAGCCAGAGCGGCGTTATCCACTGTATCTACAAAAACCATATCCGGAAGACTGTCACCTGCTGAACCAACAGACAACTGTTTTTTGATTTCGTCAAACGGAACGTATTCAGAAGTAACAGTAACGGCATCTTGAGAATCATTATATTCCTGAACTAATTCATCAAATAGTTCTTTTTGTTTTCCGGTGAAGTAATTCCAAACTAACACTTCTCCTTCAGCTTCCGAACTCCCACCGCCGCTTTCTCCGCCGCAGCCCGCCAGAAGACCTCCCAGTAATAATGTACTAATTCCTACCATACGTTTTTTCATATTCTCTCCTTAAGTAAGTTTTGTCGTTAAACAAAGTATCTAATATATTGAAAGCGTTGTCAATGTTATTTTACCAATTTATTGATCTATAGATAAAAACAATATATAGTGTTTTTATAAGAGTATTTAATTCTATGTTTATTAAGTAAATAAAGATTCGGAAAGGCATGTGAAAGTCATGGAGAGGACAGGAGACCAGTCGCTCGTAAAGCAAATCAATAAGTCTATTGTTTTAAGCAGCATTCAAAAGCACAGCCCGATTTCACGAATTGAAATTTCAAAACAAACCGGCTTGAACAAAGCTACTGTTTCGAGTTTAGTAAGCGAACTTATTAATGAACAATTAACAAAAGAAGTAGGTGCTGGGATATCCAGCGGGGGACGGAAGCCTGTAATGCTTTACTTTAACCACACGGCGGGGTACTCTATTGGCCTGGATCTCGGGGTTAATTACATCTTAGGTGTCTTGACAGACTTACAGGGAAACATTGTACAGCAACGTGAATTCCCAATGGTGAACAAGCATTATGAAAGCATTTATCCTTTACTCCACAGCTTGATTACTGAATTAATAAAGGCTGCTCCTAAAAGTCCATTTGGCGTTGTAGGGGTAGGCATAGGGGTGCCAGGGCTAGTAGATAAAAATGGATGGGTACTTTTTGCTCCTAATTTGGGCTGGGAAAATGTTGATTTGAAAGCAAAATTAAAAAAAGAATTTCAAATACCTGTAGTTATTGAAAATGAAGCTAAGGCCGGGGCATATGGCGAAAAAATATTCGGGGCTGGGCGCGCTTCCCAGAATTTAATATATGTCAGTGTTGGCATTGGAATCGGAGCAGGTATAATAATTGAGGATAAGCTATATCAGGGGAACAACGGATTCTCGGGAGAAGTTGGACATTTTTCTATTGAAACAAACGGAAAGAAATGTCGATGCGGCAATATAGGCTGTTGGGAATTGTATAGTTCAGAAGAAACGCTTTTGAACGAAGTTTATGTCGCTTTCGGAAAAAGACTGACGCTCGAAGAGGTCATCCAACAAGCTGAAGATGGCAATGATGCTATTTTAAAAATAATCAACACTGTTGGTTTTTACCTTGGTCTCGGCCTGGTTAATATCGTCAATACCTTTAACCCAGAACAGATTGTTATAGGTAATAGACTTGCACGTTTGGAAAAGTGGCTTCACCATCCTATAGATAAAGTGCTTGATCAACGCTTGTTGTCTTATTATAAAAAACGTTTAGACATTACTTTTTCAGAATTGGGGCCGCTCTCTTCTGCTTTAGGAAGCAGTGCATTCGCATCTAACGTCTTTTTAACCCGCGATAAAGTAAGCGTTCAATAATATAATAATAAAAAAGCAAAGCCCGGATAATTGTATCCAGAGCTTTGCTTTAATACATTCATTTAAAATATTTTTCTGTAACGCTTCCAACTTTGACGAACACAGGCATTGAGTGAATCGGGGCATCAATTTTCACTTTTTTTCCGCCCTCATATACCTCTCCATCATTAATATTTCTCCAATGTTCACCCAGCGGAAAGTATGTTGTTTTCTCTCTTTGACCATGGTTAAGGATTGGAGAAACAAGAATATCGCTTCCAAACATATAGCTGTCTTCATTTTCCCAACAGTCAGGATCGTCAGGGAACTCATAAAATAGAGCTCTCATAACAGGAGCACCATTTTCGTGTGCTTCCTCCATTAACTTTCTAATGTATGGTTTTAAATTTTCTCTAATCTGCATGTATTCTTTGAATATTTCATAAGCTTCTTCGCCGTAGCTCCAAACCTCGTTGTCTGCTCCTGAAGGGCACATGCCTCCTCTTTCATTACTCAGAGGTTCCTGTTTTGGCTCACGGTCACCATGAAGGCGAAAGACCGGACAAAACGCCCCGTACTGAAACCAGCGGATAACACACTCTCTGAAGTCTGGGTCGTCAGGATTTCCACCGTGAAAACCACCTATATCTGTGGTCCACCACGGTATCCCGCTCATCCCCATGTTTAGCCCTATGGCAAACTGGTTTTGCAAAGCTTCAAAGCTCGAATCTATATCTCCTGACCAAACTAAGGCACCGTATTTTTGACTGCCTGCCCAGGCACACCTGAGCAGATTAACAATTTCCTCCTGCCCTTGCGCGTTCATCCCTTCGTAGAAGGTCTGGGCGTACCCTACCGGATAATAGTTTCCTGTCTGTACGTTTGGCCCAATGTGGTATCTGTAATTATCAAAATCATATACAGAGTACTCAGGCTCTGCTTCATCGAGCCAAAAAGTTTCTATACCTAAATCATAATAATTTTTCTTTGCTTTATTCCATACATATTCTCTGGCCGAAGGGTCGGTGGCATCGTAATATAAAGTGTTCCCCATAAAATCCATAGCAATAGGGATACCCTTTTCTACTTGAATCAAATGCCCTTCTCTCATCATTTCTTCAAAATTTTCACTTTTGGTGTCTACAGTTGGCCAAATTGAAACCATTAATTCAGGCTCAACACCAAAATATGTTCTTGAAAAATATGTGCTTGATAAAAAGAAATGAAAAAACATCTGCCCCTCTGTTA
>NZ_JBQOJB010000030.1:0-15045 GCF_054971365.1 Marinococcus salis | reverse complement strand
TAACAGAGGGGCAGATGTTTTTTCATTTCTTTTTATCAAGCACATATTTTTCAAGAACATATTTTGGTGTTGAGCCTAATTTAAATATAGTAAATTTTATGTTTTTGACCTTAGGAATTTTCTTTCATGGAACCCCTGTAAATTTTTTAAGTAGTGTTGGCGAAGCTGTAAAAAACGCTGGCGGCATTATTATCCAGTTCCCGTTCTACGCTGGAATTATGGGGATGATGGTAGCCTCTGGCCTTGCAGTACAAATATCAGAATGGTTTATTGCATTTTCTACAGAAGCAACATTTCCACTTTTTTCTTTTTTAAGCGCGGGGATAGTAAATTTCTTTGTACCGTCCGGCGGAGGACAATGGGCTGTACAAGCACCCATTATGCTTGAAGCGGGTGAAGTATTGGGTGTTGATCCAGCAAAAACAGTTATGTCTGTAGCCTGGGGAGATGCTTGGACGAATATGATACAACCATTCTGGGCTTTACCTGCACTTGCTATTGCCGGTTTACAAGCAAGAGATATTATGGGTTTTTGTTTATGGATTCTCGTAGTTAGTGGTGTGATTATTAGCGTAGGATTAATGTTTTTATAAATTCAGCCTAATACGGTATATAAATTAAGCAAAAGCTTCTTCCACAAAAGAAATCCACGCCTGGGCGGCCTGAGTCTGGTAGCTGTGCTTCCGCCAAATAAGCGCAAGCCGCCAGTGCAGCAGCTCATCATCTACCGCAAGCACAGAGACATTTCTGGTGTCGGCTTTATGGACAACAGTTTCAGGAAGCAGGGCAACACCGAGGCCGGCCATGGCGCTTTCAAATAAAAAGTCCCACTGGGAGCTTTCGTAAAGAATGTCAGGTTCAAAGCCTGCCTGAATACATGATTCGAAAACCCGGTCATACAAAGAAAAGCCCTGCTGAAACATTAAAAAGGACTCGTGTTTTAAATCTTTCATTTGAATATTTTCTCGTCCGGCAAACGAGTGATCTGCCGCGGTAACAGCGAGAATTTTCCGGTCAATAATCTGACGTATCTCAAACTGTTCGTTATCGACCGGGAGTATGGCTACCCCTACGTCAATATTTCCTTCAAGCAGGGACTGTTCCATGATTTTGGCACCTTCCTCGATGATACGCATGCCCGCTTCGGGGTGAACTCTGCGGAAGTCGGCAATAATTTCGGGGAAAAAGCTGGAGCCGATGACGGGCGGAAGTCCAAATGTAAAGCTGCCTTTTTTATGCAGTTTGATTTCCTCTGCTTCCTGCCACAAATCTTCCGCGCTTCGAAGCACTTTCTGGGCGTGCTGGCGGATGATTTCCCCTTCCCTGGTCACAAAAAGATGACGGGTAGAGCGGTCGAGCAGCCGGAGGCCGATTTCGTTCTCAAGCTGATGAATCGTTTTGCTTAAGGCCGGCTGTGAAATGTGAAGCTTCTCGCTGGCCCGGGAAAAGCTTAGCTCCTTACAGACCTCCAGAAAAAAACGAAGCTGTTTGATATCCATGCGGCACCTCTTATTCTATTTAGTAATAAAATTATTTTATTTATCTATTTTACTTATGAAAGCGCTATTAGTAAAGTGGAAGTACCAATTAAACAACCGAAGGGAGTTCATATCATGACGAAGGTACAAACGTCTTTTGAAGAGAGCGTAGCCCGCATCCAGGACGGCGATACCCTGATTGTTGGAGGATTTGGTCTTTGCGGCATTCCGGAAAAAGCCATTCAGGCACTGGCTGAAAAAGGAACGAAAAACCTAACAGTGGTCAGTAACAACTGTGGCGTTAACGATTGGGGCCTTGGGCTGCTGCTTGAAAACAAGCAGATCAAAAAAATGGTGGCTTCCTACGTAGGAGAAAATAAAATTTTTGAAGAGCAGTACTTGAGTGGGGAACTTGAAGTAGAGCTCGTCCCCCAGGGAACGCTTGCAGAGCGCATACGGGCAGGAGGGGCCGGTATTCCCGGCTTTTACACTCCGACAGGCGTAGGTACTCCAATTGCCGAAGGCAAAGAGCACAAAGTTATTGGCGGCAGGCAGTGCATTCTTGAGGAAGCTATTCAGGGAGACGCAGCTCTTGTAAAAGCGTGGAAGGGCGATGCCTATGGAAACCTCATCTACCAGAAAACAGCCCGTAACTTTAACCCGCTGGCAGCAGCGGCAGGGAAGTTTACGATCGCAGAGGTGGAAGAACTGGTGAATGTTGGAGAACTTGATCCGGACTTTATTCATACACCAAGCCTGTATGTTCAGCATCTTCTTGTTGGAACCTTATACGAAAAACGCATTGAGCGCAAAACAGTCCAGCAGGCATAGAAGGAGGAGAAAGAGCATGAGCAGTCAAAGAGAAAATATTATCCAGCGGGCGGTGCAGGAAGTTGAAGACGGAACGATTGTGAATTTGGGCATTGGCATGCCGACAATGATTGCCAACTACCTTCCGGCAGAAAAAAATATTTTTCTGCATTCCGAAAACGGCCTGCTCGGCATTGGCCCGTATCCCGGGGAAGATGATGTGGATGCAGACTTAATCAACGCTGGTAAAGAGACAGTGACCGTAAAACAGGGAGGATCCTTTTTTGATAACGCAGAATCCTTTGCTATGATCCGCGGCGGCCATATCGACCTGGCGATTCTCGGAGGAATGGAAGTGTCCAGCCAGGGAGATCTGGCAAACTGGATGATTCCTGGAAAAATGGTGAAAGGCATGGGTGGCGCTATGGATATCGTGCAGGGAGCGCAAAAAGTAGTTATTATCATGACTCATACGAACAAAAACGGAGAATCAAAAATCCGTAAAGAGTGCGCTTTGCCGTTGACAGGTGAAAAAGTAGTGGACCGGTTGATTACAGATATGGACGTCTTTGATTTTACCCCGTCTGGTATGGTGCTGAGAGAAGTACTGAACGGAGCAGATGTAAAAACCGTGGAGCAGTATACAGACGCTCCTTTTACAATAGATGAAACCCTGATAGACCGGGAGGCAAAATAATGAAAACAGAATATGTTCTGCTTGGCGGAGCGGTACGTACGCCGGTCGGTGGCTTCATGGGGAGCTTAAAGGATATACCGGCTGTAAATCTGGGAGCGCTTGTGATTGAAGAAGCGCTTGAACGTGCCGGCGTTCCGAAGGAAGAAGTGGATGAAGTCATTATGGGAAACGTTCTTCAGGCAGGTCTTGGGCAGAACCCGGCAAGGGTCGCTTCTTTAAAGGCCGGTCTCTCTGAAAATATACCTGCAATGACCATTAATAAAGTGTGCGGGTCCGGCTTGAAGGCCGTACACCTGGCGGCTCAGGCCGTATTGACCGGCGATGCGGATATCGTCGTTGCCGGGGGTATGGAAAACATGAGTCAGGCTCCGTACCTGCAGATGAACGCGCGCAGCGGCTTTGGCATGGGAGACCAGAAGCTCGTTGACAGCATGCTCCATGACGGGCTGATGTGTGCGGTGGAAAACTATCATATGGGCGTGACAGCTGAAAACATTAATCATGAGTACGGCTTTACACGCGAAGAACAGGACTCGTTCGCCGCAGCCAGTCAGCAGAAGGCCACGGCAGCAAGGGATAACGGAGTGTTCAAAGAGGAAATCGTGGCTGTCCACGTACCACAGCGAAAAGGAGAGCCCATCGAGGTATCGCAGGACGAACACATTCGAAGCGGTACCACGGTAGAAAAGCTCAAAAAATTAAAGCCGGCGTTTCAAAAAGATGGAAGCGTAACCGCAGGCAACGCCTCGGGCATTAATGACGGGGCCGCAGCCATTATTGTTATGAGTGAAAAGAAAGCGAAGGAGCTGGGCATTACAGGCATGGCCCGTATCGCCAGCAATGCTAGTGCCGCCGTGGATCCGAGCGTGATGGGGCTGGGGCCGGTGCCGGCCATCCGAAAAGCTTTAGACAAAGCGTCCATTTCGATAGAAGAAATTGACCTGATTGAAGCAAACGAAGCGTTCGCCGCCCAGTCACTTGCTGTACAGAGAGATCTGGATATTGATTCAGAAAAGCTGAACGTAAACGGGGGCGCAATCGCTTTAGGGCACCCGATCGGAGCAAGCGGCACTAGAATTTTCGTGACCCTGCTTCACCAGATGAAACGCCAGCAGGCAGATAAAGGGCTGGCGGCATTATGCATCGGAGGCGGCCAGGGCGTCGCCACCGTCGTGGAAAGAATTTAACCAAGGTTGAGCACAAGCAATTAAAAAACATCTCCGGGCCGTCGCAAGCTGATTGGCCGCCGGAGATTTTTTCGTTAGATAAAGTTTCCGGTTCTATTGAAAAAATTTTCAGGAGCGGTAACATTTAATCAGTAACGTCAGCCGCAATAATGGGGTGGGAGTCATGAAACATTTAGAAGGCATGGAGCATATTTGCAACATATTGTTCGGCAGTCTGCATCATTGTGTGGTTATTGTCAATGAACAGGGAATCATTACGTATATGAATGAACGCTATTATGAATTTCTCGGCACAAGCGCCTCCAGAGCGGTCGGGCGTCATGTGACAGAGGTAATAGAAAACACGCGCATGCATCTTGTAGTAGCTTCAGGAGAAGCAGAAAAAGCGAACATGCAGTACATCAGAGGCAATTATATGATTGCCGACCGCGTGCCTTTGTATAATAATGGGCATATTATTGGGGCGCTTGGACTGGTCATGTTCCGGGACAGAAAAGAATGGGCGGAAATGAACCAGCACATTAAAACCTTAATGCTCGAGCTCGAATCGTACCAAAAGCAGGTGGAGCAGCTGAATGGAACGTCTTATTCCCTCCATGATGCGCTCAGTGTGTCTCCGGAAATGGAAGAAGTAAAACGAAACGTGCGTAAAGTAGCCTCAAGTGATGTGTCCGTACTTCTGCGCGGAGAAACGGGCACCGGGAAGGAATTATTTGCCCAGGGGCTGCATAAGTTGAGTGAAAGAAGCATGAAGCCTTTCGTGAAAGTGAACTGTGCTGCGATACCGGGGGATTTGCTTGAGTCCGAGCTGTTTGGCTATGAGGAAGGAGCATTTACCGGTGCGAAAAAGGGCGGAAAGCCCGGGAAATTCCAGTTAGCCGACCAGAGAACCATTTTTCTGGATGAGATAGGTGATATGCCGCTGAACACCCAGGTAAAGATTCTGCGTGTGCTACAGGAGGGCGAAATTGAGCCGCTCGGCGCACAAGGATCCCGGCAGGTGGACGTGCGGGTGGTTGCTGCTACTAATCAGCCGCTCGAACAGCTGATAGAAAAGCAGCAGTTCCGGGAGGATCTCTACTACCGGATCAACGTTATCTCGTTTACAATACCTTCTCTGCGTGAGCGGCCGGAGGATATTCCTCTTCTTAGCAAATTTATGCTCCAAAAAGTTACAGAAAGACTGGGTAAACGAATTACGGCGTTCGATGAGCAGGTGCTTGACCGTTTTCTGGATTACTCGTGGCCGGGCAATGTGCGGGAACTTGAAAATACAATTGAGGCAGCCGTGCATCTTGCCGAAGGAGAAACAATCCAGCCGAGTGATCTTCCGGAACGTATGGCGGGTAAGGTTGCTGCAGACGGAGAGCGGGGAACGAAACCGTTAAAGCAGGTGTTGACAGAAGCAGAGAAGCAGGCGGTTGTTCAGGCGTTAAAAGAAGCGAACGGGGATAAGTGGGAAGCCTGCGCGCTGCTTGGGATAGGAAAGTCCAGCCTCTACAATAAAATCATGAAATACGGCCTGGAATAACAACGGTTTTTTCCAGGTTTCCGGAAAACCATTCCATTGTTTTGGAATGGTTTTATTTTTTTGAGCTTGCCTCGTGAAAGAATACATTAGCGGCGGGGTTTCGAAGTAAAAATTTTTAAAGCAGATGTTGGCATGGTTTTTGCAATTAAGTAAGAAGAGAACGAATTTAAAATGAAATTCGTTTTGTAAGCGGTTACTTAAAAACATAATCAGGAGTGATAAACATGGTTCAAGGAAGAGTAGTCTTTATCACAGGTGCAGCGAGCGGTATCGGGCTTGCAATCGGAAAAGCCTTTGCCCGGCAGCAGGCCAAGGTAGTACTGACAGATATTGATCAACAGAAAGTACAGACTGCTGCCAGGGAGATTGAAGATGAAGGATTCACCTGCATCGGACTGGCCTGCGATGTTACTAACGAAGATGCGGCAGACGAAGCTTTTGCGGAAACGCTGCGAGTGTTCGGCCGGGTAGACATTCTCATTAATAACGCCGGGATGCAGTATGTGGCAAAGCTCGAAGATTTTCCTACAGAAACTTTTGAAAAAATGACCAAAATCATGCTGACTGCGCCTTTTTCCATGACGAAAAAAGCCATTCCGATTATGAAAAAACAAAAGCATGGCCGCATCATTAATATGTCTTCGATCAATGGGGTGATAGGCTTTGCTGGGAAAGCAGGATACAACAGCGCCAAGCATGGACTAATCGGTCTCACAAAAGTAGCGGCTCTGGAAGGGGCGGAGCACGGTATTACAGTGAACGCTCTATGTCCTGGGTATGTGGATACGCCGCTTGTCCGCAATCAACTGGAAGATCTGGCGGCAGACCGGGGCGTGACTTTAGAGAAAGTGCTGGAGGAGGTTATCTATCCACTCGTACCGCAGAAGCGGCTGCTCGACCCGCAGGAGGTAGCAGATTATGCACTTTTTTTGGCCGGGGATCAGGCGAAAAGCGTAACCGGACAAAGTGTATTAATAGACGGCGGGTACACCGCGCAGTAAGCAGGAACCTGCTTAAGCGAAAAAGGAGGAAAAATCATGCTTGGAATTTTACTGGGCTTAATAACATTAATGGTCCTCGCTTACTTAGGCTGGTCCATTATCTGGGTGGCGCCGGTGGCAGCAGGCATCGTAGCGCTGACGGGAGGGCTTGACCTGCTTGATGCATATACGGGCACATATATGAGCGGCTTCGTCGATTTCGCGCAAAGCTGGTTTCCGGTGTTCATGCTCGGAGCTGTCTTCGGAAAGCTGATGGAGGACACCGGGATGGCACGTTCTGTTGCTGTGGCTCTAACAAAGCTGATTGGTACTAAACGGGCAATTCTAGGAGTTCTGGTAGCTTCGGCGGTGCTTACTTACGGCGGTGTAAGCTTATTCGTGGTCATCTTTGCAGTCTACCCGCTTGCCATTTCACTATTCAGGGAAGCGGATATCAGCCGCCGGCTGCTGCCCCCGACGGTAGCTTTAGGGGCATTTACGTTTACAATGACGGCTTTGCCCGGCACGCCTCAGATTCAAAACCTGATTCCGATCGAATATTTCCGTACAAGCGCTACGGCCGCCCCGTTAATGGGTATTGTTGCAGCCCTGGTGATGGCCGTTGGGGGATACTTTTATTTGCGGTGGCGCGAGAAGCAGATGACAGCAAAGGGAGAACATTTCACTGAACCAAAGGATAAGAGCATGATGGAAAAAGAAGAACAGGCCCCGCCATTTATACTGTCGATTCTGCCATTGATTACAGTGCTTTTAACACTGAACCTTTTCGGTTGGGACATCGTTGTAGCACTCCTTGCAGGAATAATACTTATTATGCTGCTGAACCTTTCTAAATTTAAAAAGTTCGTGCCGGCTATTAACGGAGGAGCGAGCGGCTCCGTGCTTGCCATCATTAATACGAGTGCTGCTGTTGGTTTTGGGAGTGTAGTAAGGGAAGTGCCGGGATTTGACCAGTTGACTTCATTGTTAATGGGAGTACGCGGCAATCCATTAATTTCCGAAGCGGTGGCGGTTAACATTCTCGCAGGATCGACAGGCTCAGCTTCCGGCGGGATGGGGATTGCGCTCGAAGCACTTGGGGAAGAATACTACCAAATAGCGATGAATACAGGGATTAATCCCGAGGCATTTCACCGTATTGCTTCGCTTTCTTCAGGGGGGCTGGATGCCCTTCCGCACAACGGAGCGGTGCTGACTTTACTGACGATTACAGGCATGAGCCATAAAGACAGCTATAAGGATATATTTGTCGTTGCTGTATTGATTCCAATCATTTCCGTCATTGTCGTTATTCTGCTGAACACAATCGGAGTTTTGTAAAGAAAAATAAAGACGTCCTGCGGCTATGGCAGGGCGTCTTTAATGTGATGTTAATCAATCTTGGGTTAATGGGGCGAGCGTGGTGTATTGGTAATCAGGGGGAAGCTGCAATTCTTCGATGGGCTGTTCGCTGCGGTTAATCCAGGCTGTGGTAAAACCAAATGCTTTAGCGCCGCTGATATCCCAACCGTTGCTTGATAGAAAAGTAACTTCATGCCGCGGGGCCCCGACAGTTTCTAAAATGAGCTGATACGATGCCGGGGAAGGCTTGAATTGCTTGATGTCGTCCACGCTGATCACATGATCCAGATAGTCGTTTAAACCCGACTGTTCAAGCAAGGGCTCGAGCATATCTCTCGAGCCGTTGCTGAATACGATCAGGGTAGAAGATTGATCTTTAAGCTTCTGCAGAACGTGCAGGCTTTCCTCATAGAGAGAAAGGTGGTTATAAGCTTCCATTAGTGTTTGCTCAGTATCTGCCGTCCATTCCAGATGGTGGGCGGCTAACGAAAATCGCAGGGCATCTCTTGTGACAGAGGAAAAAGGGACGTATTTTCCCATTGCCTGGCGAAGGAAGGAGTACTGGATTTGTTTTTGTCTCCACAGCTGGCCGATGCTTTCCCCATGACCGGGAAAATATTTTTCACATGTGGCGTCGACCGATTGAATATTAAACAAAGTGCCATATACGTCGAAAGCAAAGATAGAATTTGCGGACATCAAAAAGCTCCTTTCTTTGTTGCTGCTTTAAGAATAAAAATTATCCCGGAAAAACAAATACCGTATTATAGACTAAACGACGTCATACCGCCTTCAATGTAAATGTTTTAACCGTTCACATAGCTCGATCCGGGGGCGCCAGATACAATACGGAAGTTTTAAGCTCGTCAAGGCGGCCGGGGCGCTGTTCGACGGAATGCCGGAAATCGTCGTCTTCAAGGGAGGCGGCATTAAAATCTGTTTTAAAGAACCACGGGCTGAGCGCATTCACTGTAATGCCATACGGGGCGTGCTCTCTGGACAGCTGCCTGGTAGATTGAATAAGGCCTGCCTTACCGGGGCCATAAAGAGAGCTGAAGAAAAGACTTACGCCACCGAAGCAGTATTTAAGATGCGGTCGTGATTAGCTTTTTTCATACAGGGAACAAGCAGGGATACCCTATACGGATACCCCTGCTTTTCTACATTTAATCTATGAGTTTATATGTTTCAGGACAATACCTTCACAAATCTGCAGCCAACGCTGTCTTCATTATTCATTATAACCTTAAAAATGGATTTATTTGTTTTCCACTGTAAATTATTTAAATTATGCGGATAAGAAAGCATAGGCCGGCCATTAATACAGCTTTTTCAAGATTTTTCAGGAGGCAAGGCCGAGCCATCGTTTGACGGGTTCCCGGAAGTAATAAGTAATGCCGACTAACAATAAAAATAAAGCGGCAGCAGTAATAAATATAAAAATATTGCCTGACGCAATGCTGGCACCAAGAAAACTATAAGCAAACGTGCCCGGTACCATTCCCAGTACGGTAGCAAGAATAAAGGAATTAAAGCGGACTTTTGCAATCCCGCCTGCATAACTGAGTAAATCAAAGCTTACAATTGGGATGAGCCGTAATACGAAAATATATATAAACCCGCGTTTTTCCATCTGGCTGAACAGTTTTTCCGACCAGGAGAAATTTTCTAATCTCAAAACTGAACGGCCGAGCAACCTGGCCGTGACATAGCCTGTAATTGCTGCTCCAGTAGCCCCGAAAATGATGTAAAGAACACCGGGCCAGACACCAAAGGCAAGCCCTGCCCCGAGCGAAAGTACAGAAGTAGGGAAAAATACGAAAGGACCAATCATATAAATAACGAAGAAAATCACTGGAGCCCACCATCCAAATGATAATACGAACTTACGGATATCGGTGGGGCTGACCTCGAAATAAAAGTGAGTAAAGTAGAATGCGGCGCCGAATGCTAATAAAATGAAAATAATCTTAAACCAACGCGGGAGTGGAAGCACAAGTGCTCATTCCTTTCGAAGCGGTTGTGTACTCGAGAGCAACTGCTTATAGACTGGAAAAGGATGCAAGAGAAACAAAAAACTAATTGTGAAAATAACGTATCATTTTTGGGCTCATTCCCCCAAAGAATTTCTACTGCGATGTTTTTCGCTTTGGTTTATTAAAGATAATTAAAAGTACGAATGTTATCGCTGCCATAGTTATATAAAGTAAAATAACAAAAAAGAAAACGATTATATTTACGATGGCGGCATGTGCTCTTCATTATTAGAATAAAATTTAACAAGGAGGCTTGTTTTGAATAACAGCTTTGAACCACAGAGAAGAATAAAAGAATTGGAAGATAACTTTTTAGTACAGGACTGGATGGACTCTGCCCCTTTGACCGCCGGGGCAGATAATAGTGTGCAGGAGCTGGCGGAATTGATGACAGGCTCACAGAAAGAAAGCGTAGTCATTGTAAGCAGTGATAATAAACCAATTGGACTCGTTACGCCGCGGCTTTTGCTTCCATATCTGTTAGCTGACGCAGGAAGCAGTCCGGTTGCTGACTTTTTAGGTAAGGAGGATTTTATTATCATTCAGCAAAACGAGCCGTTGCTGAATGTTTATAGAAGTAATTCGGCATGGTTTATCGTCAGGGACGGAAATAACAAATTACTGGGCTTGCTGAACCGGAATAATATATCGGATGGTCTGTCGGATTTATTACAGAAGGCGGACAGGCTCGAGCATACGGCTGAAATTTTGGATATTGTCCTTGAAAGAGCCTACGAAGGAGTGGCGGTAGTAGATCACAACGGAATTATTATTCAATTTAATGATGCGTACAGCCGTTTTATTGGGATTGATAAACATTATGCGATAGGCAGGCAAGTGGAGGAAATCATAGAGAATACAAAATTACATCAAACGATACGGACCGGCCTTCCGGAGCGAGGGGCTATCCAGTATATTAATGGCCAGGCTATGGTCGTTCACCGGCTTCCGCTATGGAAAAACGGCAAAGTGGTGGGAGCAGTTGGCATGCTTATCTTTGAAGGGTTAAACGAACTGTATAAAATCTATGAGAATATGCAAAAAAGCTACAGAAATGAGCAGTTAACAAACGAAGTCGTGAATATAAGTGCAGAACGCCGTGCCCGGTTCACGCTCGATGAAATTATTGGACAAAGTGAAAGTACAATGCTTTCAAAATCGTTGGCACGAAAAGTAGCTAAAAAGCAAATAACTGTGCTTATAACCGGAGAAAGCGGCACGGGAAAAGAAATGTTTGCTCAAAGCATTCATGAATTGAGCCCTTTTTCAACTGGGCGGTTTGTCACCGTCAATTGCGGAGCAGTGCCGGAGCATTTAATTGAATCCGAGCTTTTTGGCTATGAGGAAGGAGCTTTTACAGGAGCAAAAAAGGGAGGAAAACCGGGGAAATTTGAATTGGCTCAAAAAGGAACAATATTTTTGGATGAAATTGGCGAAATGCCTTTATATATGCAGACGAAACTGCTCCGGGTGCTGCAGGAGAGAGAATTCGAACGGGTGGGCGGCCTGGAGTCGATTCAAACTGACGCCCGTATTATAGCCGCATCGAACCGGAACTTATATGAGGAAGTAAAAAAAGGAAGCTTCCGGGAGGATTTGTACTATAGAATTAACATCGTAGAAATCCCCGTCGCTCCTCTTCGGGAAAGAAAAGAAGACATCCCTTCCCTTGTTTCTTTCTATTTAACTTCAATATGCAGCAAGCATCAGGCAACGGTGAAAACTATCACGTCCGAAGCGTTGCAAATGTTTATTCAGTACAAATGGGAAGGAAACATCCGCGAACTGAGAAATGTAATAGAAAATCTTGTGGTCTTATTAGAAGAAGAAGTGATTGAAAAGAAACATTTACCTGCTTATTTATTAAAGGAGAGAGAAAATAGGAGTGTGGAAGGAAAAATCCCCACGTTGAAAGCAAATGATGAAGAAAAAGAAAAACAGATTATTCATAACTCGCTTGAAAAAAATAGCGGAAATAAATTGAAAACAGCAAAAGAACTGGGGATTCATCGCACTACTCTCTATCAAAAGTTAAAAAAATATAATTTAAAATAAATGTATACTATAATGACATGTCGACTGTAGATTGTACAAAAAATCTACAGTCTTATTTTTGTAAGCGTTATTATAAAGGGGTTTAAATGTTGGCATGCTTTTTGCAATAAGAATGATATAAAGGAGGAGAAATTTAATGAATATACCTACAGCTTTTCAATCGCCGTCAGTTATTCACTACGGCAAAGGGTCATTCCAGGAAGTAGGAAAAGAAACTGCCCAAAAGGGAAAAAAAGCGCTTATTATTAGTGATCAAATGATGGATCAATTAGGATACATTGAAAAGTGCCGGACTCATTTGCAAGAAGAAATGGTAGATAGCGTTACGTATACCGGAGTAGGCTCAGAACCCACGGACCAGTTTGTAGAAGAAGCATTGCAACTATTCCATCAAAAGGATTGTGATGTAGTTTTATCAATAGGCGGAGGGAGCTGCATCGATACGGCTAAATCGGTAGCGGTGCTCAGCACCAATGGTGGATATATAGGTGATTATATGGGAGGAAAAAAACAGGCTGCGTACGCCCCCTCCCCTCATATTGCCATTCCGACCACTGCCGGGACTGGTTCGGAAGCAACGGACGTTACGATCATTACTAATACTGCTAATGAAGTGAAAATGATGGTGAAGCAGCCTGCGTTTCTGCCTGAGGCAGCCATTGTTGACCCTGAACTTTCTAAATCAGCTCCTGCAAAAGTGAAGGCTGCTACGGGGGTAGACGCCTTAAGTCATGCCATCGAGGCATACATTTCTCAGAAGGCACACGCTCTGTCAGATATGATGTCACTGTCGGCAATGGAATTAATTGTGCCGAACCTGCAAAAAACGTATGACGATCCAGAAGACGTGGAGGCCCAGGCGAAAATGGCTTTAGGTGCGCTGCAGGCAGGATGGGCTTTTTCGAATTCTTCCGTATGCTTAGTGCATGGGATGTCTCGTCCAATCGGAGCCCTTTTCCATGTGCCTCATGGTTTTTCAAACGCAATGCTGCTGCCGGCTGTTATGGAATTCAGTCGCGAAGCTGCCATTGATCGTTTGGCTGACTTAGGAAGAATTTTCAAGCCAGAAGCTAAAGAATATTCAAACGAAGCAGCAGCAGACATTGCCATCAGTTCTGTGAAAGAACTTTGCCGGAATCTACAGATACCTAATCTGCAGGAGTGGGGTATTGACCAAGCACAATTTGAAAGTGCTGTTGATAAAATGGTAAAAGATGCATTTGAAAGCGGCAGCCCAGAAAAAAATCCCAGGGTACCATCCGGGGAAGAAATGAAAGAATTGTACCGGATTTGCTACAGCTATAATTACGATGAAGAAACCGTGAGGTAAAAGGGAGGGCGAAAAATGAGTATTGTGGGGATGTTAGGGCTGATTGCTTCTCTTGCCCTGTTAATTTACCTTACGATGAAAGGTATTAATATCATCGTAGCAGCACTGCTTAGTTCCATCGTTGTGGCGGTTACAGGAGGGTTAAACCTTCAGAATGCCCTGTTGGATAACTATATGACTGGTTTTACTGATTACTTTGCCTCCTGGTTTTTAGTATTTCTTCTCGGAGCTATTTTTGGAAGGATTATACAGGAGACCAAAGCGGCGGATAGTATTGCCCATTGGACGAAAGAAAAGCTTGGAGCGAAACGGGCAGTTTTTGCGGTTGTAGCTGCTGCTGCGATTATGACGTACGGCGGAGTAAGTTTATTTGTGGTCGGCTTCGCAGTTTATCCTATTGCTGTTTCATTGTTCCAGGCAGCAAATCTTCCCCATAGGTTTATTCCGGCAGCTTTAGTGTTTGGCTCTATTTCATTTACGATGACAGCCCCGGGGTCTCCGGAAATCCAAAATATTATACCAACAGAATTTTTTGATACAGCACCGACAGCCGGCGGAGTTATAGGTATTTTAAGCGCCCTGCTGGTGATGGTAACCGGCGGCTGGTGGCTTGGGAGAATGGTTAAAAAGGCCAGCGACAATGGAGAGGAATTTTCTCTTCCGTATGGGCCTTCTCATAAAACTAAAGAAGAAACCGCTGCGGCAGTTGAAGCAGAAGAACTCGAGCCGGAGCACGATCCGGATCCGGAGCATCAACCCAAACTGCCGAACATTTTCTTGGCGTTCGCTCCTTTAGTGTTAGTTATTATCATCTTGAATGTTCTATCCCAGTTTATTGATCCTACGTCTTCATTGTTAATTGCTTTAACCGCAGGAATCGCATTAGCTTGTGTTAGTATGAGTAAACACCTGCAGGCTTTTTGGGATTACCTGGCTACCGGTACGCAAAATGCTTTAGTAGCTTTAGCAAATACATGTGCCGTGGTCGGTTTTGGAAGTGTGGCAGCGCAGGTGGCAGCTTTTGATACCGTGGTTAATGGCTTGGTAAATATGCCGGGGCCGCCATTATTAGGGTTAGCTATAGGCGTAACAGTAATATGTGGTATTACAGGGTCAGCATCCGGTGGGCTGGGCATTGCACTTCCTATCCTGGCGCCTATTTACATGGCTCAGGGCCTGAACCCGGGAGACATGCACAGAATTTCTGCGCTGGCTTCTGGGGGAATCGACTCCCTTCCGCATAATGGTTATGTGGTCACCACAGTAAGAGTTATTTGTGGAGAAACGCACAAAAGATCTTATAAACCAATCTTTTTTGTAAGCGTTGTCGTGCCTTGTATTGTTTTATTCCTGGCTGTCATGGCTTATTCAATTTTTTAAACAGTTTACTATATTAAAGGAGGAATTTTATTATGCAGGAACAAGCAGTAACGACCTTAAAAAATTTTATCGGCGGCGAATGGGTGACCTCCCGGTCCGCCACCGACCAGGTGTACAATCCCGCCACCAGTGAGGTGATCGCCCGCGTCCCGCTTTCCTCGAAGGACGAAGTGAACGAGGCCGTGGAGGCGTCGAAAGC
>NZ_JBQOJB010000029.1:0-16330 GCF_054971365.1 Marinococcus salis | reverse complement strand
GCGTACACGGCCGCCGTCATGCCGGCCGGGCCGGCACCCGCGATAATCACATCATAAATTCGTTCTTCCGTCATAAAACGACTCCTTTCCTTCTTCTGCAAATTTTTGAATACGGTTTTTAATTTCATCACGTACGCGCTGGAAAACCGCCCAGCGTTCTTCTTCTGTGCCCTCTGCTTTTGCCGGGTCATCAAAGCCCCAGTGCTCCCTCGTGACGTGCGGAGGGGTCATTGGACACTTGTCGTTAGCATCCCCGCAAAGCGTAACCACCATGTCCGCATTGTTTAAATACTCCGGATCGATCATGCTCGACTCCTGCGTGGAAATATCGATGTCGACTTCGTTCATGGCTTCGACCGCATTTGGATTAAGGCCGTGGGCTTCGATACCGGCACTACGGACCTCCCAGTCATTTCCCAGGAAATAACGGCCGAAGCCTTCAGCCATCTGGCTGCGGCAGGAATTACCTGTACATAAAAAATACAATTTCTTTTTACTCATTACTGCATCCTCATTTCACAAAATATTAATTCCAGTGGTGATGATCCTCAGTCGCAATTAATGCGCAGGCCGTCCCGTTCCAGCTGCTGCAGCTTTTCGTTTTGATCCGGTACATGCTGGAGTATGTCCTCCACTATTTCTGCAGAAGGGTGCTCCCGGTTAAACGAATAAAAAATCCAGTGGCCCTTCCGCTGCTCTTTAACAAGACCGGCGTCCCGGAGCTTTCGGAGGTGCTGGCTCACCGATGACTGCGACATATCCAGAAGCTCCACGAATTCACATACGCAGCATTCATGGGTTTGTACAAGGCTGACAATGGAAAGACGGGTGTTATCGCCCAAAAGCTTCAGCACAGAAGCAGTATCTTTAATTTCCGGTTTAATTTTTTCCATACGTTCACCTACTATCGTTTTATTATATAAGCATATGCTAATATAAAATTCGCCAAACGTCAATAAATAACGCTTAGCGAAGACCTTCTAATAATATTCTTTTACTAATTCTTCCATTGCCTGATTAGTACGGAACGCCGTTTCACCGGTGCTTGGACAAGTTCCTTTCCCAAGCAGTTCATCAATAATAGATTGAATATGGTGATGCTGAATATGCTTCGGATGCTCGATATAAAAAAACTCTTCGCCGGCTTCGTTCAGAAGGATAATCGGCTTGTCGTCAAACGTCGAGAACGTTATTTCCCCTTTTGTGCCAACAATGCGGTTATCGTCTTCTTTATTATAGGAAGAAAAATTCCATACACCTATCCCGACAGCTCCGCTTTCAAATTTCCATGTGCCGCTCACCGTGTCTTCAGCCGCATAGGAATCAGCCAGGTTTACGGCAGACCCTTTTACGTCACTCAAAGGTCCGAGCAGGTAATCAAAAAGATCCAGCGTATGAGAGCCCACATCATAGAATAGCCCTGCACCGCTTTTTTCAGGGATTACCCTCCATGGCCATTCTTCGTTTTCGTCTTTTTGAACGATGGGCTGGGTCTGCTGAATAGAAGCAAACCGCACCTCTCCAATGCTTCCGGCATCCAGCAGCTCTTTCACCTTTCGAAAACGCGGCAGAGATCTCCTATAGTAGGCAACAAACAACGGTACACCGTTATTTTCACAGGCTTTTATCATTTCTGCACATTCGTCTGTGCTGCCTGCCATTGGTTTTTCCACATATACTGGCTTCCCTGCGTCGGCAGCCATGATCGTATATTGCTTGTGCGAAGAAGGCGGCGTGGCAATATAAACGGCATCCACTTCAGCGTCATGGATAAGGTCCTCCGCTTTATCGTACCAGCTGGGCACCCCGTGACGTTCCGCATAATCCCTCGCCTTTTCTCCATTTCTTCTCATCACCGCCTGTAGGGAGCTGTTTTCGGCCAATTGAAAGGCAGGACCGCTTTTCACCTCTGTCACGTTACCGCACCCTATAATGCCCCATCGTATGTTTTTCATAGCATTTCCTCCCAAATGAAATTCATTTGTTTATTCAACATTCTTTTATACCTTTTCATTGTAAAAGCCATTGCCTATGAATAAAGGGAGCAGCCTTTGCTGTTCCCTTAAAATCAATATGTCTATTATAAACCAACCTGGCCGGTAGCATAGGTGGCATGCTCTGTGCTGAACCCTTCAAAGATCAATTGATCAATCAGGCCCTGTCTTGAAAAAGAACTGTACTCCAGATAATCCTCGGCCTGAAGCACCGCCTGCTCCTGCCAGTCCACTGAGACGTTTGCCACACCATGAGCCGCTTCCGATGAACTGAAACCATCATACTCCAATTGCTCATTCAATCCTGATTCGGAGAATGCGGTGTATTCCAGATAATCCTGAGCCTGGCTGACCGCCTGCTCCTCCCAGTCCACTGAGATATTTTCCACAGCATATGTGGCATCTTCTGTGCTAAAGCCCTCATATTCTAATTGCTCGATCAACCCTGATTTAGAAAAGGACGTATAGTCCAGGTAGCTCTGAGCCTGACTCAGTGCCTGCTCCTGGGAAACAGAACCGCTGGATTCTTCTTCAGCCTGACGCTCTTCCTCTTCCATGGCTTCCTGCTCAGCTTCCTCTTCAGCCTGGCGTTCTTCCTCTTCCTTGGCTTCCTGCTCCGCTTCCTCTTCAGCCTGGCGTTCTTCCTCTTCCTTGGCTTCCTGCTCCGCTTCCTCTTCAGCCTGACGCTCCTCTTCTTCCTTGGCTTCCCGCTCCGCTTCCTCTTCAGCCTGGCGCTCTTCTTCTTCCCTTGCTTCCCGCTCGGCTTCTTCAGCCTGGCGCTCTTCCTCTTCCTTGGCTTCCTGCTCAGCCTCTTCCTCAGCCTCACGCTCTTCCTTCGCTTTCTGTTTTTCTTTCTCTTCGTTATTCTTTTGCTTATCCGTAGCTGCTGTAGCATCTTCTGCTTCTAATTCTGTAGCATCTTCGGCCGTATTTTCCCCAGCTATTTCTGTAGAAGAATCAGTTGGAACTAGTATAACAAATAAAATTAAAGCATAAATAATAGAAGCTGTAATCATCTTCCACTTCACCCTGGAACGATATCCCGGAATCCGTTTATACCATTTTTTCTTTTCTTTATACCTCATTAAACTCCCCCCTTTTTTACATATATCGGCTAAATTTTACCATATTAAAGTAAAGCCAGAAATCTAATGGAAGAGAGCTTTTAGATGATTTTGACTTCATTGAAGAGAGGATTTGGAGAAGTTATTGAGAACTTTACGATTAACGGATTCCTTGAGTGTTCAGTTTGCTTTATTAGTGGTTAGATTGATTGCCTAACAGGTAATCGTCTTGGCGTTCACATGAACAAAAACCATAAAAAAGCTTCCCACAAGTTCAGTGAACTCATGAGAAGCTTAAAATAACTCTATTCAAATATTAGCATTCTGCCCATTTTCATTAAAACTGGGTTATAGCATGGGATTGAGCGGAGCCCGGACGAAAGCCGCGACGTCCTGTCGCAGCGTCCGGGTGACCAACGTCCTGTTGGCCTACATCATGCCGCCCATTCCGCCCATGCCACCCATGTCTGGCATGCCGCCGCCGGCACCGCCGCCATTTTCTTCTGGGATATCGGCGATAACTGCTTCGGTTGTCAGGAACATGGAGGATACGGACGATGCGTTTTGCAGCGCGGAGCGGGTAACTTTTGTAGGATCGACAATGCCTGCGTCAATCATGTTTACCCATTCGCCGGTCGCTGCGTTGTAGCCGTGTCCAACTGCTTCTGTTTTCAGGCGCTCAACGATAACGGAGCCTTCCAGGCCTGCGTTATGCGCAATCTGACGGAGTGGTTCTTCGAGGGCACGGAGAACAATTTTCACGCCGGTTGCTTCGTCGCCTGTTGTGTTGTTCATTTCTTCTTCTACTTTTTTGTAGACGTTCATCAGCGCGGTACCGCCGCCGGAGACAATGCCTTCTTCTACCGCTGCGCGTGTAGAGCTGAGGGCGTCTTCGATGCGGAGCTTGCGCTCTTTCATTTCCGTTTCAGAAGCTGCGCCGACTTTAACAACGGCTACGCCGCCGGCAAGCTTCGCGAGGCGCTCCTGAAGTTTTTCACGGTCGAATTCGGAAGTCGTTTCTTCCATCTGCGTACGAAGCTGTGTAACACGTGCGCTGATCGTCTGCGGATCGCCGCTTCCTTCTACGATCGTTGTGTTGTCTTTATCGATCGTGATTTTGTTGGCGTGACCGAGCTGATCGATCGTTGCAGTTTTCAGATCAAGACCTACATCTTCTGTAATGACCGTACCACCGGTAAGGGTAGCGATGTCTTCAAGCATTGCTTTACGACGGTCGCCAAAGCCTGGTGCTTTCACTGCTACTGCGTTGAATGTGCCGCGCAGCTTGTTAACAACGAGCGTTGCCAGCGCTTCGCCTTCCACATCTTCTGCGATGATGAGGATTGGACGGTTCTGCTGTACAACCTGCTCAAGCAGCGGAAGTACTTCCTGGATGTTTGTAAGCTTCTTGTCCGTAATCAAGATGTACGGGTTGTCGAGCTCTGCAGTCATGGATTCATTGTCGGAAACCATGTACGGGGAAGCATAGCCGCGGTCAAACTGCATACCTTCCACAACTTCAAGCTCTGTTTCAAGGCCGCGGGATTCTTCGACTGTGATAACGCCGTCGTTTCCTACGCGCTCCATCGCTTCTGCAATGATCTGGCCGATTTCTTCAGAGCCTGCGGAAATAGCACCGACCTGCGTGATAGATTCTTTGCCTTCAATTGGCTTGCTGACGTTACGGAGTTCCTCGACCGCTACCTTGGTCGCGTTCTCCATACCGCGGCGGATACCCATTGGGTTCGCACCGGACGTAACGTTTTTCAGGCCTTCCTGAATCATTGCCTGGGCGAGCACGGTTGCTGTAGTCGTACCGTCACCGGCAATGTCATTCGTTTTGCTGGCAACTTCGGATACAAGCTGCGCACCCATATTTTCAAAGTTATCTTCGAGTTCGATTTCTTTGGCGATGGTTACACCGTCATTGGTGATAAGCGGGGAACCGAACTTTTTCTCCAAAACAACGTTACGGCCTTTCGGTCCAAGCGTTACTTTTACAGCGTTTGCCAGTTCGTCCACACCGCGGAGCATCGCGCGGCGGCCATTTTCACTAAACTTAATATCTTTAGCCATGATGAAATCCTCCTAATGAAATATTGATTTCGAAATGAAGCTGATTACTGAACTACCGCGAGGATGTCGCTTTCGCGAACGATCAAATATTCTTTGCCGTCGTATTTTACTTCTGTGCCTGCAAACTTCGAATAAACGACGATATCGCCTTCGCTTACTTCCGGCGTTACGCGTTCACCGTTGTCTTTTAAAGCTCCGGAACCAACAGCCACCACGCGTCCTTCCTGTGGTTTCTCCTGGGCGGAGTCCGGCAGCACAATACCGCCAGCAGTTTTTTCTTCTGATTCCACTTGTTCGAGTACGAGTCGATCACCTAAAGGCTTTAACAAGGAAAACAACCTCCTTAGAATATTTTCATCGTCCGTTATATGTAACGGAAACGACAGTAACACCATTTTGTTAGCACTCATTAAACCCGAGTGCTAAACCCAATTATTATATTAATCAACCTGGGCTTTGTTTGCAAGAGGGAACCGAAAATTTTTTCTGTCTTTTCCCACTCCGGTGCTTGATGGCACCTGCATTCACATTCCCTGCTGCTCTCTTTGTTAACCTTCTATTTGAAAATTGTCATAAATTCGCAGTTGCTCTCTTTATTATTCCTGCAGAGACCTGTGATACAATAGGAGCGTTCTAACACAGATTTAACCGAAGATTAGGAGTGATTTCCTTCCATGGCCGCACGTTACTGGAGCATTGTTATCATTTACGTACTTATGCAGCTCTCGGGCATCGTTGCCGTTCCGGCTCTTTTAGCTATAGGCAGCTTTGATTCCGCCCAGCAGGCTTCATACTTCTGGATTTTTGCAAGCTTTATTACCGCTTTAATTGTCATTTTGATTTTGTTAATCCCGGAACGCGGCCAACAGCTCGCGTTTAATAAACCGAAGATGCCATGGCCCAACGCTACTGCCTGGATTTTCATCGGCTTTGCCCTTGCCTACGCCGGTCAGATTGTTGCCGGCTTGATTGAGCAGAACCTGCTCGGCATTGATTCAGCCTCCGAAAATACGGCGCAGATTATCGAGCTCGTTAACAGCATGCCAGCCTTTGTAATTATCGTGGCGGTGATCGGCCCGATTCTTGAAGAGCTTGTATTCCGTAAAGCTATATTTGGCTCCCTGTACAAGCGCACAAACTTTTTCGTTGCCGCCATCATCAGCTCTTTGATATTTGCTGCTGTGCATTTGGATTTTACGCACCTGCTCGTTTATACCATGATCGGCTTTGTGTTTGCTTATTTGTATGTTAAAACTGGACGGATCATTGTGCCGATTATCGTTCACTCTGTCATGAACGCGTTTGTGGTTGGCATTCAGGTACTGTTTCAGGATGAAATTGAGCGTATTATGCGTGAAGCCGAGGGTGCACTCATTCTGCTTGTTCAGGGGTTGATGTAATATGAAAGCTTCCACCGCTGCCCTTTTTTACTTTGTGCTGGGCGGAGTGCTGCTGATGTTTACGTATTTTTCCGTCAGCGAGTCCTCTTGGTCATTCTGGAGTATTCTGCTTGCCGCCTTTGCTGCTTATGACTTCGTTATGGGCTTCAACTATCTGCGCCTCATGGCAGAGCAGAACAAAAAGAAATAGCAAAAGGGACCAGCCAGTATTCGGCGGTCCCTTTTTAATAGATTAATATACGTCTTCCCCCGGCAGCCCTATTCGCTGTCCAGCGGATAATTTTTCAGAAAATACACGAGTGTCTGCAGCTCGATGGCAAGATCGATATGATGCACGCGTACAGATGCCGGCACGGATAAACGTGCCGGCGTGAAATTTAAAATACCGCTGATGCCTGCCTCCACCAGTTTTTCTCCAGTTGTCTGGGCGGCGGCGGATGGCACCGTGAGCATCGCTACGGACACGTTATGTTCTTCAAGCTTTTCTGCCAGATCGTCGGTGTGATACACCGGCACATTTCCAATCTGCTCGCCCACCATATCCTTATTAATATCAAATGCAGCCACAATCCGAGTATTTTCATTTTTGGAGAAATTATAGCGAAGCAGCGCTTTGCCGAGATTCCCGACACCAAGAAGCACGACGTCCGTTGCCTCGTCCTGGTCCAGGGTTTTCCGAAAAAACGACAGCAGATACTGGACGTTATAGCCGTAGCCTTTTTTGCCGAGGGCACCGAAATACGAAAAATCCCGGCGGATCGTTGCCGAGTCCACTTTCACCGCCTCGCTCAACTCCGTTGAAGAAACGCGGGTTTTGCCTGTTGCATACAGGCTTTCTAGAAATCGATAATATAGGGGTAGCCGCTTTGCGGTTGCCTGCGGAATTTTTTGCTGGTCTGTATTCATAGTTATTTCCACCTAAATGTATTGTCATCGTCTGTAGACAGTATAGCATGTGTCCCCGTGAAAACGTACCGAAACGCTTGTCATGCACGAGACTTATCCTGTTTCGCGTTTCACGGAAAAGTACGATACACTGATATTATCAGAGTTGTAATTAAAGGAGCTATATAAATATGATTTTACTTCAATGTTCGGCTGTCACCAAGTCTTTTGGGGCAGAAACCGTACTTGATCAAATAAAACTTGAAGTCAAGGAAGGCGAGCGGGTCGCCCTGGTCGGCAACAACGGGGCCGGCAAATCCACCCTTCTGAAAATTCTTGCTGGCGAATCCTCGTATGATTCCGGCTCCGTCACGATGCCAAAAGGCACGACATTCGGATACCTTGAGCAGCATACCGGATTGAACAGCGATAAAACCATGTGGGATGAAATGCTCGATGTTTTTACCCACCTTCAAAAAGCTGAAGCCGAGCTACGCCGCATGGAGGCGAGAATGGCTGAGCCCGACATTATTGATGACGCCAGAGCCTATGAAAAGCTAATGACCGATTACGATCAGCGCCAGCAGGAATTCGAAGCTCGCGGCGGCTACCGCTATGAATCCGACATCCGCACGGTGCTTGCCGGCCTTGGCTTTGGCAGCTTCTCTCTCGACACACCGGTGCAGTCACTGAGCGGTGGCCAGAAGACCCGACTTGCCCTTGGCAAACTGCTGCTGTCCCGGCCCGATCTCCTGATTCTTGACGAGCCGACCAACCATTTGGATATGGATACCCTCCGCTGGCTCGAACAGTATTTAAGCAGCTATCCGGGTGCTGTCCTGATCGTCTCCCACGACCGGTATTTTCTGGACCAGATCGTGACGAAGGTGTATGAAATCATTCATAAAAAAGCCCGCTTATTTTACGGCAACTACAGTGCCTTTCAGGAAAAACGGGCGGAACTGTTTGAACAGGAAATGCAGGCCTATGAAAAGCAGCAGAAGGAAATTGCCGAGCTTGAAGACTTTGTGCAGAAAAATATTGTGCGCGCCTCTACGACAAAACGGGCCCAGAGCCGGCGGAAAAAGCTCGAAAAAATGGATAAGCTCGACAAACCGCAGCGGGACGGCAAATCTGCCTCCCTGCGCTTCGACATTGACCGGCAGAGCGGCAACGATGTACTAAAAGCAGAAGACCTTACCTTCCGCTTTGGTGACAAGGCGCCCGTCTTCGAGCATTTAAATGTCCGGGCCCAGCGTGGCGAGAGCATCGCGCTGATCGGACCGAACGGGACGGGCAAAAGTACCTTTTTAAAAACGATCAAGGGAGAGCTTGAGCCGAATGCAGGCCATATTCAGCTCGGAAGTAAAGTAGACCTTGGCTATTACGACCAGCAGCAGGCCGAACTGAATTCAGGCAAAACCGTGCTGCAGGAGCTGTGGGACGAATATCCGCTTGAAAACGAAAAAGACATCCGCACGGTGCTTGGCCAGTTTTTATTTACCGGTGAGGACGTGCTGAAGCAGGTATCTGACTTAAGCGGCGGGGAAAAAGCGCGCCTTTCGCTTGCTAAGATGATGATGCAGAAGTCGAATTTTCTGCTGCTCGACGAGCCGACCAACCATCTCGATCTTGACAGCAAGGAAGTTCTTGAAGACGCCCTGATTGATTATCCGGGCACCATTTTGTTTGTTTCCCACGACCGGTATTTTCTGAACCGGATTGCAACCCGTATCCTTGAAATGGGAAATGGCGATGTCCGCAACTACATCGGGGATTATGACTATTATCTGTTCAAAAAGGAAGAAGAACGGGAAAAAGCGGCGCTCCAGGCTGAGCGTGAAGGGCCAAAGCCTGAAGACACCGGGGCAGCAAAATCTTCATTTGCAGACGACAAAGCAGCCAAGCGTGAGGCCCGCAAGCGGCAGCGCCGCATTGAACAGATTGAACAGGATATTGAAGCCAAGGAACAGCTCGTCGAGGAGCAGGAAGCTGCTCTCTTCGAACCTGACGTATATGAAGACCATGAAAAGGCAGCTGGTTATCAGTCGTCGATTAACGAATTAAGAAGCGAGCTCGACCAGCTGATGGAAGAATGGGAAGAGCTGCAGCTTGAAGAATCCAGTTCCTAGATCATTCCCTTTACACAGCAAAGCCCGTGACCTCTTCTACTGAGGCCACGGGCTTTTTGTTACATATGGAGCGGCAGGCCGGGCACGCCGTTTAAATCCATGCTGGAAAAGTTTCCCTTTTTCCAGTTGATATAGGCGGCAGCACCGATCATAGCCGCATTATCAGTACATAAATGCAGCGGCGGAATCTGCAGCTTAACGCCGCTTTCTTCGAACTTCTCTTTCATTGCTGCCCGCAGGCCGCTATTGGCTGCCACACCGCCTACAACCATTACCTGCTTCGCCTCACAGGCCGCTGCCGCCCGGGCTGTTTTTTCCGTCAGCACGGTAATAACGCTCTGCTGGAAGCTCGCCGCGACGTCTTCCGGTGCCCATTCTTCTCCGCGCTGGCGAGCGTTGTGGAGCGTATTCATGACAGCTGATTTCAAGCCGCTGAAGCTGAAATCATAGGACCCCTCCTCCAGCCAAGCCACAGGAAGCGGTACAGATGGATCGCCCGTCTTAGCCAGCTTATCGAGCTCCGGCCCTCCAGGATACGGCAGGCCGAGCGTGCGTGCAACTTTGTCATATGCTTCCCCAACTGCATCATCTCTCGTCTGGCCCAGCAGTTCGTACTGTCCTTCTTCCCTGATCAGCACAAGCTCCGTGTGACCGCCGGAAACAACGAGCGCAAGCGCAGGATATTCCCACTCTGCCTCCAGCCGGGTCGCCTGGATATGGCCGGCTATATGGTGGACGCCGATCAGCGGCAGTCCCTTTGCGTACGCTGTCGCCTTCGCAGCATTTACCCCCACAAGAAGCGCTCCCACAAGTCCGGGCCCTTCTGTAACCGCCACGGCGGATAAATCAGAAAATGTACTATCAGCTTCCTCGAGCGCCTGTTCCATTACCTGAGTGATGGATTCCGCGTGATGTCTCGAAGCGACCTCCGGCACAACTCCGCCAAAGCGTTTATGGCTTTTCATCTGGGAGAGAACGACATTGGACAGAATCTCCGTGCCGTTTCTGATCACCGCAGCGGCTGTTTCGTCACAGCTCGTTTCCACAGCCAGAATATCTATTGGTTCATGCTCGTTCATTCATATTCACCCACATTACTATCGCATTTTCATTATTATCCACATAATAGTTTTTTCGAACGCCGCCAGGCACAAACCCAAATTTATCGTACAGGTTCCGGGCGATTTCATTGGTTTCACGCACCTCGAGCGTCATCGTCCGGGCACCGTACGTGTAGGCCAGTTCCATCAAATTGGCCAGCAGCTCCTGCCCAATTTTCCGGCCGCGGTAGCGTGAGTGTACCGCAATGTTTGTCACATGAGCTTCGTCGATGACAATCCATACCCCGCAGTAGCCGACAATTCTGCCATCAACTTCTGCCACCAGATAATGGGCAAACTGGTTGTTATACATCTCGTTTTCAAACGCCCGCCGGCTCCACGGCATCGAAAAAGCGTTATGCTCTACCTCCATTACGTTATCGATATCGTCGGTGCTCATCAAACGGATCAGTATTTCTGCTTTCATTCGGCTCTCCCACTTTGGGCCTTCTGCCAGTTTTTTTCCGCTTCGGCAAGCTGGGCGTATTCCGGGACTACCGCATGAGCTTCCCTTGGCTCCCCGATAGTTCGCGCGACACGGATGATTTCTGCAGGCCGTGGGGTCTGCTCCGCCCAATCCGCAAATACTGCCCGGCTGCCGAGTTGTTCCTGGATCAACGGCCGCCGGGTATCTGTATCTTCTCCGACAAACAAAACGTTTTCCTGCCGTTGGTCGAGCATCCCGAGCCATTCCGAAAGCAGAATGATTTGATCATCGGCCTGGCGTTCCACGATATTTTTTGTCGTTTCTCCGGAAAACACCGCGGTATATACCTGATTTCTGCGCGCATCTATCAGTGGAGAAACGAGGCCAGGAAATCCAAGACCGTTTTGGGCAAACATCTGCAGGGTCGACACAGGATAAAGAGGGATATTTAAAGCCCAGGCCATCGATTTAGCCGTCGTTACTCCTATGCGCACTCCGGTGTATGATCCCGGACCGGTAGTCACCGCTATTGCCTCCAAATCACCCGGAGCTGTCCCGCTCTCTTTCATCAGTGATTCCACAGCCGGCATCAGACGGATGGAATGGTTTTTTCTAATATTGGTGGTGTACTCCCCGAGGATTTTTTGTTCATCTGCAAGGGCAATGCCCAACACATGCGTTGAGGTGTCAATTGCGAGCATTTTCATCGTTCTG
This sequence comes from Marinococcus salis, assembly GCF_054971365.1. NCBI lineage: Bacteria > Bacillati > Bacillota > Bacilli > Caryophanales > Bacillaceae > Marinococcus > Marinococcus salis. The sequence continues at coordinate 4,538 of NZ_JBQOJB010000029.1, read as the reverse complement.
CAACTCCTTCATCTTTTCCTTCCACCGCTCGCCCACGGCCTTCAAGGTCAATTGCCTGCTCGTCTCCCCGGTATATTGTATCTCTACCTCCAGGCGGTCCTCCGGCCATTGTTCCAGGCGGATCGGCCATTCTAAAAGCGAAACTCCGCCTGCCTCAAAGTATTCCTCAATCCCGATTTCCTCTGCTTCTTCCTCTGAAAGACGGTAAAGATCAATATGAAACAATGGCAGCCTTCCTTCGTATTCTTTAACGATTGTAAAGCTTGGGCTGTTTACCATCGCGGTAACACCAAGGCCTCTGGCAAAGCCTTTGGCAAAATGTGTTTTTCCTGCTCCGAGGCTGCCAAGCAGCCATATTTTCTCATCTGCTTCCGCCTGCCGGCCTAAAAGCTCTCCCCACGCTGCTGTTTCCCCGGGGGAAGAAGTGTCGATGACCCACTCTGTCATATCGTTTCTTCCTTTCTGCTGCTTATGATGAACGAAAATGATTGTAGCCGGATTTTTGCAGCTTCGTACGGGAGCCGTTTTCCTGCAGGATGACCTGTCCGTTTCCTTCTGAAACCTTTCCAATGGCATATAATGGCATCCCGGCGTTCCAGAATTGTTCTCTCAGCTTTTCCCACTCTGATGAAGCTACTGTTCCGACCAGCTCAAAATCCTCTCCACCGTAAAACATATGCTTTTTCATTGTCTGGACTTCCAGAGGCTTCATGGCTGCATGCACGGGAAGTCCGGAAAAGTCCAGTTCTATCGAAACACTGCTCGCTTCCGCAATTTCAAAGCATTCGCTCGCAAGGCCATCACTGATATCATTTAAAGCGATGCGGCCACCGTATTCCACCAACAGACGCCCTGCTTCCACCTGAGGTACCGGACGCTGATGATAGGCAATCAACGATTTTTCCCGTTCGGAATACGCAGCGTCCTTTGTCCGATCAAGCAGTAATTCCAGCCCGGCAGCCGACATGCCGACCGGTCCTGTTAAAAATACGATGTCCCCGGGTTCCGCAGCGCTCCGCAGCAGCTGCTGTCTTTCTTCCACTGCTCCGATTACCGTAATACTCACCATTAAGTCGCGCCGGGAGGATACCGTGTCTCCGCCAATCATATCCATCTGATAGCGCGCTCCCAGTTCATTCATTCCCCGGTACAGTTCGTTTAATTCCTCTTCGGACCAACCGGGCGTTACCGCAATCGATATCACGTAAAAATGCGGCACGCCTCCCATCGCAGCGACATCGCTAATGTTTGCAGCCAGTGCTTTAAAACCAATATCAAACGGATTCATCGTATCCTTCCGAAAATGGACGTCTTCAATCATCGTATCCACACAGACAATTTCATTCATTTGCGCCATCGGCCGATAGACCGCGGCATCATCACCTATTCCTACTTCAAGGCGCTCCTGAAAGGTCTGCGTTGGTTTTCGTTCGTTAATCCAGTCAAATTCGTCGTATGGCATAAACTGCTCCTCAATGATCTCTCATAATAGTCTCCTGCCAGTTTATCGTATTCTTGCAATCGCGTACAGTAAACGAGCAGGCTGTACCCCGTTTATCGAAAAACTACCCTCAGTGCATAAGCACAAAGGGTAGCTTGGTTTCCCGCTTCGTCGACTAAATTTTTTCATAAAAAAAAGCCTTGCCGGCTTTAATCGATTAGTATAATTGGTTGCGGGAGGAGGATTTGAACCTCCGACCTCCGGGTTATGAGCCCGACGAGCTACCAGACTGCTCTATCCCGCGATGTGGTATAGCGCGGCGACGATCTACTTTCACGGGGGGAGAGCCCCCGGCTATCATCAACGCTGAAGAGCTTAACTTCCGTGTTCGGCATGGGAACGGGTGGGGCCTCTTCGCTGTTGTCACCGCACTATGTATACTGTCTCTCAACAAGATAATTATTATCTTACCATGTGGGTTATATGAACGCAAGGGGTTTTTTATATTTTATCGCCATTTTTTATCATTTACAGCAAAGTACACGTCTTCAATCGACCGGTGCTGCTGTTTAAAAGCCTCGTGGGCTTCTTTCAGCGACACCCGTTCAAACTTTATAGAAGCCTTTGGCTGCAATTGGGCAGCTTTTGGTAAATCAGCACTAATAACGTTTAACACCCGGGCATAGCCACCCGTCGTCTGTCGGTCAGCCATTAGAACCATCGGCCGGCCGTTCGAAGCCAGCTGCACAGTTCCAAAAGCTACTCCATCCGATATTATGCCGCCATCTTTCTGAATAAAAACTTCCGTTCCCTCAAGTCGGATCCCCATTCGGTCAGCTTCCTGGGTCACGACGTAGGATTCCTGAAGCAAAATCTGTTCAGCCTCCGCTGTCAATTGATTAAATTCCGGCCCTTCCACTACCCGGAGTGTCTGCTGTTTGTCATAAACTGGCACAAGTGCAGAAGACAACCGCCGTTCGAAAGGAGTCGGAGCAGGGCGCCCCTCTGCTTGGTACAGCTTGTCTCCGCTTTCAAGCTCACGGCCCTCCACACCTCCTATGCCGGCTTTTGTATATGTCGCCCGGCTCCCTAAAACCACCGGCACATCTATACCTCCTGCAATACAAATATAGGCACGGGCGCCTTGGGCCGGACCATTAAAGGACAATTCATCTCCTTCGTAAACCTTTCTTGTCGCCCACATCGGGATGGCTTTGTTGTTTATTTCCGGTTGTAAATTTCCGCCTGTAACAGCAATGACCGCTTCTTCATGAAACGCCAGGGTCGGCCCCATCAAGGTCAATTCCAATCCGGCTGCAGTCAGGTAGTTCCCACACAAGGCATTTCCTATTTGAAAGGCGTACATATCCATCGCTCCAGATACCGGGACGCCAAGATACTGATAGCCGCTCCGCCCCGTGTCCTGAACGGTCGTAAATAGTCCAGCTTTTCGCACTGTACAGAAAGGTGTCCGCCTCATATACGATCCCCCGCTGCCTGCACCCTGGTACCATGGTGCTCAAGCTGCTTTTTCAGATGCTGAATAAAAAGCACCGCCTGTTCGTTATCACCATGTACGCATACCGTATCTGCCTCCATAGCCACAACTGTACCATCCACCGCCCTCACGGTTCCCTTTTGGAGCACCTCGAGCACCTGGTCTGCAGCTTTTTCAGGTTGGTCAATGAACGCCTTCTCCTCTGTTCTTGGTGTCAATGTTCCTTCAGCCGTATACGTGCGGTCTGCAAATATTTCTTTTACTACCTGTAAGCCTTCTCTTTCCCCCTGCGCATGCAATTCTGTATGGACGGGGGCGAACAATAGGAGGTCTTTATTAAAATCTTTCACCGCCCGCACCACTCCTTTAGCAACATCACTATCGCGAAGGGCGGCATTATATAAAGCCCCGTGGGGCTTCACGTGCTGCATCTTTACTCCTTCTGCCACGCAGAAGGCATGGAGAGCCCCTATCTGGTAGAGACAAAGTTGATAAATTTCTTCTTCCTTCATTGCTATATGTCTACGGCCAAACCCTTCTTTATCCAAAAACCCAGGATGCGCTCCAACCGCCGTGCCGTACTGTTTAGCAAGAGCAACAGTGTGCGCCATCACTGCTGCATCTCCTGCGTGGCCCCCACAGGCAATATTGGCTGAAGACACTAAAGGAAGCACCTCCTGATCCATCCCAAGTGTATAAACGCCGTAGCTTTCGCCTAAGTCACAATTTAAATCAATAGTCATGTGTCTGCCCCTCCTCTATACGGATGCTATATTCACCGCGACTGACACTCTCTTCAATTTCAATATATTCGTTATGAGACACAGGTTCAAAGCGGAGCAAATGACCCGGAGCCAGAAGCGCAGGTTCTTCACTATTAACATTGAATAAAGGCACCGGAGTCTTTCCAATAATGTTCCATCCTCCCGGGCTGTCAATCGAATATATCCCTGTCTGGGCATTGGCAATGCCCACAGATCCTGCTTCCACCTTTCCTCTCGGTGTTTCAAGACGAGGGATATGGAGTCGTTCATTCAGTCCGCCGAGGTACGGAAACCCCGGGGTAAAACCCAGCATATAAATAAAATAGTCAGCATCGCTGTGCAGCTCCACTACTTTTTCTACAGAAAGTTCCTTCTCTGCAGCAAGTCGTTCAAGGTCCTGGCCGAGCGATACGTCATAACAAACTGGCAGATAATATGTTCGTATAGTTTTTTCCAATTCATCATTCATATGCAAAAAAATAGTATCAATTGTCTCACAAAGACGTTCATATTTTATTTTCAAAGGATCATAATACACGGTTAAGGCACAGTAGCTGGGAAGGCACTCGATAATCCCAGTCGGCTGCTCTTGTTTTAAAGCATTATAAAGCCGGTGGACCCTGCGGTTTACGGAGGGAGAAATTACGTTTTCCAATTGCACACTTAAGGCATGATCACCGATAGGAACAATATTCATATTATCTTTCTCCCTCCTAATAATTAGTATGTTTATTGTAGCATAGAGAAAAAGGAAAAAAATATAAAAAAACCGCTCCCCTCCGAAAAGGGAAACGGTTTAGCTCGCCCGGCAGCGATCTACTTTCACGGGGGGAGA
>NZ_JBQOJB010000028.1:0-16851 GCF_054971365.1 Marinococcus salis | reverse complement strand
TGGATGATATTGGATATAATTTCCAATATTTACTTCTATGACCAACATTTGTTTTCAAACCTGCAACTTAAAAGTAAAAAGCTTGAGAATGGAAAAAAATGATATTAATTGTTTTTTCAATGCCAAGGAGGTAGAAATCATGGTTTTTGATTTATCCGGTGAAAAACATATGACGCCCACGACGGGGCTACTGTACGGGGCGGTAAAAGAAAATAATCAGCGGTTAATCTCTATCACGAAAGGAATGACCCGGGACGAACTGGAATATCAAGGTCCGTCCGGCAAATTCAACAGTACCGCTCAGCTTATCAATCATCTTACGTACGTGGATATCCATTGGGTTTACCGAATCAAAGGTGAGAACCTTCCATCTTCCTTGGAAGAAGCCTATGGTCCAGCCCGGGACAGCCGGGGAAATATTCCTCTTGTACAGGGCTTTTCTCTTCATACGCTCCTGTCTCATTATGAGCAGGTAATTAGTGAACTGGCCGATGTCTGCGTTCGGCTGACCGATCAGGATTTAACTGCCGTTGTTACTTTTGGCCATGAAAATGAAAAACAGGCTACGATCCGCTGGGGACTCTGGCACATGGCCGATCACAGCCGGTATCATCAGGCAAACATCAATCTGCTTAGGCACTGGTATGACCAGCTTTCTTGAGCATAAATTCCCTACTATTTCTTTCAATTCAATTTTTACTTTATCTTCCCTCTATGATACTTTTTTACAATAAATAGGGAAAGAGAGAACTGCTTGTCTTTCTGTCTGGAAATCAAATTTTACAGGAGGCTTTCCTTTGGCCATTGAAGTAGTTTTATTTGATTTGGATCAAACATTGCTCGACAAGCAACAAACACTAAAGCTTTTCGCTGAATACCAGTATGAATGTTTTGCGTTGCAACGTTATGCAGATCTGCATACATTTAAAAATAACTTTATATCCCTGAATAATCAGCCGCTTCCCAAAGCTGTCGTTTACGACGAACTTGGCCGTCAATGTGGTATTCCAGAGAAACTTACTGAAGGATTATTAAAAAATTTAAATGAGTACTTCCCCGAATTCAGCGAGAGCTTTCCATGATTACACCACATGCTTGCAGCTTTACATAAAAAGAATTACAGAATAGGAATTATCACTAACGGGCGTGATTTTTACCAGCGTCACAAGATAACTTCTTTAGCCATCCAACAGTATCTGGATTTTATCGTCACCTCGGGGCAGCTCAACATTCGCAAACCCGATCCGCAAATATTCCAATATGCACTGGATTATTTTCGGGTTCAGGCTGCGAATACAGTATTTATCGGAGATCATCTTGAAGCGGATATCTTTCCTGCTAAAGAAATGGGGATGCTTACAATTCAAAAAACGGAAGACACCTATTCCAGTGCTCACGACAGTACAGATCGTCTAGAGGATCTTCCCCCGCTAATCGAAAAATGGACCTAGTATAAAGCATAAAAAATCTAGTTGGATAGAGGAGCACCGCCTATGAATCTAAAATGCGTTATTGATGAACATCATTATTCATCAGTTCGTCGCTGGGCCAGCGGTTCTCAGCAATGGATTCCGGATAAGATGTCTTCTGACGTATCATTGGTTTTATTCCTGCCACCACCACCGTATTCTTTTATTGTGGGCTGCGGGGTTTGCAATTCTGACCATGAAGCCGTACGCTCTCTGCTTCTGTTTAAAGACCCGGAGGCCTCCTACTATCTTTCGTTTCCATTATATGCAGGGGAACTAAAGCTATTGGAGGGAGAGACCTTTGAAAGGCAATTTTAGTACATAACCCTGGTTTGACTGGTGCTTTACAGCGTATCATTTTCGATTATTTCAAAGATGAAAAGGAGAAACTCCCATGAACGGACACATTCACCATATCGAGCTTTATGTATCCGACCTCGAACGCTCGAAGACCTTTTGGCAATGGCTGCTCGAGGAACTTGGCTATCATATCTATCAGCAATGGCCGGAGGGCATCAGCTTTAAATTGGCTTCCTCCTACATCGTATTTGTACAGACGGAGGATCGTTTTCTGGATGTTCCCTATCACCGGCGCCGGACTGGGTTAAACCATATAGCTTTTCATGCCCGATCGAAATCCCATGTGGATCAAATGACCGAAAAGCTGCGGGCAGCGGACGCCCCCATTCTTTATGAAGATCTTCACCCCTTTGCCGGTGGGGACGATCACTATGCAGTCTATTTTGAAGACCCTGACCGTATTAAAGTAGAACTCGTGGCTCCAACATGAAGCTGACTACCTTTGAGAGAAGCAGAAATTCGAACTGTATCTATAAAATAGATGTACATAAAAAAAGAACTCCTAATATTATCAGGAGTTCTAAAAGCCACTTTAGGAAGCCTTATCTGGTTTATCGGCATTTCTGCTTTTATCCTTTGTTTCAACGTCTTTTTCTTCCCGGAGTGCTTTAAACAGCGAGTACACCATTAATATCATCACAATGGAAAATGGAAGGGCCGATATAATCATGACGTTTTGCAGCGCATTAATTCCTCCCGAGTACAGCAGCACGGCCGCTGTAGCAGAAAGCATGACTCCCCAGATGAACTTCACTACAGCAGAAGGGTTCATCGAGCCGTTGGAGGTCTGCATGCCGAGTACAAATGTAGCGGAGTCAGCCGAAGTGATAAAGAAAGAAACAATTAACAATAGTGCAATTGTGGACATAACGGTGCTGAGCGGGTATTGGTCAAATACTCCGAAAATCGCTTCTTCGGGAGCCAGCGAGGCAATATCTGCCATACCGCTGCTTTGTACGTTTAAGGTGGCCCCGCCAAACAGCGAAAACCAGACGAAGCTGACAATTGATGGTACCAAAATGACGCCGATCGTAAACTCCTTCAGAGTACGCCCTCTCGACACACGGGCAATAAATATTCCTATAAAAGGCGTCCATGAGATCCACCAGGCCCAGTAGAAAATCGTCCATGTATTAATCCACTCTCTTGTATTTTCAGATGTGGGAGCGATTCGGAAGCTCATCTGCGGAAGCGTCTGCAAATACGTACCGAGTGTATTTGTAAACAAATTCATGGAAAATAATGTTGGGCCGACAAAAAGCATTAAGACAAACAAAATAATCGTTAAATATATGTTTGCGTTACTCAGGAATTTAATTCCTTTGTTCAAGCCCGTATACGCTGACACTAAAAACATGGCAGTAATAACAACAATGACTATCAACTGCATCGTATAGTTGTTCGGGGTGTTAAACAAATAGGACATACCACCGGAAACCTGTGTTACGCCAATACCAAGGACGGTGGCAATCCCCGAGACTGTTGTAATCAGAGCGATAATATCTACAATTTTTCCACCGATGCCTTTTTCGTTCATAATCGGACTGAGCATGGCGCTTACCATGCCGGGCGCACCTCGGCGGAACGTAAAGTAGGCAAAACAAATACCTGTAATCCCATAAATCGCCCATGGATGTATGCCCCAATGCAAAAACATGTACCTCATTGAATCGAGAAGCGCCTGCTCCGTTCCTGCATCTGCTTCCGGGGCGCTTGTGGCATAGTGCGACACTGTTTCCGCCCCGCTCCAGAACACAAGACCGACTCCCATACCCGAGCTGAACAGCATCGCAAACCAGGTGGGATAGCTGTATTCGGGGCGGTCCTCCGGTCTTCCGAGACGAATGTTGCCATATCTGCTGAAAATAAAATAAATACATAAAAGTACACATGCTGATACAATTAAAAGATAGTACCATCCAAAATGAGTCGATACAAACGACCTTACAACAGAACTTGCGTTAAAAAACGATTGCGGAATTGCGACTCCGACAATCGCCATGATAAGCAGTATCACTAAGGCTCCGTAAAACACAAAACCTACTCTTGGTTTTTGATTATCCACGACGGGGGCTCCTTCCTCTTTTCACAGCGGCTCAAAATATGGAACTAATTGCTCTAGAAACCTTCTTATTAACGTTAAAATAAGTGATTCCCGCCGCATTTACAGCGTAAACCCCCTGTCTACAGATCTAATTAATAACCCAAAACCGGTGAAAATCAAGGAAGGGCGGGCGCTTTTCAAATATAAATTAGAGGAACATAAAATGAGTAATCGACTCCGCCAATCCAAAATAGGTACCACGGCTTCCCAATAGTTATGGTGCTTATAAGGCTTATAAACCCAGTATTCAATTAATTTATTCCGAGTAGCTGAAAGAATATTTAGGAGAAGTTGCTATACTAAAATACTTTTTCTCTATCAAAGAGCCTGGGTCCATTTTTGGTACGTACTAACATTTTTGAGTGCTTTCCTAGATAATCCTCTAACGCTATAGCTCCGATTTCAGCTTCGAGCAGTACATCAACACGTGCCGAAAGGTTTTGAATTTTCTCTCTTAAAGTTTCCATCTTTTTTATATTTTGTTCATCAACGCGAATAATAATGTCTACATCGCTGTGCATATTTATTGTATTCATTTTTGACACCAGTTCAAACCCTGTACTGCCGCCCGGGCCCCAGGCCAATCTTTCTCTTCGGAGCAGCTTGTCCAAAGCTAGCATCGCTTCTATCTGGGGCAGTACTCTTCTATTTCCCTCTAATTCTTTCCACATTTTCTGATGAATAATCTCTTCCGGTGGGATAACCTTTTCTGCATTTTCTTCATCTACCCAGGCCGCCATTCGCTCAGCCCGGTTTTCACCACGTATCCCGACCGGAATTTTCTTATTCACAATCTCAGCTCTTCGTACAACGACATAGGGAGCTTTCTTTAATGAAAAAATTGCCCAGGCAGGAAGAGGTTCACTTGTCTCGAGCGCCTGGGCTCCATTAATTTTTACTAAATCATGCACGTTTATATCCATTGTTCCTCCATCTTTTCCCGAACGTTGATGGAAGCTATGCGTCCTTCTTTCACTGCCTGGGCTGTCTTCCAGCGGTGATTAATATCTAACCCTTTTTCCTGGACGTCTGCAAGCTGGGAAAGAATATGTTGTTCTATCAATTCCTTATCTTTTACATCCGGTGTTCCCGGGGACTCTGTATGCACCAGCTCGTCCAGGGCCCCCAGCTTCTTAAAGGAATGAATATCATAGCCAGTAGCTGGAACAGTTTCCGACGCCCGCTCTACTTCTTCAACAGTCCGCAGGGTAACCCGTGCTGCCGATTCTTTAGACATTACCTGTACTTGAACGTGGTCATCGTCTAAGGCAATTATTCTATTTCCCTGCATTCCATGGGAAAGAAAAGCTCCAGATATAGCTTTCCCCACTATCAGCGTTATGATGGGGTGTCCTTCCATACGGGCTGTGGCATAGGCATCTACAGCGGCTGCACAAGAAAGATGAATACCTGCCATCTCTTCATTATAGCCATAGGCCTGACTTGGTGTATCAACAACGGCTACAATAGGCCTTTTCAGACTATTTTTGTCTTCTTCAACAATACTATTAATGTATTCCGCTAGTTTCCATCCTTCTTCAAGTCCAAATTCTCCGTCTGTGGCCCTGCGGTATTTTGCTTCTGCATTTGGAACGACCGCTAAAAAACAAGCTTCTTGCTCTCCCACTTTTCCGCTTCCGTATAGTACAGAAGGAATTTCCTCCATATGGGCGGCATTTTTTCCTGTAAATACCTCAAACCACTTTTCTCCCCTACTTTCAGCAGACTGGTTAACAGGGCCAGAGTTTTTCTGCACGCTACTATTATTGGAATGAGTTATTTCTCTAAAAATTTCAGGCTGGATTCTCTTACTGGGATCGTGCTGATTAACAATCTGCCTGTAACGGTATATTTGCCTGCTTCTGGGTTCTTCTGCAGAATCGCTTGTGAATAAGGCATTTATTTTCGCTTTGAAACTATCGATATCATCTTCAGATAATGCATCTGCTAAATTTGTTTTTACGCGTTGCTCTCCGCCAATAACTCTCCATACCAACCGCCGATCGGAAGAATCAAGCTCCGTAATACCTGCTTCCTGCTCAATAACTTCAGGCCCGTTTAAACACATCCTGCCTTCTTTAGTCATAATAAGTTTACTGCACAGGCCGGCACTAATGGCCATACCTCCAAATACGCCGATTTTTCCAGGAATAATACCGATTACAGGTACATATTCCCTAAGCGCTATTATTGCTGCATGAATTTCAGCAATCGTCAGTAGACCGTAATTTGCTTCCTGGAGCCTGACGCCCCCTGTATCCAGAACCAGAACTACCTGCGTAGAAAGGCCGTTTTGATTATCACGCAAAGCAAGCTCCAGGGCTCCGGCAATTTTTGCCCCGGCTACTTCCCCGATACCCCCGCCCTGAAATTGGCCCTCTGTCGCAATTATAACGGTTCTTTTTCCTTCCAGTAAGCCCTTGCCAATCACTACTCCATCATCACTTTGTGGTACGATTCCCTGAGCCGGAAGGTGTGGAGACTCTATTCCATCGAAAGGGCCCAACAGCTCTTCGCAGGTATTTTCATCTAATAAAGCATGCACCCGGTCTCTTGCATTTAAGTCTGTGAGGCTCTGTTTATTGGTTAACTTCATCGTTTCCCTCCTCTAGTGCTTGTTCAAGTCGAAGCTTTACTACCCCGGGGGTAGCGCCGAAATCGTTTACTTGGATATGAACTGCCGGCTCGTTTTCTTCCATGAATCGATCAAGCACATACCTCCACATGTCTTCAAATCCGTCTAAACTCGTTCTTATTTCCACAGTGCTCTGTTCGCCAGCAGCAGGCCGCATCAATACTTCCAGGTCCCCAGAACCAACAATGCCTGTGTGAGCTTTTTTTTGAATAGATTTACTAGCGGGATACTCCAGCGTGAGTGTATTCATGGATATGTTTCTCCTTCCGCAAATATTTTAAGTCATTAGAAGTTTTTAATGAGTTGAAGCATACAGCGTCAATGTATAGCGTGGCTGCCAGCATATCAGCACATCCCCCCGGCGAAGCGTTTTTTTCGATAAGCTCTTTATCAAGCTCCAGCAATAGATCCCGTCCGTCTTTATATGCCACTCCCCCCGATAACAGGATCAGGGAAGCTTTGTCATGCATACTTGCAAGCGCCTCAGAGCCTGCCCGGTGCAGCACACAGGTATCAGAAAGGGAAGCCATAATGGCAACTAAAGTGTTCAAGCGGGAGGTTTTCTCTGTAAACCCTTTTTTTCTGCTGTTCCAAAGCATTGGAAGCCCTACCTCCGTCACGTGAGGAAATCCAGACCCAGCCTCCCCTTTCGCGCCAGAAATATTATATTGGATTTCTGCCTGTCTCCCATTGGTTTTAGCCGCTCCTGCGCTGGGATCCTTAAGAAGTGCCAGTCCGCCGACCAGCCTGGCCAGTCTTTTTCGGGATATTTCTTCTGAGTTCATCGAAGCCATGACGGCAGTAAAAAGACCAAGCGCCCAAATAGCTCCTTTGTGTGTATTTACTCCTTCGGTAGCCAGAAACATATTCTTTTCCGCAACCCGCCCAATTTGACCAATATCCTCTCGCAGCGCTTGATTTAACTCAGCCTCATAAGCCCTTTTGGCAATATGATAAAAGGAATTCTGCAATGCTTCTGCGGAACGGTACATCAGCCTGTAATTCAGGTCCGTGTGCGAACCGTTTTGGTATTTGTCCACTAATCCAGGCTTGGGTGAGAGAGCCACTTCCTGAATTAAAGCCTGCGTGGCTGCTTCTGAAAGCATTTCACCGCATTCCGACGCGCTTTGCCATTTCATTTGTTTGTCCTCCCTACCACGTTTTAAATTTTTCAGGCGGCTCGTACAAGCCATCCGACCACTCCACCAGCTCATCAATATTTTTTGCTGCGAGCAGAGAACGGCTTGCCTGGCTTCTTTTAATCTCCATATCCTCTGGAAGAGCTAAAATGCCTCTCTTTCTTAGTGCTTCTGTTGTTTTCTTGTCAGCTTGTCTTCCAAGCGGTGTAATGCCGGCAATGGCTGAAATTGCATCTTTCTTTTCTTCCGGGCTGTCCGAGCGGTACAAATAAGCAATACCCTCTTCCGTAACAACATGGGTGACATCATTTCCATATATCATTACCGGAGCGTTAGGCAGGCCGGATTCTTTTGCCACTTCTGCTGCGTCTAGAGAATCAACAAACACCGGCTGATTCCCTGACTGGTGCGTTTCCACCATTTGAACTACCAGCTTTTTTCCTTTGGCCAGTGAGTCCTCAGATGTTCTCATGTTCAGCCATGCCGGAGTAGCATGCCTTCTGCCTCCAGGATCATGACCCATGTTCGGAGCGCCTCCGAATCCTGACAACCTTCCGTTGGTTACGGTGGAGGAATTCCCGTAGCTGTCCATTTGGAGTGTGGAGCCGACAAACATATCCACAGCGTACTGTCCTGCTAATTGAGACAAGGTCCGGTTGGATCTCATAGAACCATCTGCGCCAGTAAAAAACACGTCCGGACGCTGTTCTATATACTTCTCCATCCCCACTTCTCCCCCGAAGCAGTGTACGCTGTCGACCCAGCCGCTTTCAATAGCAGGAATAAGAGAAGGATGAGGATTCAGGGCCCAGTGCTTACATATTTCCCCACGCAGGCCGAGACTCTCACCGTAGGTAGGGAGCAGCAGTTCAATTGCTGTAGTATTAAACCCAATACCATGATTTAGTGACTGAACTTCGTGTTTTTGGTAAATGCCCTTTATCGCATACATCGCCATCAAAATTTGTATTTCTGAAATATGCCGGGGGTCTCTTGTAAACAGTGGCTCTAATTGGTACGGTTTATCCGCTTCAACGATATAATCCACCCATGACCCTGGTATGTCTACCCGTGGCAGTTCGTCTGTAATTTCATTTACCTGCACTACTACAAAACCATCACGAAATGCAGCAGCTTCGATCAATGTCGGCGTTTCTTCAGTGTTAGGCCCTGTATACAGATTCCCGTGTTTGTCTGCTTTATCTGCAGCCACCAACGTAATATTTGGGGTTAAGTCGATAAACAAACGACCGTACAGTTCAATATACGTATGAATGCCGCCTACCTTCATGGTCCCGTCCTCTATCATTTGAGCTGTTCGAAGACTTTGCGGCCCTGCATACGCGAAATCTATATTTGTAGCAATTCCTTCTTCAAAAAGATCCAAATGCTCGGGTCTTGAAATGCTAGACATAATCATATGAAGGCCGTGGACCTTATTTTTATTCACATGCATCAGCGCCTCGGACAAAAAAGATGCTTGTTTCTGATTATTTCCTTCCATCACGACCTTGTCCTTTGGCTTAATTAAATATTCCAGGGCACCTACAATATTTTCCGTAGGAATAATTTTATTTCCAGTAATCGCTTTCATTTTTTCCTTTGTTTCATTTTTAGCATCTCTTCTTTTTGTCCAGGAAGTAATTGTTGAAGTATTCATAGCTTGGACCTCCTCTATACTAATTCATTATTAATTGTATCTTTTTATAAGCTCCAGACAGTTGTCTGCTCCCTGCGTTTGAATGGATAATCCTCTGGCATCTGTGAAGGTCTGGTTAATGATATTCGATAACACTGATCGCGGGGAAAGCTCGATAAAAAGCCGGGCTCCCCTCTCATAATACATACACATAGCGTCATGCCAACGCACCGGCTTTTTAATACTCTCTGACAGATCCTTTCTTATTTTTTCCGGATCCGTTACAGCTCGTGCCGAGACATTAGCGGCATAGGGAATGCTGGCTCTCTGTACAGAAGCTTTTTCCAGCTCTAGCCGCATCTGTTCAGCTATTCTTTCCATAAACGGAGAATGGGAAGGCACCTTTACATTAAGCATTTTCGCAGATGAAGCGCCTGCTTTCGACAATGCTTTCAGGGCTTTCTGAACATTTTGTATCGTCCCGGAAATAGTTATTTGTGTGTTCGAGTTAATATTTGAGATAAACACACTTTCCTGTAATGAGAGCGAGGATATGATACTTTGCACATGCCTTTCCGTCATCCCATTCACAGCTCCCATTCCAAAACCACTTGAAAATTCACTTTCCATTAACTCCCCCCTTTTTGCCACTAAAGTTAGTGCTTTACTAAATGGCAGCGCATTCGATAGTACAGAGGAAGTAAAAGCTCCAACGGAATGCCCTGCTGTAAAATGGGGCTTTGCGCCGCTCTCTTTCAGCAACTCCCCCATAGCTATACTCCAAATAAATAATACTAATTGGACAGCGTAGGTTGAGGATAATGCCGATTCTTTGTCAAGATTCCGGACGTTAAGCTGCAAAACATCGCTTGCTTCTTCGATGGTGTTATTAATAATTTTTTGATCTGGCAGCTCATTTAACATATTTGATTTTTGGGAGCCCTGGCCGGGACATAAAAACACTATGCTCAAAGTATCACCTCTATATAGTCGATTGTCGACAATTCTCTAACGAGACTTTAATTTACGTCTCGTTAGAAGATGTTTTAAATACATTTTCCTTTATATTTTTTATTACGTCAGCGTTATGGGTCTCTAATAAATCAGCGGCTTTGTGCCACTCTTGCTGTTCAAGTAATTTTAAGAGTTCCTCGTGTTCTCTTATAGACTTTTCGATGTTTCCTTTCAGCGAAAAAGATAGATTTTGTATGGTTAACAAGGGTTGGCCAAGCCTGGTGTAGGTTTCTTTAATAACTTCGCTTCCACTCATTATAACCATGCACATGTGAAAAGAGTGGTTCAACTGCGTATAATCTTCTTCTCTTTCCATGTTTTTCATTTCTGAAAGGATACGCTTCATCTCTTCTAATGTATTTGTGTCAGTACCGTTAGCCATGATCCTTTTCATTACTAATGCTTCTAAATTGTTCCGGATTTCCAGTAAATCATAAATTTCGCTTTCTGTGTAAGTTCTTACCACCGCTCCCCGGCGCGGGATTTTTTCTACCAGGCCATCTACTGTAAGCAAAAAGATTGCTTCTCTTACAGGAGCTCTGCTTGTACCGTACGCTTCAGCATAAAAAGCTTCATTCAGCTTATGTCCTGGCTGCAGCTGGCCGGCTATAATCTTTTTTGAAATATGCTCAGCAATCTTTTGAGAAAGAGCGTTATTCGATAGGTCTATTGAGCTCATAATAAAAACTCCTAAATTTTTATTTTCAAAAATTTTTGAATTATTATTGCATTCTTACTACTTGCATTTTATTATAAAGCAAACAGTAGATTGTCGACAATATTTTTTTTAACATTTTTGTAAGCGCTTACTGATTTTAAAATTTTTATTAAGGAGACGATCACATGGTTATTTTTGGTGTAGCTCTACTGGCTTTTTGTATGCTGCTCGGTGTCTACTTTGGAGATCTTTTAGGAATAGTGATGGGGGTAGATGCAAATATTGGCGGTGTCGGAATCTCGATGGTCTTCCTTGTGCTTATCGTCGATTATTTAAAGCGAAACAAAAAAATCACCCAGAAATCTGAAGACGGAATGGCTTTCTGGGGTGCCATGTACATCCCTATTGTCATTGCCATGTCTGCTCAGCAAAACGTAGTAGGAGCCATTTCCGGAGGGCCCATGGCAATCACAGCCGGTGTGCTCGCGGTTGCTGCCAGTTTTGCCCTCGTACCGGTAATTACTAAAATAGGCCAGCAAAAAGATGAAGAATACGTGACGAAGAAGATCTTTAAATAAGAGGAGGAATGGTTAATGATAGACTCACTGCAATCCATATTAGCAGAAAATGGGCTGATTACTGCCTTCGCTGTCGTCGGCATCACAATGTACCTCTCTTACTTTCTCTCTGACAAGCTTACAAAAGGGCGTCTTCACGGGTCTGCTATCGCTATTCTTTTAGGTCTTTTGCTGGCCTATATTGGAGGGGTTGTTACAGGCGGAGAATCCGGTCTGGCCGATATTCAGATATTCTCAGGGATTGGACTTATGGGAGGTGCTATGCTCAGGGACTTGGCTATTGTAGCTACAGCTTTTGGAGCTAGTATTGAGGAGATTAAAAAAGCTGGCTTCAGCGGTATTGTTGCTTTATTTGCCGGCATTGTCGTTTCTTTTCTCATTGGGGTAGTAGTTGCACTATTATTTGGCTACACCGACCCAGTCGAGATTACTACGATTGGCGGCGGCGCTGCTACTTATATTGTCGGTCCGGTTGTTGGGACAGCCCTGGGAGCGAGTTCAGAGGTTATCGCCCTCAGCATAGCCGCCGGTTTGGTAAAGTCTATTCTCGTTATGATCGCCACACCATTTTTCGCAAAGCTTATTGGCTTAGACAACCCACGGTCAGCGATGGTTTTTGGAGGATTGATGGGCACGACCAGTGGGGTAGCAGGCGGTTTAGCTGCCACTGATCCCAAGCTTGTTCCCTACGGAGCCATGACTGCTACTTTCTACACAGGCTTAGGCTGTTTGATCGTCCCTTCATTTTTATATTTTCTTGTTCGAACATTTGCCGGGTAAATTGAAAACATGCTTTTATATAAAATGATGAAGATCGCCTGTGCTTCCAGGGGATCTTATTATTTTGCCTGAAGTGTCAGTTAAAAAATGAATTTCCGTATTTTTCATCGTATTCGTAAAAACCATATCGGTATATACACATTATAAAGATATACCCTTCTTCTGGGCACAGCTTTATTGGTCCAACCGTTTTATAAAACCGGCCGGATTACCACCTACAAGCGTCCGGGCAGAAACATCCTTTGTAACGACTGCTCCCGATGCAATTACTGCGCCGTCTTCAATGCGAATGCCGGGATTAATAATGGCTCCTCCACCGATCCACACGTTATCCCCTATCGTCACAGGCGAACCGTACTCCTGCAGCGTAGCCCGTGCTGCTTCCCCCATCGGGTGATTGACGGTATATATGTGTACCCCGGGCCCTAGCATTACTCCGTCGCCAAACGTAATTGGCGCCTCGTCGAGCATGACGCAGTTGACGTTGGCAAAAAAGCGGTCCCCAAGGTGGATATTGTAGCCGTAATCACACCAGAACGGCGCCCCGATACGGGCTTCCTTTCCCATCGTCCCTACAATTTCCTGTAGTATCTGCTTGCTTTTTTCTTTTCCCCGTATACTGATGGTGTTATAGTCTTCGAGCAGCAGCTTCGTTTGGAGCCGTTCCGCTGCAAGCTCCGAATCGTGCGGGAGAAAAAGTTCTCCATCCATCATTTTTTCTTTCTCGCTTTTCATTTGCACACCTCTTTTAGTTCACTTCTTAAGTATTCAATGCTTTTCTATGCCCACTATACCATTATTCATTTGAACCTGGAGACTTGTTTTGCAGAATGTTCCAGAAAATGCTTTTCTTTTTAACACACTTGTATTAAAAAGTGCTATACTTGCATTAATTTCTAAGTATTGAGGTGTACGATGCCAAAACTCATTGACCACAAAAAGAAAAAAGAGCAGATTATTGAGTATACATGGCAGTCCATTGTGAACAGCGGTGCGAAAGGCGCGACGGTAAGAAATATCGCAAAGCTGGCGAAAATGACGCCGGGACAGATCCGTTACTACTATCCCACCCATAGTGCACTGCTGGATGCGGTTATGGAAAAAGTAAATCATAAGGTGAGCCAACGAATCCAGGAGATTTTTGGGCAAGAAACGTTACCCGAAAAGGAGCGGATCATCCAGGCGATACTTGCGGTGCTTCCTTTAGATGATGACCGGTACGCAGACATGGAAGTGTGGATGGCTTTTCAGTACGAAATCCATCAGGCAGGAACAAATTCTATGGGAGACGAGATACGTATGCTCATTCAAAAATCCCTACAGCATTTAAATGAAAAACAAATGCTCCAGAAGGATCTGCCTCTAGAGTTCACTACAATGCGCGCTCATGCTCTAGTTGATGGTCTGGCACTGCATAAATTGTTAACTCCTGACCGCATAGACAATAAAGATGCCATTAAACTGATTCGTGCCGAAGTGCATTCCTGGCTGAAGGAGGAGTATCAATGAATTTCATCCTGCTGTTGATTATTGGGATCGAAATAGCCTTTTGGGTTGTTATTGCCGCCGGGTTAATCGCTCGCTACGTGTTTCAATTACCGAGATTAGGGCTGTTTCTTCTCGCTTTAACCCCCGTACTGGATTTGATTCTTTTGATTGCAGCTTCAGCAGACCTTTTACGAGGAGCAGCCGCGACCACGGCTCATGCCATTGCTGCTATTTATATCGCGGTCTCCATTGTTTTTGGAAAGCATATGATCCGATGGGCCGACGAACGCTTCAGGTATTATATTATGAGACAGGGCAGCAAGCCCTCCAGGCTTTACGGCTATGCATACTCCCGAAAGTACTTTAAGGACTGGCTCAAGCACGTATTGGCGTACGTTTTAGGCACGGGACTTTTGTGGGTAGTAATTTTCCTTGTCAATGATGCAGGCAGAACCGAAGCATTGAGCGGCACTATTAAACTTTGGTCGCTCGTCGTGATGATTGACTTAGTTATTTCCATTACGTATTTCATATGGCCGCGCGAAGCAAAACATAGAGAGAAAATTCATGAATAATATGCACGGCTGAAATGTTGCCGGGTTTTGTATTGAAAAACCAATGAAACGTAACCAATCATTGCAGCGGCAAGAAAGAGCATATGGTATCCAAACAGGCCAGCGAGGATGCCGGAAACAACAGATCCAACAGCCTGGCCCAGGGCAAGCACTAAAAACGGAAGCCCCAGCCCAATAGATGGATTTGTCCGGAACACCGACCCCCCCCAAACGATTAAAACTCCCGTGATGAAAACATAAGAACTCCCAAATAGAAACGGAGATAAAATCCCCACGATAGAATTGCCGGGCCAGCCTCCCAAAAGTAAAGAGGCGGTGGATAACGTCACTACCGACATCCTGAACGCCTTCATAATACCAAACCGGTTAATGAAGATACCGGCGGTGCCGCCCAACAAGCCTGCCAAACCAATGATAACCCAGAACCAGTCCCCCAGATAGGCAGGTACGCTGGCTAAATTCACTATAAAATCCCGCGAAAAGGTCCAATACGCCGCCGAAGAGCCTCCCAAAAGCAGCGAGGCCAGTATCAGCTGCACAGACTGCCTCTACTCCTGCTTCACGAACCCAGTCGGACTCTTTTCTCCATACGCCTGCGTACGGGGAAGTACTTTATAATTGGCAGCAAGCACCATAACAGCAATAATCATAAAGATCACATATGTTGCACGCCAGCTGTCCACCATCATAATTGCAACCACCCCAGTGAAAGCCGTACCTATGCTTGTGCCGGAATTAATCCAGGCATTCGCCTGGTTTTGCCTGTTGGATTCGACGTTTGTATTTACAATACTGGCGTACGGTGGAGAGGATAACCCCGTGTTCATTCCTGCTAAAAATATTCCTGCGCCAAGCCCCACCGGCGTCAAAGAAACAGAAATGACGCCAAGTCCAACGACCGACAAAGCCCCCGCCGTCACTAAAATGAGCCTCGAAGCCACCGTCCGGGAAAATACCATCGCTGCGACAATGGCTATACAGTATGCCACGTAGGATAAAGAGGAGATAATCCCGCTCATAGATTGAGTCATATTAATTGCTTCGTTGATATAGGGAAGCATCAGCCCGTAGCTGAACCGGGACAGCCCGTAAGTAACTGCAATCATAGGCAGGCCGGCAAGTATTAATTTATTCGCATTCATGTTCGTTCGCTCCTTTTTGCTTATTTATTGATTGTTCATTCAATAAATGTTAAAAATAAGAGCCATAAGGCTTACCATAGATGCCTATGGCCATTATTACTGGCTGTCTGCCCGCATGTTCTTCGCTATACGAAAAGCCGCCTCTTCCACTTTCTCCATGGCCATAACCTGAGCCGTTGAAGTGATGCCCTCCAAAATCATTACCAGCTGCGTTCCAAGCTGCCTGGAAGAATTAAAGGTTTTGAGCTCCTGTTCAATCTTTTGCTGCAGGGTTTTTTTATGCTCCTTACTCAGGGCGGCAATTTCCTCATTCACCCCTTCATACTCCTGCTTCGCTCTTAAGAACAGACACCCGTTCAATCCGTCTGTTTTCATCCAGTCTGTATGCGCTTTGATAAGGGTTTCTACATACGCGGCGAAACCATTGTCTCTATCGATTTCCTTTTGTAAGAAATCAAAATACCGCAGCTCTCTTCGCTTCAGTATTTCCACAATTAACGTTTCTTTAGAATGAAAATGATAGTACATCGTCATTGGGGCCACACCGACTTCATTTAAAATACTTTTAACCCCGACAGCATGAAACCCGTGCTGATAAAAGAGATTTTCTGCAGTGTTCAATATAACCTCTTTTTTCGATACACCTCTCATGGAAAACCTCCCTTTATTTATTGAACGTTCATTATAATAAACCATAACATATTTTATCGCTTAATGTTACTTTATTGTTTTTTCTTCCTGATTTTCTCTGCTGTATCGTCTAAAAATTCATCAATATTATATTCTTTATAATCGTCCCGAATTTTATCTATAATAATATTTTTTGCTTCCTGTTCTGTATAACCTTTTTCTATGATATTCAGTAATTCAGCATGATACGTATGCTTGTACTCCTCTTCCCCGGCTGAAATATTTTCAGCATCCCTGCCCCAGATAATACCGACAATTTCTTCTAAAAACTCCCGATATTCCATATCTTTTCCCCTTTTCAAGTAGAATGTGGTAGTTCCATTATACTTCATCCTTTTAGAAATTTTGACTTTATTTATTAGGTTAACCTGATAAATAATTTAAATATGCAGAGTCTCATCAACATCAAAATTGGCAGACACCAGTCAACCAGGTTTCTTATAAGTCTTTAAAGCTGTTCGTTTGGTCCGAAAACAATTTTTAAAATAAAAAAGTAATTAAATGGCTCAACACCAAAATATGTTCTTGACCCTTCAATACTGCACCCGCTTGTCGTTACACTCTAAAAGCAGGCGTTGTT
>NZ_JBQOJB010000027.1:0-20801 GCF_054971365.1 Marinococcus salis | reverse complement strand
TACCGTATCAACGGGGATTCTGTCTCTTTTTTATCGTTAATGGAAATAATTGTTAGTAAACCCGCAACAAAAGAGATATACTGTACGCCCATTGGTCCCATCAAACGCCGGCCTGTATCTTTGAACCCCGCTTTTACATAGACATATTGGGCAGATTCATTTCGGATATTGACTCCGAGGACAATTTCGTTCAATTCCGGGAACCATTTGCCGGCAAAGGCAGGCAGACTGCAAAGGGCATCTCCGGCGTACCCTTTCCCCTGTTCTTCCACACGAATTGAGAATTTTTTTAATAAACCCGCCCGGCTGTTGGCTGAGTAGTTAGGAAACCTGTTTTCAGTTTCCAGCTGGAAAAATCCTACCGGGTATGTGTTGTGGACAATTAAAATTCCGGTCTCCGCCGGTCCCAGCTGTGTAACTGCCTGCAGCGGCAGGCGTGTATACTGCGCCTGTGCTTCCGGCAAATAATAGGATTCCAGCGAGGGCCGGTAAGCTTCATTGTACGGAAGAAGTCGAATGTTCTTCATTGAAACCCTGCTTTCCATGTATAATTTAACTGAGGAAGGATTGACATTGCTCTTTTCCTATTGTATATTATTTCTGTCGCTTCGTTCTATACTAATTGTTCCGTTAGCTCAGTAGGGAGAGCGCCACCTTGACAGGGTGGAGGTCACTGGTTCGAGCCCAGTACGGGACACCATAACAGATAACGCTCAAACCCTTGCTGTGCAGGGGTTTTTTATTTTTATCAAAATTCTTTAAAAAGGTCTCTTCAGCTTACTCTTGGCCTACTGGTCACGAATTGGTCACATCGCTTTATTTAAACCTTTCACGACTCCCTTAATATTCAAGAGGAGACGTCTGAATACAACATTTTTGCAAACTGCGTGGCAGTCTCTCTTTGCATATTTGGTAGCAAATGACTGTAGCGGTCAATGGTCATCCTTGTACTTGTGTGCCCCAGACGTTCTGACACGACTTTCATATGAGCATTCTGTGAAAGCAGCAAAGTTGCATGCGTATGACGAAGATCATGAAAACGTATCTTTTTTAATTTCGCCTGCTGAATAAGCTTGTTGAAGTCTCGACGTAAATTACTGGAGTGAATGGGGGTTCCTATTGTCGTCGTATTTATCAAACCATGATCTGGCAATGTGTGTCCGTATTGGAGTTGCCTTTCCCTCTGCGTTAATTGATGTTTTCTCAGCTTTTCGTTTAGTTCGGGAGAAATCTCTATCGTTCTTTTGCCCGTCTTCGTTTTCAAAAAATGTTCTATCGTCTTACCGTCCTTCGCTAACTTTTGATTTACATGAATCTGTTGGTACTCCAAGTCTACGTTTTTCCACGGCAGTCCTAAAATTTCTCCCATGCGCATGCCTGTATCAATTGCAATGGCATAGACTATATGGAAGGGACTCGAATTCGCATAATGTAAAAAGGTGCGCACTTCTTCCGCCGTCCAAACTTCCATTTCAATAGGGAGTTCTTTAGGTACCTCCACTAGGCGCACAGGGTTTTTCACAATAAGTTCATGCTTCAAAGCTTTCTCGAAAGCATTTGAAAGCATATTATGGACTTTCTTCACCGTCGAAGGCGATAACTGCTTTTCAGACAACAGTTTAGAATAGAAGTCTTCAATATGCGAAGCTCTCACCTCGTATAAACTCAAGTCTCCAAGCCCTGGAAGAATATGATTTTTAAGATTGCACGCATAATTATCATACGTGCTTGCGCCAACATGAGGTTTTTTATTCTCTATCCATCGCGCTAAATAATTTGAGAGGGATTCTTTAGAAGGCTCCACGTATGTCCCCGAGCTTAATTCATGCGTCTTTTTGGTTAACGCCGCCTGAGCTTCTTTTTTTGTCTTAAAACCTCTTTTACGGCTTTGCTTTCTTTTACCGTTTGAATCCTTGCCCATCTCCACCACGTACATCCAACTCGACTTCTTTGTTTGTTTATCCTTGTGAACATTGCCTGAATAATTCATGCTACCCCTCCACCTATAAAATTATTCGAACCCGAACAAAGTCGGGTCCGCTAATTACTTCTCAGCCTCTCTTAAGATCGTTCTGTATCTTCACTCCACTTCCATAACGCTTTCTCCATGCAGCCATCGAACAAAATCTGCGGTAGGCACTTTAATGCTTTTACCCACACGTACATGATTGAAAGCTTTTGAGTGCACCAAGTCGTATGCCTGTGTTCGACCGATATTTAAAATTTCTTGAATATCGGCCACCTCCAGTACTTCGCCGTGTTGATGAAGCATCCATTCCAAGTTACTCATCAAATTCCTCCCGATTGTTTAATTTTTGTTCGGCAATTCTTTTCTGATGCCAAGTCTTTCTTCGCTCTTTAACCTTATAAAACAACCACTTAATTTCTTCTTTAAATTCTTCATATTCTAAAGGAGACAATTCCACTTCTTCTTCAAACTCCTCAGCGACTTCACCAGAGTGCAATGAAACAATTGAAGTCCATACTTTAGCTTGATATGCCTCATCTAAGATATTTAATGTTTTATAAGTTTCTTCATACTCTTTAATATCTTCTGCTTCGCCAATAACAAAATTAAACATCTTATCTTCATAATAGCTGTCAAAAAACACGTCTACATTTACTTGAAGATAAGAAGCAATTATTTCTAACTTTGAATACTGCGGCTGACTGATCGTCCCGTCTTCGATACGAGTAATAGTTGATTTCGCTAAATTCGTATTCTTCGCTACTCTATAACGGGTGAATGACGAAGGATTTTGATGATTTGCTTTTTCTCTAACCCAACGTACTCTCTCCCCAATTGTTTTATCTTTTAATAATTTTAAATCTTCTTTAGTAGTCACATAAGCTTTCATAGTATTTCCTCGCTTTTATAATATCTGTCCTTGCGTTTATAGTACTAGTAATCTAGAATTAATGCAACTATTAAGATACTAATTTAATTATTTTAGTTGCTTTTAGTTAGCTTTGATTATAAGAATGAATCAGACTACCCCTACTAAATTGACGCATAGAGTTTATACTCTTATCCCTATCATTAACGTCACCAGGGTAGGGGTTCGTCCACGGGCGAGGTTATGTTGCCGTTTCTCTTTAAATCCGTGACCACCCCATGGGATACGGCCACCATTACTCAGCCGAAGAAATCTCTATTCCCCCCCCCCCGTAGAAAGGAGCAACACCTATGCCCGCCTTCTCAAACGACGAGATCACCCTGGACTACCACCAATTTTTAAAATTTACAGGCTGGGGACCGACAACCTTTGACAAGCGCACTACCCGACTCCGTATCGATAAACTTAAAAACATGGGAGCGCGTGATATTCATGTTACAGGCAACGGGACAAAAGCCGTTTATAATTTGAAACTGGCTCCGATGTTCTGGCCCGTTTTTTTAGCTTCCTGCCGAGGCATTGAGTACGATGAGGTGGCTGAAACTTACCTCGGTAAATTAATGTCAGAAGGATTAACTGAAGAAACCAGCCACGGTAAGGTTTTTTTATTTAGTACTGAAGTGTATGAAGATATCACTTCTTATTTGAATGACCGTGCTCAGCGCCCTAAGTACACCTATAAAGGTGTTAAAACCAAATGTGATCGTATCCAAGCAATATTTAAAAATGCAGGATACTTCACTCCAAAAAATTATCGTTCAAACAAAACACACCGAGCTAAGGTGAACGATGAGTGGGTTCGAGGAGCAGAAGCTTATATGCTAAGCGAAAGGATTCTGAATGAATGGCGACAATTTTTTAATGATCTCGATCAGTGGTTCTTTCAACAGTGTCCTACGGCAAACGCGGTGCCTTCTATAATTAAAAACAAAGCTGCAACTAACTTCCAATTGGAGCAATTGCCTTCAAAACTTGATATTCAGCACTCTCAATCCTGTATTGAAAAAAAATTAGACGAAGTGTTCTTTGAAGACCTTCGTCTTGCCCAAGAGCGCTTTTCTCAAACTAATGACCTGCAACTTGTAAAAAATGTCATAGTCGAGCGGCAGGAAACAAGACGTCGGAATCTACAAAGGCAAGAAGAGGAAGAGGAAAGGCAACGTCGCGAAGAAAATCAAGTGATGCTAGAAGACCAACCGCTCTCAACTTTGAGTGACGCTAGTATTAATTCATTGATTGATGGATTAAATTCAAACCGTTCTTCTTCAAATATAGAATCTTCAGCTTTAAACACAGAATTGCGTCATTATGATTATTATTTAGAGGACCTTATATCTGACGATTAAACTATTTTTGCCTAGGCCTCTAACCAGCAGTTAATTGCCCTTACGTCACATGCCTCCTTCCACTTTTAAACTCGCATAGTTACTTCGACCAATAATGATATGATCCAATAATTCAATGCCTACTAGGCGTCCCACCTCCGATAAGCGTTTGGTTACTTCGATATCCTCCTGGCTCGGAGTGGGATTGCCACTAGGGTGGTTGTGCACAACGACTGCACTGGCACATTTTTTCTTGATTAATGGACTGAATGTTTCGCGAGGGTGAACTATTGATGAATTTAATGAACCTACAAAGATAGTCTCCCGAAACATTACTTGGTTTTTCGTATTCAATCCAAGGCAGACAAACTGTTCTTGCTGCTCATATTGAAGGTCTATCACATATTCAAACACATCTTCAGGGCAGCGTATGGTAAAGCATTTTTCTGTTATATGCGGACTCATCTGCAAAAAAGATAGCGCAGTAACTAATCGGCAGGCTTTCTTCACCCCAATCCCTGGCACTTCTAAAAAATCCTCTTCTTCAGCGGTTACAAGGGCTTGTATTGTAGTGAAATGCTTAACAAGAGCTTGCATCGTGCGCCCTTCTTTTGTTTCTCCGATCATTGTTGCCAGTCCGTCTATCAAGGTTTCTCTGTTCTTTAAATACTTCATCTTTTTCCTCCCACGAAAAAAAGAGACAGCCTCAGCTGCCTCTCTTTTCTCATATTTTTAATTTAACGTTCAAACCCACCGTAAGTGCTCACATAAATTTCTTATATTCTTAAAAGTCCGCCTCAGACCTGAAACCACCTCCTTATTTGCTTCTCATACATTTACTTTCCTCTCGCATTGCTTCTGTTTCTTCGCATTTTCTATCACTATTCTTCTAAATTATTTTTTCCCAAGAGCAAGCTCCTTTCACTTATTTAATCAAGGGATCTATACATAACCACCTGCTCGCTGCTTGAAAATTCATCAATAGGAGAAACAAAACTTGCTTCGAAAGAATGATAACGAAATACCGCAGCTGCCAACGCCACTTGGTACGATTAAGAATAGTACTGTTGTTCGGTAGTTTATGAAATAAATAGAAAAACAATTAAACCTTCTCGACGGCATTCCTAAGACTTTGGTATTTCTTCGCCTAAGGTATTAAAAATATGATCTACATTTATCCGCCCCCCATCTCGCTTTCCCATATGAACATCGCTTTGGTGATCGGGAGATTGTTACTTTATCTGGATTATTATTTTCATTTGAAGGAATCAGCAACGAAACTGAGGGAGCAGACTATAGAAGCGAAACGTTGACAACAATAGGGGAACACGGTTATTGATACGATGAAATCACCAAAAATCACCCATAAACCTGAAAAAAATTACAAAAAGTTTTTAGCCTCTATCCTTACTCCCCCAGTCAGTTATAAATTATTATAATATTTAGAATATAAAAACTTTTTAAGGCGTGGTGTAAATTGGCTGTTCCCCCCTGTATTAATTAGGGTAGACGGTCACAGTTGAGTATATGGTTGCCTGCGTCACGAAAACAGTCGGCCAACGAATACGTCTCTCCTTCCAGTCCACGGGTTCCTCTCACACGCAATAAGTCGATACGTCCTCTCCGCTGATCAGCCACGGGTCTCCCGCTCAAGGCACGCCGACGGAAGGTTCACAGCCCACCGACGAAGAGATCACCCTCCAACGGATAACCGCTTCCACCAGAGCGATCGCGAGTAGACCACTCTTCTTCCGCCATGGAAACCCCGTCTGTCCTCCCCCTACGATGAGCAACCCTCCACTGTCATCACAGACAATGGGCATCACTGGCCATGGCCAGTGCGGAACGAGACACAGCTTTCAGGTTTTCTCCCAGGCCATCATAAAATGTCTTCCCAGGTGCAGCCTCTGCTTATATAGGACACATACTCGATTGCTGGCCCATATCGCTAGGCTGCACCACGGAGTACGAACAGGACGTTATCGGCATAGTCACACAGGTAACTGACGAGCTTGAGGATATAGTTTTGCATAATAGATTGGACGTCGTGGTATCACCTTTCATCAGCACCTCTTGGACAACGCCATACAGAGTCCGTGCCAAGTTATTGAGTTCATGGGTAATGAGACGTTGCAGGAATTCGGATCGTTCTTTGACACAAGCCCGAACCTGAGCATTTTCATACGTTCCCAAATCGTTATAAGGTCCCCCCTGCGGTGACCTTTGTGTAATCCCAGTTGTCGTATTGACCTCTTTCTCATCAGCAGCATTCTCGTACCCATGTTTATTTGTACTGCTCTTCATCCTTTCTATTTTTTGTGTGTCTGTTGTAATCGACTTCTCATCCTATTCCTCCTATTTCTTTGAAATGCTGATCATGCGATAGGAGGGGTGGGCTCATTCCACCAATTTAATCAGAGCACCTATACATATCTACCCCCTTGTAAAATACATCAATTTTTTCTCCCTATAGGAAAATTCCGTTTTTTGGATGCCTTCGTTCTGGGAAGTTTGATATAGTTAAGAGGAACCTACTACATAAAGCGAGGGAACAAACCATGAGTAAATTAACGCTCCAGCAACTCGAAGCCCACCTATGGGAATCTGCCAATATTCTGCGGGGAACGATCGACTCCTCCGACTACAAAAACTACATTTTCGGCCTGCTGTTTTTAAAGCGGCTAGATGACGTGTTCGTGGAAACCGCACGCGCAATCGAACGGGAAGAAGGCGACGACTACGGCTGGTATGACCGAGATGAGCACCAGTTCTTCGTCCCCGAGCGCGCACGCTGGGCCCATATTCAGGCCCAATCCCAGGACATCGGTAACACGATCAACAAAGCATTTGAGGCACTCGAAGAAGAAAACCCTGTTTTGAACGGCGTGCTTGCTACCATCGACTTTAACGATAAAGACAAGCTGCCCGACAGCACTCTGATGCAGCTGATTCAGCACTTCTCCCTTATCGACCTGTCCAACGCAAACCTATCGGAGCCTGACATGCTCGGACGCGCGTATGAGTATCTGATCAAACAGTTTGCCGACGACGCGGGCAAAAAAGGCGGAGAGTTCTACACCCCCAGCAAAGTCGTGTCGCTGCTTGTAAACCTGATCAAGCCTGAAGAAGGCATGCGCGTCTGTGACCCAACCGCGGGCTCTGGCGGCATGCTGGTGCAGTCAGTGGACTACATCAAGGAACAGGGCGGCAACGCTCGCAACCTGACGCTTCACGGGCAGGAACGCAACCTTGGCACCTGGGCCATCTGTAAAATGAATCTGCTTTTGCACGGGCTGCATGACCACCGTATCGAGCGCGGCGATACAATCCGCGAGCCCAAGCTCACGGGGGAAAACAATGAATTGCAGCTGTATGACCGCGTGATCGCCAATCCGCCGTTTTCGTTGAAAAATTGGGGCCGCGAAGAAGCGGAAGCTGACGACCACAACCGTTTCCGCTTTGGGCTGCCGCCGAAAAACGCGGGCGACTTTGCTTTTGTTCAGCACATGGCTGCCACCCTAAATCAGAACGGTAAAGCGGGTGTCGTGATGCCGCACGGGGTGCTCTTTCGCGGCGGAGCGGAGGGAAAAATTCGGGAAGGACTGCTTAAAGAGGATATAGTGGAAGCGGTCATCGGCCTGCCATCGAACTTATTTTACGGGGCAGGAATTCCTGCAGCTCTCTTACTACTAAACCGTAACAAAGCAGAGCATCAGAAAAACAAGGTCTTTATTCTCGATGGCTCCAAGGACTATCAGGAAGGTAGAAATCAAAATTTGCTTCGGGACGAGGACATTCAAAAAATCGTGACCGCTTACGATGCGTGGGAGGCCCAGGAAAAGTACTGCCGAGTGGTGGATATGGAGGAAATCGTGGAAAATGAGTATAACCTAAATGTCGCACGCTATATTGATACAACTGAGGAAGAGGAAAAAATTGATATACAAGTGACTCTAGCTGATCTCAAGAAACTAGAAAAAGAGCGTGAAGAAATAGAGGAAAAAATGTACTTTTTTTTAAAGGAGTTAGAGTATCTTGAATAATTCAAATTATAAAATGACTTCTCTAGGTGAATTACCTTTAGACTGGGATGTTAAAAATGTTGAAGATCTGTGCGATATATTGGATTCTAAAAGGGTTCCGTTAAATAAACCAACAAGAGAAAATATGCAGGGAAACATCCCGTATTATGGAGCCAACGGAGTTCTTGACTACATCAATGATTATCTATTTGCAATACCATTAATACTGATGGCTGAAGATGGAGGACATTTTTCAGAATATACCACCAGGTCAATTGCTTACAGAGTAGAAGGAAAAAGTTGGGTAAATAATCACGCTCATATTTTAAAACCTCTAGAAACTGAAGTATTTGATTGGATATATTATAATTTAGTTCACAAAAATATACTTCCTTTTATTAATGGAGGTACTCGTGGCAAGTTAAATCAAAAGGAATTAAGAAAATTGCCTATTGCGTATCCGTCTATTAAAGAGCAACAAAAAATCGCCGCTATTTTGTCCTCCGTGGATGACGCGATCGATAAAACCGAACAGATCATCGAGCAGACAGAACACGTGAAGCGGGGGCTCATGCAACAGCTGCTCACCAGGGGCATCGGGCATACGGAATTTAAGCAGACAGAAGTTGGAGAAGTACCAAGGGATTGGGAGTTAATTACTGTTGGTGATGTGTTCGAAGCAATAGATGGTGACAGAGGCCAGAACTATCCCCATGAAAATGATTTTTTTGATGATGGCCATTGCCTATTTTTAGATACTAAGAATGTCACTAAATCTGGATTTTCCTTCAATACAAAAAAATTTATATCGAAGCAAAAAGATAATGAATTAAACAATGGAAAACTTCTAAAAAAAGATATAGTAATGACCTCGCGTGGGACAATAGGCAATATTGCTTTTTACAGCAATGATATACCTTATTCAGACATGAGGATCAATTCAGCAATGTTAATTTTACGATCAAAGAAAGAAAATTTAAATTACGATTTTTGGATAAATTTATTGCGTGGAAAAGTACTTAAAAAGTATATCCAAAAGTATCAAGTGGGCAGTGCTCAACCTCATATTACAAAGAAAAGTTTAAAAAATTTAAAAATAGCTATTCCAAAATCTAAAGTAGAGCAACAAAATATTGCTTCAACTTTAAGCTCGATAAGCTTGAAAATCGAAAATGAAAACACCCATCTAAATCTATTAAATGATTTAAAAAGGGGCCTTATGCAACAACTCTTAACAGGCAAAGTCCGTGTCCCAGTGGATGAAAACGAGGTGATTTCCCAATGAGTACTTCAACGGAGTGGAACGAAGAACAGCTTGTCGAAAAGCGTGCCCTCACCCACCTCCAGCAGCTCGGCTATACCCATGTGTCAGGTGCTGCGCTGGACGAGGAGCGCGGGACCCGTATGGAAGTAGTGCTCCGCAAGCGGCTTGCCCGTGCCATTAAGCGGCTCAACCCTTGGATTGATGACAACAACGTTCACCGCGTGGTACGAACCGTCACGCATATTGAAGCGGCCAGTCTTATGGAAGCCAATCAGGCCTTCACCGAGATGCTAATGGAGAAGTTGTCCGTCTACCAGGACATAGGTCAGGGGCGCAAGAGCCAGACGGTGCACCTGATCGATTTTGATACGATCGACAACAATGAATTTCTCGTCGTGGATCAGTTTTCGGTCACAGGCGCTGAACATAAAACTAATCGTCCCGACCTGATGATTTTTGTGAACGGGCTGCCGCTCGTCGCCATTGAATGCAAGAGCCCGATGCTCGCCCCCGACCAGCAGATCCATCAGGGGGTAAAGCAGTTAACCCGCTACCAGGAACAGACCGAATCGCTCTTTTACTACAACCAGTTTTTGATCGCGACCAGCAAGGACCAGGCTAAAACGGGCACCATCGGCGCCAAGCTTGCCCATTACAGCGCATGGAAAGAACCGTACCCGCTACGTGTTGAAGACCTGGGCCCGAACGCCACTCAGCAGGACATTCTGATCGAAGGAATGCTGCGTAAAGAGCGGCTGTTTGACCTGATCCAGAATTTCATCGTCTACGAACCCGAAGACGGACGCGTGATTAAAAAGATGGGACGTTATCAGCAGTACCGTGCAGTCCACAAAGCGGTCGAACGCATTCTAAACGGTAAGCATCCACAGGAACGCGGTGGCGTCATCTGGGCCACTCAAGGCTCGGGCAAGAGCCTGAGCATGGTGTTTCTTGCCACCAAGCTGCGGCGCCTCCGAGAGCTCGGCAACCCTGTGATGATGATTGTAACCGACCGCCAGGACCTCGATAACCAGATCACCAATACGTTTCGACGCTGCGGATTCCCGAACCCGAGCCAGGCGGAGTCCGTTTCTGAACTAAAGCACCTGCTTCAACAGGGCCCTGGTGCTACAGTTATGACGCTTGTACAGAAGTTTCAAACTGCCGAAGGCGAAGCCGACTATCCTGTACTGTCCACGTCCGAGAACGTGATCGTAATGGTGGACGAAAGCCACCGTTCCCAGTATAGCTCGCTCGCGATGAATATGCGCACCGCACTTCCTAACGCCACCTATATCGGCTTTACGGGGACACCGATCGACAAAAACGACAAAAGTACACCGCGCACTTTCGGCCCTTACATTGATACGTACACGATCGAACAGGCGGTCGAAGACGGCGCCACCGTCCCGATCTTTTACGAGTCCCGCATGGTGAACCTGCATATTCAGGGTGGAACCATCGATGATTTGTTTGAGCGTTTTTTCCGTGAGTATTCCACAGAAGACCGCGAACGTATTAAGCAAAAGTATGCTACCGAAGAAGCGGTAACTGCTGCCAAGCCCCGTCTCCGCCAGGTGGCCCTTGATATTATTAATCACTACGAGTCCCACATTCAGCCCGATGGGTTTAAAGGCCAGATTGTGGCGGTTTCGCGGGAGGCAGCTGTACGCTATAAAGAACTGCTGGATGAACTTACAGATATCGAATCCAAGGTAATTATTTCAAGCGGACACAATGACGACGAACCGATGCGCAGGCATCATTTAACCAAAGAACAGGAGCGGACCGTCATCGATCGGTTTAAAAAGCCGATGAACGAGGACCCGCTCTCCTTTCTGATTGTTTGCGACAAGCTTTTAACGGGCTTCGACGCCCCAATCGAACAGGTAATGTACCTCGACAAACCGCTCAAGGAGCACAACCTGCTTCAGGCGATTGCCCGCACCAACCGTACGTACGCCAAGAAAACGTACGGACTGTTGGTGGACTACTACGGGGTGTCCCGCTTTCTGGAAGAAGCGCTCGGTATTTTCCATGAGGAAGACGTCAAAGACGCCCTTACGCATGTGGAAAACGAACTACCCCGCCTTGAGATGAGACATCGTCAGGCCATGCAGTATTTTGATTACTGCCCCCGAGACGATGCTGATGCCTGTCTGGCTGTGCTGGACCCTGAAGACGTGCGCAATGAATTTGACACGGCCTTTAAAAAGTTTGCCGAAAGCATGAATATGGTTATTCCAAGCACAAGCGCTAAATCGTACATGGAAGACCTGCGCTGGCTCGGCAAAATTAGCCAGATGGCGAAATCCAGATACCACGAGGAAGAAGGCTTGGATATTTCAGACTGCGGCGAAAAAGTACGTCAGCTGATCGAGGAGCACGTAGTCGCCACCACGCCGAGCGTATTGTACGAACCTGTCAACCTTCTGTCGGACCGCTATAACCAGAAGCTTGATGCCATCAAAAAGCCCGAAGCAAAAGCAGCGGAAATGGAACACGCCCTGAAACACGAAATACGGGTAAAGATGGATGAAAATCCCGTGATGTATACATCTCTGCGGGAGAAAATCGAAGAGCTGATTGATCGGCGGCGCGAGCGCCAGTTGACTATTGAAGAACACTTGCAGGAACTAAAAGAGATGCGCCAGCAGATGATGGACTTCGCGAAAGAAAGCGAAAGCCACGGCTTTCAGTCGCACGAGTATCCATTTTTCCAGCTGTTAAGTCAGGAAATGGCGGACCACGACGAAGAAAGCGTCAAAGAGCTGACGTCCATTATTCTGGACCTTATCAAGCAGGAAGCGGTGATCGACTGGACGTTCAAGGAAGAACCTAAACGAGCGATGCGAAAATCCATCAAGCGGCAGCTGCGGGCAAGCAACTGCCCAAAAGACAAGGTGGAGCCAATCGCCCATCAGGTGATTCAGCTTGCTGAAGTGCACTACAAAAAGAACGGATACTAAAAACGAGAAAGAGCCCTTCGGTGGGCTCTTTCTCGTTTTTAGTACATCCCAATTTCATAGGCTACAGGTTCCATGTCGAGCTCCAGGGTTTCAATCACCGTCCACTCGGCGTCCGCCATGTTGTCCAGATCCACTTCCCTATAGCGACCATCCATTTCGTCGCTGGCCATTATCACATTCAGGCCGATGGTCTGAAGGGCATTGACGGTATCGTACCCTTTGTCACTTAAAGTTTCCGCTTTCCGCTGGTCGTCCATCCACCCCATATGCTCCTTGGCGGGCTCCAAGGAGTCAGCGGAGTAGATCAGTCCGCTGTCTTCGTCCAGCACCACCGCTCGGTAATGTTCGTACCAGGCGAGCGCATGATCATACTCCTCCTGAGTCATGCCGTCGGGCACACTCCCTCCAATGTTGTTCAGCATGCCACAGCTCGAACTGAACAGAAAAAAATACAAAATCCCCGCAATGCCTGCATAATGCTTCCAATTCATATGACGCCTCCCCCTTTATACTCGCGATTTCCCACTGGACCAATAGTAACGTTGCCTTAATAGTAGCACATCCTTCTCAAAAAAAGATGGATTTCCCCCAAACTTTCCAATAAAATGAAGTTAACTCATTCGTAGGTCTTGCGTATAAACACATAGGGAGAGGATAGGATGAAACGATGGATAACGATGATGATGACAGCAGGACTCTTGATCCTGGCAGGCTGTGGACAGGATACGGAGGCTCCTAACTCAAACGAGAAAGAGGCGGCCCCTGCAGAAAGCAGCGGCAAAGGGTTAAGCCAGGATAATGTCAACGAGGTAATGGAACAAGAAACCGATTCCGAGCCAGAAATCGAGTCAGAACCCGAACCCTGGGAGGTCACGACCGAGATGGTCCAGGAAACCACGGGGGATGATGTGAAAATATTTACGGAACTTCCAGAAGACGAATATGCGCAAGCTGAAGCGGAGGCGATTGCCGCAGCGAAGGAAGAACTCGGGCCTAATGAACCGAAGGTCGCGGATAACTGCGAAGAAGTGCTCTCCAAAGAAGAGTGCGACAGCTATGTGGAATATACCGAAGGCGAAGGCGGTGAAGCGGAGTACATGCACGCGGTTTATAGTGAAGCCCTCGGGCAGCTGCTCACCGACGATGTTCTATATCAAGAGAACCTGGAAGGCGAGCGTTTTGACCTGACTCAGAGCAATTCCCTGGAAGAAGCCTATGACAAATACACGATTATTATGAGTGACCTGCATACGGACTACATCACCTATGCTCCGTTCGACGAAACCACCTGGGAAACCTCCGCGGACGGCAACTATATTTACATGGAATCGTGGGTGGATATGAGCTTTGGCGAAGACTCGATGCAGCCTGACGAATCGTACTACATCACGATTCTGTATGACAGCGAAACATTCGCAACGCTGGACACCCAGAACTCCCTCTATGACGAGTTCATGGATCCTGTGCAGGAAGGCAACAGTGACCTGCTGCGCTACATGCAGCTCGTGGAAAGCTCGGGAGACCAATAACTTCCCCTGTAACCAAAAAAAAGAGCCCGCCTCAGGGCTCTTTTATGTTTGCTTCTTTTTTTGTTTCTAATAGGCCTTTAGCTGCTCGGCCAGGCGATTGGTTTTTTTCCATATGCGCCATCGTTCGGTATGTGGTATAAAACGGACCGTCACTTGCCCTCAGGTGCATATGCGGCATGCTTGGCACCAAATCTCAGGCCTGACAGGCGTCACCCATCAACATAGGTGCAGTTTGTAGAACCTTGCCTGCATGTCCCCACCGCAGCGGTCGAGGTGGCTACAGAACGTGATACCGCCGTGCACGTTCATTTCCTCTATCCCGCGGGCGAGCACTTCCTGGGGTTCGGCGCAGTGGATCACCACACCGATGTTAATAAAGTATTAAATTTCAATCCACTTTAAACCACTCTTGTGAGCGATTGGCCATGAACCCGCAGCCACTCTTTTCGTTTTTCATATTCAGGCATAACCGCCCTGACCTTGCGCCAGAAATGCTGATTGTGTTCAGGCACTTTCAGATGAGCCAGTTCATGCACTACCACATAGTCCAACACCCGTCCAGGGGCCATCACGAGCCTCCAGTTGATGTAAATATGTCCATCCGTAGTGCAGGTACCCCAACGCTTGTGCTGCGTCCGTACGCGTACTGAGGCGGGATTAACACCCATTAGATTCTGGTAATATACTGCACGCTCTTCTACCTTTCGCTGGGCATGCGTTCGATACCACTGCTCAAACTGGGCTTGCAGTCCCTCTTCTACCTTTTGCTGGCCCCAATTGCTCGGCACTATAGCTACAAACCGCCCTTGGTAAAGGCCCAGATGTACACCCTGACGATCGAGGCGGTTAACTTTCAGGCGGTACTGCCTGCCGAGATACGGAAACTTCTCTCCGCTCACAAATTCTCTGGAAACGGAAGGTTGTTGAACTTCCACAAGCTCTTTCTGTTTGCGGGCAATCCACGGCGCTTTTTGCTTTAAAGTCTCAATCAGCACATGCTGTTTCACTTCTTCAGGCGCATGAACCTCCACGCCGTTCACCAAGTCTACCGATATCTTAATATCTCGACGCTTTTGGAGTAGCAGCACATATTCAATGGTGGTTAAGCCATATGAAAGTGTCTGTACTCCTGTCCAGTCGCTGTTTGTTTCATGAACTTTCATTGCTGCCTCCACATTTTTTTATTATTTTTAATCCCCTGGTGGTTTTTTAGCAAATACGGGTGTATTATCGAAAGCCGAATTTGTCCTTTTTCCGCCCTTCTATCTCAAAACCTTGCTATACCAGTTATAAATACCTTTTTGATAGCTAAAACGCTCTAGTTCCAAAAGTGCACTTCGCATACACCAGAGCCCACAAGAATAAGTAAAAGCGGGTACCCTCACCGCTATCACCTTGTAAAATTCACTTGGGCACTCTTCTATTATAATAAAAAACGCAGCTCATAGGGAGACTGCGTTGGCCCCAAATATTCTATATATTCAGTATGCGCACTAGAAAAATTAGTAAAGCATGTTTACTTTGTTAGGTATATAATTAAAATGAACTAAAATTTGGAAGGAGTGTTACTTTTATGGATTACATGGATCATATTGATAAAAACTCAGATATAGCTCAAATCGTGCAAGGCTTTGAAATCTTCGAAATATTAATTTCTAACGAAGAGGATAGAAAGCGATTCTTCTCTCAGTTTAGAGAGAAAAAATTAAGATGGGATTACTCGAATTTAGGAGTTGAAGAAGAATGGGGCATTGAGTATTATAAGGGCTTGATAGCCAAAAACATTTCTGATGATTATTCTTATTTGCAATGTGAACTAAACATTGTAATTCCACTTCAATTATTAAAAACCCAGTTTAGCAATGCGCAAGAACACACAGATGATGTAAGTTTAAGACTTGATAGAATCAAATGTTTTTGGGAAGCTTTGAATCAGACAAGTTTTATTCTAGCTTCTTCTTATTACTCACATGTGATGCAAAAAGTCAAAATAGTTTACTTAGATATTTTGATACAAGCGGGTGTGAAATTCTAAACTCTTAAAGCACCAAACTGAGATGTACAAATGCTTCTTCCACCTTTATTTTTGGTCACATTTTGGTCACGAACTTATAATAACAAAAAGAAATCAGGAGATACAGACAGAAACGAAAACTCCTGTACCTCCTGATATAAAAGCACTTAAAGATACTAAAGGAAACAGCAAAAAACCTGAGATTGGCATTGACAGGGTGGAGGTCACTGGTTCGAGCCCAGTACGGGACACCATCATATATAATAAACCTCAGCAGGAGCCGCAGGCTTCTGCTTTTTTATTGTTATTGGGGAGCCCCCTTCTTAATTTTAAGCTGCATTTTCTCGTATCTCCTCTCCTAACCCATATTCCCTACAGCAATAAAAAACTGTATGTTGATGTATATTCATCCTTCAACCCTTTAGCATTCTCTACTTTTATTAATTCTTTTCAGGGTATATTATGGTAAATAACTACTGAAAGGAGGGTTATCCATGAGTTCATCAGTAGACAGCTCGAATTTCATTGAGGTTTACTTTGAGCCTTCTGCCATTCCACTTTTTGACTTAAACGGATTCCAAAGCGAAGGGACGTTCGAGGAGCATTCAAGCTACGTTAAAGCTGTAGTATCAGCCGATAACTGCGGTATTGAAGAAGCTGGCGTTTATTTTTATCAAGAAAAAGCCGGGAGAGGCTCTGGCGGCAGCCGGACCGTCTTTATCCCCATGCGGTTTATTCTCACCGTAGTGGAGCATTCCGAATCCCGGGGGCCTATCGGTTACACGGACCCAAATACTCTTTAGCACAGCCCAAAGGCAGAAAGCTTCACGCTTCTGCCTTTTTACCGCAGAACGTATATATGTCTTCCGAGCTGTATGATCTCTTCATTCTCGGGAAAATAGACCCGCTCAAACGTCGGATGAAAACCGCTGTTCTGCATGGAGTGTATATCAGCTACCCATCCCCCTTCCCCCGGCCATACAAGGCAATGCAGCATGTGTCCTTCACTACAAATAATTACCTGCACCTGGCGAATATGCCGCTCGATATAAACAACCCCCATGGCGTATACCCCCTTAATGACAATATACCCATTAAGGAAAAATCAGAACTTATTTCTTTCAGAATTAGTTAATAATTTTCCTAAATAAAAAAGCGCCGCGGCGGGCGCTTTTTCTAAAGTCCGAGTATGTCACCGAATGTATTCTTAAGATGATTCCGGACGATATCCATATCAAATTCTTTATCTTCTTCCCTGCTGTACATTCTACCTTCCTGCACATATATAA
Source organism: Marinococcus salis (assembly GCF_054971365.1). Taxonomy (NCBI): domain Bacteria; kingdom Bacillati; phylum Bacillota; class Bacilli; order Caryophanales; family Bacillaceae; genus Marinococcus; species Marinococcus salis. Next base: position 3,492 of record NZ_JBQOJB010000027.1, on the reverse strand, counting down.
CATCCAGCTCATTGCTGCTGTCGTCTGTCCCCTGCGTAACCTGAATGTAATAATTGCCGTCCTCTGTAATCGTTTCAAAAATCACTTCACGGTTATCAATGGTCATATAGCTGCGGTGCTTAGAACCGTAGCTGCTGAACGAATCGTTTTTCACTTCACCAATTTCTTTGTTCAAATTATTAAAGTATTTGGCAATTTCCCAGTTTACTTCGTTCATAATGTTTGCATCTTTATCTTCTTCTAAATATTCTTTTGCTTTAGCTACGAACTCATCTTCGAAACTCATTGCCATCACCCTCTTCTCTAAAGTAATTCTCTATTCTTCAGGTTACAAGGCTCCTGTTTTCGTAACAGGAAAATTATGTACAGATATTCTATTAAAAAAGAGATAATGTTAACTGTTCATAAAACAGTTAACATAAATTATTTTACCTCTACTACATACACCCCGGCGTCAACATATCGGATAAGCATTAACTGCCCATTACCCACCATCGAATCAATAGTTTTTAAAGCAAAAGAGCTGTCAATGCTGTTTTTATCTTTTAATATGGCGGCGACATCTTTATTAGTAAGCGGCTTTTCATTGTCCTGGATAATACTTTTAATTGTTTTTGCCCCTCTGGTCTGTAATATAATGTTCACCCCTTTGTTTATCATTAATAGTCTATTTCCGAAAAGTCTCCAGGGTAATCATCAAATTATTACAATTTTGATTCCAGGGGAATCAAACTACTGATCGCTCTCATGCAGATGTTTTTCTTTTTCCTGTTTAAGCTGTAATTTTCCACGGCGCACAGCTTCCATTACGATTAAACAGAGGACTCCGGCCAGGATATGAATGAGCGCCCATATATAGCTTTGCAGCACGAGAGTGACGATAACCCCAAGGCCGATATTCCATATACCGATGATAAGCCAGAATAGAATAAAATAACTGTTTATCGTTTTTCGTTTCATGTCTGACACCCTTTAACGTTTTTCTACAAATTACCATATTTATGTTCAAAAGTCACTTTCCAGATTTTTGACAGCGCTATCATGACTGACACACATCCATCATGTTACACTAGTCTTATCCTGAAAAAAAGAGGTGCCCAGATGAATCAAATACAGTTAGGCAGCAGTTCTCTCCACGTATCCAACATAGCGCTCGGATGTATGCGAATGAATGAACTTTCCGTAAGCGGTGCTGAAAAAGTTTTCCGAACCGCTCTTGATGCCGGGGTGAACTTTTTTGACCACGCCGACATCTACGGTGGCGGGGATTCCGAAGAAATTTTCGCCACAGCAGCGGGGATGAATGATGACCTGCGCGAGAAAGTGATTCTTCAGTCTAAGGCAGGTATTCGCGGGAACTCCTTCGATTTTTCCAAATCCCACATTTTAAAAACAGTTGATGAAAGCCTGCAGCGGCTTCAAACGGATTATCTGGATGTCCTTCTTCTTCACCGTCCCGACGCACTCATGGAGCCCAAAGAAGTAGCTGAAGCATTTGACAGCCTTTACACTTCCGGCAAGGTTCGGCATTTTGGTGTCAGCAACCAGCATCCAATGCAGATCGAACTCTTGAAGCAGCATGTAAAACAGGATTTAATAGCCAATCAGCTGCAGTTCGGTCTGATGCACTCTCTTATGATCGACCAGGGATTGAATGTAAATATGAAAAATGAGGCGGCCGTGATGCGGGAAGGCGGGCTGCTTGAATACAGCCAGCTGAACAATATGACCGTCCAGGCGTGGTCCCCGTTCCAGTATGGCATGATGGAAGGCGTGTTTGTCGGAAATGACAAGTTTCCGGAACTAAACAAAAAACTAAGCGAGCTGGCCGGCCGTTACCGTATTACAGAATCGGCAGTGGCAGCCGCATGGATCCTCCGGCACCCGGCCCGCATTCAAACAATTGTAGGCACGATGAACCCTGAACGGCTCTCCGGTATTATCGAGGCGTCTGAGATTAATTTGACGCGTGAAGAGTGGTATGACCTGTATCAATCAGCCGGCAACGAGCTTCCGTAACACTAAAGACCCCCTTTTCTCTTTATGAAAGAGAAAAGGGGGTCTTTATTTTAAGCTTTTGCCGCTTCTGTGCTTTCATTTTCTTTATTTTTTCTAATCTTTTTAATATTAAATCTCATGACAATCATAGCGGCTAAAGCAACCACCAGAAGAATGTTAAACAGATAGAATGAGAGTGTGTAGCTTCCTGTAGCCGATACGATGCTTGAAACGGCAGTCGGCCCCGCAACCCCGGCAAGCGCCCAGGCCGTTAAAAGAAAACCGTGGATAGCTCCGAGCTGTCTCGTACCGAATAAGTCGCCGATATACGCTGGCAGACAGGCAAAGCCTCCGCCATAGCAGGTAATAATAATAAACAAAAGAATCGCAAGCAACACCACGTTAGTCGTTAACGGAAGGAGGAAAAAGGCAACAATCTGAATAAGAAAAAATAACGTGAACGTATTCGTTCTACCTAAATAGTCCGAGAGCGATGCCCAGACAATCCGTCCACCTCCATTGAAAAATCCCATCACGCCGACGACGGTAGCGGCTACTGCAGCGCTGGTGCCGGTAATGGACTGGGTCATATTTGACGCCACCGCAAGGAGCATAATGCCTGAAGAAATGTTAATAAACATTACGAGCCAGAGCAGGTAAAAACGCATCGTCCGAAGAGCCTGTTTCGCTGAAAGCTGTGCCAGGTCTCCGCCTTTTTGGTTCGTTTGCAAATCTTCCTTCTTGTAGCCCTTAGGCATCCAGTCCTTCGGCGGCTTCTTCATGTAGCTTGCCCCCGCAAGCATAAGAACGAAGTACGAAGCGCCCAGAATGTAGAACGCTCCCGGGATTGACACAGCGTTCATCAGCCATTCTGCTACGGGACTTGTAATCAGCGCCCCCGCGCCAAATCCCATAACTGCCATGCCGGTAGCCATCCCTCTGCGGTCCGGAAACCACATAACGAGCGTAGAAACCGGGGATATGTACCCGATACCAAGACCAATGCCGCCAAGAACACCATAAGAACCAATAAATAATGGCAAACTTTCAAGCTGGACCGCAAGTCCGGCCCCCATCGTTCCGGCGCCAAACAGCACGGCTGCAATAGCAGCTGAGATCCTCGGCCCGTATTTTTCCACAAAAAACCCTAGTGAAGCGGCCGACATCCCCAAGAAGAAAATTGCAATTGTAAATGCGAGTGTTACGTCGGAAATGTTCCAGCCAAGTGATTCATTCAGCGGATTTTGGTAGACACTGTACGCATATACCGAACCGATCGACAAATGAATCGCTACGGCTGATAACGCCATCAACCAACGATTTCGATCTGCTTCCATAATTAGTAAGTCCCCCTTCTGTAGTAATACAATCCTTCCATTCCCTTTGTGTTTGCATTCAAACGGTCAATACTTAAAAAACTCTTTTGTTGCGGGTTTACTAACAATTATTTCCATTAACGATAAAAAAGAGACAGAATCCCCGTAGCTACGGTAC
>NZ_JBQOJB010000026.1:0-30307 GCF_054971365.1 Marinococcus salis | reverse complement strand
AACAACGCCTGCTTTTAGAGTGTAACGACAAGCGGGTGCAGTATTGAAGGGTCAAGAACATATTTTGGTGTTGAGCCCATTTAATACGATACTTTTTAACTAAAATTTATTCTTTAAATGTAAAAAAACAGGAATTTATTACGATATAAGTAGGAAAAAGGACATGATTTATAAAAATTTTTATTTGTCCTGTTTAATAATTTTGCAATAAGAGGTGATTGTATGTTTGAAGTTTTTTTGGCAGAGACAGCAAAAAAAGAATTGAATAAAAAAAATACAGAAGAATTAGAACAGATTAATAAACGTATTAAATCGCTTGAAGCAGGACAATGGCAAAACGGCACAAGAGTGAAAAAGTTAAAAGCTTTGAGCAGTGATCGTCTTGTATTTGAAGCTCGTATAGACGAGGCAAAGCGTATGCTGTTTTCTTTTTATCCGACTAAGGATGAAAAAAGTGCCCTAGTAATTTTTCACTTAGCTCTCCAACATGATGATGTAATACGTACTGCCCGAACTATTTTGAATGAAAATTATGAAGTGAGTCATTATGAACTCGAAGAAGCTGAAGAAGAGAACGTGGAGGATTTAGTAGTAAATACAAAAAAATACTGGAACCAGCCAATGCATCATAATGAATTTATTAATTTGAAAAAGTATGAAGTAGATGAAGACACAATTATAAGGCTGATGAAAACGAACGATTTGGGAACAGAAGAAATGTGGGAATTAAAACTCGCTCTTCATAAAGAACAACAAGAAGTATTAGAAACCCCGTTGCCGGTTTTAATGTCAGGAACTGCAGGGAGTGGGAAGACTACTATTGCGATATACAAGTTATTAGTACGGCCTGAGCTTCAAAAGCTGTATATAACGTATAGTCGCGAATTATGTGAAGAAGCTAAACTGCAGTTTCAAAAACTGGTTTACGGATTAGATGACGAAAGCACTTTTATGGAAAACACCACATTCATGACTTTTGATGATGTACTGAAAAAATACAAATTGGACGAGTATCAGGCGGTTTCGACTCAAAATCGTCTTATTCATGAATATAAAAAATTTGCCAGAGGAAGTAACAAGGAAAAAGAATTCCCGGCTCTTATGGTGTGGGAGGAACTCCGGGGAGTTTGGAAAAGGCGACTTGTTGATGGAAAAATAGATATCACGTTAGACGAATACATGAGTCTCTCAGAGAAAGAAGCTCCAAATTTTTATAGTAAACGTTCTGAAGCTTACAAAATATATGAGTGGTATAAGGATCTATTAAAAGCCAATCATATGGTAGATGAACAGGATCTATTATTTGAAATACTTGCTCAGGATTTAAAAACTTATGATTTAGTGATAGCAGATGAGATCCAGGATTTAACGCCCCTTCATTTAAAAGTAATATTTAAATTTGCAGATAATGAACCCCAACGACTTATGTTAACGGGAGACGACCATCAGGTTGTTCACTATAGTGGTTTCAGGTGGGAAAATATAAAAAATGCCTTACACAATGATTTAAACACAAAGGTAAAAGATATCGTTAAACTATCCAAAAATTATCGTAATAGCGGTACTATTGCTCTTCTTGCTGATTCTGTTAATCAGCTTCAGACAAAATACACTGAATTTCGTTATAAAACAAAAAGCGAAGAGTACCATAATTTCGGTTCCAAACCTATTTTATACGAAAATATAGAAGAAACGAAAATTATTGATTTTATGAGCTCTTTTGGTCCTTATGATGCAGTGTTGGTCAGGGGTACAGGCCATAAAAAAGAACTTCATCACCTTTTAGAACAAAATAATCTGGACAAGCCCTTAATATTTAGTGTGAATGAAGCTAAAGGATTGGAATTTAAAAAAGTATTCATATGGAAAATGTATGAAGAATCGAATGACTATGAATCGCGATGGAAAAGAATAAAAAGAATTATTGATAAAGACATTAATGTAACCAATTTGGATAATATTCAACAAAGGTTTATCAGGTATGAAGCAAGTTTATTATATGTAGCAATTACGCGGGGGATAAATCAATGTCAAATATACGATGGAAAGCTTCCATCTACAGTTTGGGACATAAATGATATACGCGAAAATCTTGAAATAAAAAATGAAATAAATATAGAAGGCAAGACCGAATTTAATGAAGAGGACTGGAAAGCCCAGGGTAATTATTTATTCGAAAAAGGTAAATATGAACAAGCATTAGACTGTTATCGAAAAGCTAAGCCAGATACAGATATTCAACATTTTATGTGGGTATGTACAGCACATCTATCAAAAGAAGAATTCGAATTTGAGCAGGCGGCCGAAATTTTTGAAAGTGTAAATATGCTTCATGAAGCCATTGAATGCTGGGACGCTCTCGGTGAATATGAACAAATTATAAAAATGGCGAAAAAATATAGCCGTATTAAAGAAAATAAACAGAACATTGATTGGGAAGAGACCATAAATGCTTATAAAGTTAAACACTTTGATAAAATCAAAAAATGGTCGGGGAGCGCAATTTATTACCGAAGAAGCGGTAATTATGTTAAAGCTTTAGAGCGCTACAAATTAGGCGGAGAGAATGCAATGATTCATCACATGCTTGAAGAATTGTTAGAAAACCCGGAAAAATTAAATGAGAAATTAATCGAAAGTGCGATTGACTATTATTCTGAACAACATAATGATCATATGAGAGAAAAATATATCCAAGAAAGAATGAAAATATAAATATTTATTTAACTTTAGAAATAAATTTTGGAGGAATAATTATGCCTGCTGAAGTAATTGAGAATTTTAATCCAAACGATCCGAGAACAAATGGAGAAGAGTATTTATTAAATATTTTTCAAAATAGCCCGCGCTTTGATGGATGGACTATATTTGAGCAACCACATATAAATTCAGCGAAACCAGACTTTGTTTTGCTGCATCCTGAGCGAGGAATAATCGTTATAGAAGTAAAAGACTGGAATTTAGGCTTGGATATTTATGAAAATGGAGGTTATATCCGTGGTACAAATGGACACCGGCATCGAAAAGATCCAGTAAATCAAGTAGAAAATTATAAGAAATGGATTTTGAAATCTGAAGCAGTTAATAGTATTTACTTGGCTGAAAATTTTCATAATTACTATGGTTGTATAGATACGGTAGTGTATTTTCATGAAGCTTCAAAATCGGAAGCTTCAAAATTTTGCAATGATAAAAGGGGATATACGAAGATTTGGACGAGAAAAGATGCTGATTACATCAATGAGTCAAATAACCGGTTAAACCCTAATGATCATACCTACCCTTTATTCATGAATAATTCAAAGTTCAACAGAAATGGATTTCTTTTAAGAGAGTTAGTCCAAGAATTATATATGCATTTACAATATGCAGATTATAATTATGAAAGAAGCCAGCCATTCATATTAAATGGGAGCCAAAGGGTTCCCTTACAAGTGAAACCTGGTTCGATACGCAGATGGAGCGGGGTTGCTGGCTCTGGAAAATCATTAGTCCTGGCAGAGAAAGCGGTAAATGCTTTAAAAAACGATTATAATAAGCGAGTACTACTTTTAACGTTTAATATCACACTGCGCCATTACCTAAGAGACCTGTGCAGTCAGCAATTTGGTCGAGGCGAGTATGAAGGCGAACGTAAAAAATTGCGAGAAGATTTAACGATTATTCATTTTCATGACTTTCTAAAAATATTTATGACAGAACACGAAATAGAAACAAATATTGAAGAAACAAATGAAAATTTTACTAATAAGTGGCTAGATGCTATTAATCAATATTTAACTGAAAATATAAAAAAAGAGCATTTTAATTATGACTATATTTTAATTGACGAGGGTCAGGACTTTAAAGGCGAATGGATTCACTTTTTAAAACAGTTTTTCACTGAGGAAGGCGAAATATTTATAGTATATGATAAAGCCCAGGACTTGTTTGAGCATGGAGTATGGATCGAAGACTCTTATCAAATCAAAAATATTGGTTTTAAAGGAAAACCGGGAAATTTAAAATATACTCACCGTGTGCCTAATATGATGGTCCAAAAAATTCATACTATTCGCCAACAGTTACAAATTAAAGAAGACGAAATCCTAGTGCCTGAGGAAGAACAATTAAATTTGACGGAATCGGCTTCTTGGCATAATTACAATGCAAAATTAACTACAGAAAAATTAAAACAAATTGCTTATCATGTTGATTTATTAAGACCATCCAATGATTGGGAAGACATTACAATTCTCACTACTAACGAAAACACTGGCGCTGAAATCGTAGAATACTTTGAAGATAAAGGTGTAAAAACTTCGCATGTATACGATTTACAAAAAGAAAAAGACCAAGAGCGTCGTCGTAGTGAAAAATGGAAGTTCCAAGGAGGGACCGGCCGACTTAAAATAAGTTCTTACCATAGTTATAAAGGATGGCAGACTCCCAACATTATTTTAGTTTTGGATTCTCCAAGTACTAATTATGAAAATGAATATATCTTCTTTAAAGAACCAAACCGTCAAGCAATAAAAGATGCCCTATTTATTAGTATGTCCCGTGTGAAAGGAAAAGCGGAGTCAGGAGAGTATTCGTTTAATTGCTTGAATTATCTTCCTGCCTATAACTATTTAAAATCTTCATTTGATTCACCGTGAGCGCAAAATTCAAGTATGAGTTTGGCTAAAAATACAGAAGTTCCAGCAAAAATTCCTGTGTTTTTAGTCATTTTAATTTTATTGATTAATTTATTTAGTTTTGTAAAAGGGTTTTATTTAGAGAATGGTTGAATATGAAGAGAGTAATTATTGGAACTGATAGGAGCAATAATCGTGGGTTTGATAATTTGTATAGGGTATGGAATGAACGGTAGTAAAGAACATATATTTCTGCTTGGGTGCTATTAATATCATTGGTCGTAGTTCTTTTATTGTTTTTGCTATTTTTCTTTTCAATGCTAATAAATTAATTAAAATCATATTTCAGATTATTACAAACTAATACTTATTAGTCTAAAAAATAGCTCGATTTTAGTTTTGGATTGCTTCCCGCCCGTAGACAATGAAAATAACCAATATACGGAACCCCGGCGCCGGAATGCGTCGGGGTTACTTTTATTCATATATTTCGAATTTGTAAAAGAGCACAGCAAATTTCCAGCTCATTTACGACCGCTTCCGAATCATCGGCACCCATTTCATGTGCGTTCCGATCCGCCATACCCACTCCAGCGGGCCGTAGTAAAAGTATTTCAGCCACAGCGGGCTGGCGAGCAGCTGGGCGGCAAATACAAGCAGGCCAATGAATAGTGCGAACACGTAGCCCGGAGGGTCCCAAATGCCCATGCCGTTAAAAAACGTCCGGCCGCTCTCCCGGAACAGGCTTACGAAAATGACCGACTGCAGCAGGTAATGGGTAAAGGTCAATTTCCCGACGGCGGTAAACGGGATGAGAAACATGGAGATGCTTTTTTGGCTCGTGCCGGCTAACAGCAGCCCGAGGCCCACCCCTAAGCTCACCAAAAATGCGTACACATCATCAAGATGAGCGACCAGCGGACTGGCGGCTCCGGCGTACAAAGCGGCTTTTCCCAAAAGCCCAACAAGGAGAAAGAGGACGGCTAGCCGCCATTTACGGTCGCGATCGTCCAGGGCTCTTGAAAAGATGCCGCTTCGGTACGCGTACATCCCAAAAAAGAAATAGCCGAGATGATCGATCATCGTCGACCATTCAATCAGCAGGTATTCCACGCCGGTCGGATACGTTTGATCCTTCGGCAGGGCGTCCTTCATCCACTGCTCCGGGTCCATCTGAAAAGAGGTATAGCCATCCAGGAGGTCGACTCCGGTGGAATAGCCGAGCCAGAACAGGAACGCCAGTCCCAGCAGCCAGCTGGCTGGCAGCCGGAGACAGGTGAGCAGCACAAGTCCTGCGGAAGCGTACATAAGCAGAATGTCACCCGCCCATATAAAGTAGCCGTGCAGCCCTCCAACGAAAAACAGTATCACGAGCCGCCGGACAAGGGTAGGGTAGGGATTTGTGCCCTTCGCGTACAGCCGGCTGTAAATAAGTACGAGGCTTATGCCAAACATCATCGCAAACAGCGGCCGGGCGCTGTCCTCGAATACGATGGCGACGGCTGTGTGAATAGAGCTGCCCAGCCAGGTTGGGTTGGCCGGGTCCGCTAACGCCAGCCCGAAGATATTGACGATAAAAATCGCAAACAGGGCGAAGCCGCGTATTTGATCGAGTATGTCTATGCGTGGGCCCTGAGTGCTGCCCTGGGGAGTTATCATAACAAAACCTACTTTCTGCAAAGGGAACTTATACTGGGATGCTGATCTAAGATAGGGCAAAGAACCCTCATAGAGGATATACGAAACTCAGGCAGAAAATAAAGGGCCGGAAGTCGGGCAGGCTTTATTCACTCCGGGAGAACTTGCGTCACCATTATTCGTAAAACCGGGCCGCATGCTTAGCCGAAAAGGCTGTTTTTCTCTTTCACGTTAATTGCTGCTTCCCCGTTCGGAATCTCGCATTGAAGCAGCAGGGATTTAGACGCCTGCTTTTCTTCGATACTGTCCACAGCATAGGCTGTCCAGAGCGCCCTGGATTTCGAAAGTTCCAAAAGGGCGTAGCCGTGGGAGGTGCTGTCGAATAATTCAATCCACGGATTTTCAATTTTGATGGCATTCTGCAGCTCTTTAAACAGAAACTCTGTCGGAATGATGCGTTTGCTTAACGCGTCCGGCAGAAAGGTGCGAAAGATTTCGAGCGTCGCGTTTTGAGGCAGGGGGCTCGTGTGGTCGAACAGGTTATTCAGGTTTTTCTGCACCATTTCGTTCAGGTTGCTCGACGTCACAGACCCCACCATCAACTCCACTCCGAATTTATGACCGTCCCGGCTGTAGTCCTCCTGCAGATAAGACGCTTCAAAGCTATGAAAATCGCCTGTCAGCGCAAGGAAATTCTGGATGCCTTCGTTCATGACTGTCCGGGCGATAGCCTGCCGTTCGTGTGCAAACCCGTCCCAGGCGTCAAGATTAATGTACCTGCCCAAAAATTTCAGCTGGGTGATTTGCACCTGGTTGGCCCAAATGTTCCAGAAGCTGCTGGAATTTTTTAATTCACCGAGAAACCAATCCTTCTGCTCCCTGCCAAGCATGGACCGGTCGGGGCTGTGAATGTTTTCGCAGCCATCGGTGAAATAGCGCTCCAGCTCCTGTTCGCCGCAGGGATGAGCATCCCGGTAAGCGCGCTCGTCCGTAATATACAGCGTAGCAAGATCGCCAATAGTCATCGACCGGTACAGCTTCAGGGCATTACTGGATGATGAGCGGGACGGGACATATACCCTCGAAGGCATATATTCCAGCCAGGCGCTGTTCGCCGAATGGCGCCGCTTTGGGTCAGGCTCCAGGCTGTCATCCGGAGCGACCGCCGGGGCGTAGGCGTCGTTGGCAAATTCATGGTCGTCCCAGGTGGCCACCATGGCATGATTTTCGTGCAGCTTTTGCAGATCGGGGTCTGTGCGGTACACGTTGTACAGGTGGCGGTAATCCTCCAGGGTGAACGCTTTGTCTTCACCGCTTGGAAGGGTGATCTGCCTTGCTTCCAAGCCGGTTTGGTATGAGGCCTCTCCGGCGGCTTCGTAGATGTAATCCCCAAGGTGCAAAAAGAAATCCAGCTGCTCGTCCGCCAGGTGAGCCAGTGCGTTGAAATAGCCGCTCGTGTAATCCTGGCAGGACACGTAGCCGATGGTGGCTGCGGGGCAGTCACTGCCCTCCGGCGGAAGCGTACGGCATCGGCCGACGTTGCTCACCAGGCCGCTCCTGGTGATAAAACGGTAATAGTAGGCCTCATTAGGGTGCAGCAGTCCATCCAGATCCATGCGGACCACATGGTCATGGTCCTTCCATACTGGGGAAAATCCTCTCAATTCTACGAAAGAAAAATCCGGATGGGTGCTTACCTGAAACATTACAGCTTTTCCCTGGTCGATGAGGTCCGCGAAAGAAGAGTTGTTTTTGTCGTGCGGCTTGTCCGGCCACTCGAAGCCTTCTCCGCCGATCTCGGTATCGGAGGCCCCTGCCTCTAACGAAGGATCTACTCTAGTCCAAAGCATCATTCCAGAGGAGGTGGGGTCGCCGGAAGCGACCGATTGGGGAAACCCTTTTCCCGCCGGCTGGGTGGCGCCATACGTTTTCATTTCTATATCGGATGAACCATCAACCACCTTGAAGGCCGAGCCGGTAAGAAAGCACTCGGGGAAAGGAGTCCTGTTTTCATCGTCCCTGACTGAATCATTAAAATACAATATGGTGCCTCCTAGATTGTTTCGTTTTTACTGGCGGTTTGAATTGATGAAAAATCGCCTTTCTTTAACAAATATATACCTTTTTTATCATTAACAGAAATGATTGTGATAAAACCTGAAGGGCGGTGAAATCAGATATAAATGAAGGAGCCGGGAGTCCGGCAGGCCGTATTTACTCCGGAGCATTGCTCTGCCAGTCTGCTTCCCGCCTCGGATCTCTGGCCCCGGACAGCTCCCCGGTCTCCTGGTCCAGGGCCAATGCCTGAATCGACCCGAAGTAGAGCGGCGTCGGCTGTTCACGAATATCCTCGTACCCAATCGCAAGCAGCTCCTCGCGCTGCTCCGTTTCAGGGGGCTCTTCCATCACAAGTTCGTCACCATCCAGATGAAAGCGCGGGGCTTCGACAGCTTCCTCGAGGCTGGCATCGTTCTCTGCCCAGTCGGCAATCACCTGCGTGAGCATAATCGGAATCCGTTCGCCGCCCGGGCTGCCGATGCCAAGCACCGGCCCGTCGTCATTGGCCACAAGCATCGGAGACGACCACGTCACCGAGCGCCGTCCCGGCTCCGGTTCATTGACGCTGCCTTCGCCAATGTCGAACCGGTCCATCTGGTTGTTCAGAAAATAGCCGTCGGCATACTCTCCGGAGCCCCAGAAGTTGGTGAGCGTATTGGTCATCGACACAAACGTCCCTTCCTCGTCCACGACCGTAATGTGGGTCGTGTTGGGGTCTCCTGTGTAGGAGGAGGCTTCCTCTTCGGAGATCATGCTGTCATCGGAAATTTCCGCAGCCAGCTCCACGTTACGTGCCGGGTCCGTCAGTTCATCCACCGGCACATCGACAAAATTCGGATCGCCGTAGTCCGTTTCAATAAACTGGGAGGCGAGTCTCCAGGACATGGCGGTGTCGTGGATAAAGTCCGTGCTTTCCCGTCCTGCTTCCATGCTGTTCTTTTCCTCAAGCATATGCAGCATCTGAATGACGCTGATGCCGGGAAGAGGCGGGGCGGCGCCGATAATGTCATAGCCCGCGTACGTCCCCACAGACGGGTCGTTTTGGCTGACCTCAAACGCTTCAAGCGAAGCGGCATCAATGCCTTCGATTTGAGACGCGAGCGACTGCCCGGCCTCTCCTTCATACAAAGTATCGCTTCCATTATCACGGATATCGCGCAGGGTGTCGGCGAGTTCGTCCTGTTCCACGGTAGCGCCGGCTTCGAGGGGCTCGCCGTCCGGATAGAAATGGCTCAGTTCACTCACAGGAAGCCTGCTTTCTCCCGATTCGAGCTGCTCCGCCAGCAGCCCGGAGACCTCCGAGCTGTCGGCGAGCGTGACCGCAGGATCAAGCAGCTCCTCCCATTCCGCCGTGCCGTAGTCAGCGTGGAATTTGTTCATGCCGGCGGTAAAACCGGGCACGCCGATGTCGGAGGAGGGGATGCCACTCTCGGGCACGACTTCACGGTAATCATACGCCTGCGGGGCTTCACCCTGCTCCTGGATCAGCACCGACCCGCCTCCGCCGATCCCGGAAGCAAACGGCTCGACCACCGAGACCGCGTAAGCGGCGGCGACAGCGGCATCGGCTGCGTTTCCGCCATTATCGAGCACCTCCATGCCGGCTTCGACCGCCTCCGGATGCCCGGCGCTCACCCCGTAGTCGGAGGGCCCATCCGGTGCCTCGGCAACGTCCTCCGTTTCTTCGTTTTCCTCGGGAGCATTCTCCTCCGGGGGCGCGCTTTCATTTTCACTCTCTTCCTCTGACGAACATCCGCCGATCACAAATAAGGACAGAACGGCTGCGGCAGGGACGAAGCGGCGGACGTGATCGAAAGAGGGGGAGAGGACTTTTTTCCGGACAGCTATCACCCTTCTGGTATCCATGCATCATTCTCCTTTCCCGGTTCCTGCTTGATTCTGCTTCGTGCCGGCCACTTCCTGCTGAGCAGGTGTCAAACAGGATAAATAATTTTAAATGATGGGTTAGCTTCAAATGAATGCCGATGCCTATAAGGAGCAGAAGAGAGCAAGACGTTGGGCGGGCAGTGGAAATACATATGTAGTGAGCTGGGCGACTCCTCTTGTTGTAATATTAAGCTTATTCCCTAAAATCCCTGGATTAAAAGCCCGGGGAGACCAGATTGGCAGATATTTTCACCATTAGAGAGGCGCAGAAACCTCTCGTCACAAAAAAACCCTGCAGGCTGTATGCAGGGGTTCATTTATTTCCAAACACATGTGAGCGGGTAACAGTAAAGTTAATCCTGCACCCTTTATCTAATAACGATAAATGTCTCCATCGTCCGGCACCAAAACGTTTGCCGAAATGCCTCTGTCTTCAGCGAATGTCTTTAATTCTTCCTTCGATAACGTCCAGTGGTTCACTGCTTCCATGTGCACGGCAATGATTTTCGCGTCGGGAGTGGCCTGCTGCAATTCGTACACGTCTTCTTTCCCCATCACAAGCGAACCGCCCTCGGCGATCTGGTTGTCTCCGGCATTGACCACGATGAGGTCCGGCTGGTGGAGGTTTATCGCTTCCTGGACGCCCTCGTACCAGACGGTGTCACCGGCCACATATAACGTTTGCTCTGATTTGTGGCTGAACACGACGCCGCACACCGGTCCAGCAATTTTAAGAATGTCGCCGCGGCCGTGCTCGCCCTTCGTTTTGCTTAAGGCTATCCCTTCAAAGACGGTGTCCTCGTGCAGTACCTCGACGTTCTGAAAGCCGTCGCTCCGAATGGCCTCTGCTTCGTCTGCATTTTGGGTGAAAAGTGGAAGGTTCTTAGGCAAGGCTTCCTTTGCGGCCTCGTCCCAGTGGTCCTGGTGCGTGTGCGTAACAATAATGGCATCAATGCCTGCGGTGATTTCCTGCAGCGAAACCGGCAGTTTGGCGACCGGATTGTTCTGGTCTCCGTCCGGTGCGTGAGGCGCCGGGTTCGGCAGTGGCGGGTAGGCGCCTTTTTCCCCTAAATATGGATCGACTAAAAACTTTTTGCCCGCGTATTCCACAATGAGCGTCGCGTTCCGGATCGGCTGGATATTCATTCGGAAAAACTCCTTCTAAATAATAATATAAATGATTGTAATACATTTTACCGTTTGTTGTACTTAAGCCCCAGCGGAAGCTGCATAAAGTATAGGTCATAGTTATAAAATTGCTGCCCGGCACTTGGCTTGTACAGGCAATCTATGAAGAAAATGGTATATTGAATAAGAAAGCTGGTAGATAACTGGAAAAAGGATCCAATTGCGTGGAGGTTATTATGCTATCAGGATTTTTTATTAACATCACTATACTCGTCTCGTTTATTTTTTTATTCCACCGTATATTTTATCAGGTCCCGCTGCGGGAGTCTTCGTCGCTCGGCCAAAAACTATTTGCCGGAGTTTTCAGCGGGGTGCTCGGGCTGATTTTACTCGCTTACAGCATTCCGTTAAGCGACACGACCATCATTGACTTACGGATGGTGCCCATTACGTTAATGGCTATTTTTGGGGGATGGATTCCGACCGTAATAGCGGGCCTAATGATCGTGACAGGGCGGCTGGTTATCGGTGTCAGCATGTCTTCAGTCGCTGCGATCATTCTGATTATTGCGACCGTCTTTTCCTGCCTGCTGGTACACAAGCTTGTAAAAAATGTGTGGGTGCAGGCAGCATGGATGGTCCTCACCACCAATGGATACATCGCTGTTACGCTGGCCATTCTCCTGCCGACCGGCCAGTGGCTGCCCGCCTCCGGTATGTACCTGCTGGCCTCGGTGGTCGGCACGTCTGTGGCCGTCTATATGTTTACCCACCTGACCCAGGTGAATGAGCTGTTCCGGCGCTACCAGGATCAGGCTTACCGGGATGGTCTGACCAGTTTGTACAATAAACGGGCGTTTCAGGAAATGATCCAGCAGACCGAAGCGGAATACACCGACAGCCCCCGGTCGCTGTCGCTTTTGGTTCTTGATATCGATCATTTTAAATCAATCAATGATACGTACGGCCATTCGGAAGGAGACGCGGTCTTAACCCAGCTTAGTGAAATCCTCGAAGCGTCCATCCGCTCGAACGATGTGGCGTTTCGCGTTGGCGGGGAAGAATTCAGCATTTTGCTGCATGACTGCACTAGCGCCCAGGCATTAATCATTGCTGAACGAATTCGGTTAAATGTGGAGGAAGCCTCTTTTCAGCTTCATCAAGTTCCGGATGCCCTGAATGTTACCGTTTCTGTCGGAGTTTCCACCTACCCGGAGACAGAACCACAAATCCAGCACCTGTATGATGCGTCCGACGAAGCTTTGTACCAGGCGAAAAGACAGGGGCGGAATCGTGTCTGTTTTGCAGAAGCTCCTGCTTAAGCCAGAGAATCCAAAAAACATCACCTGCCAATCGGCGGGTGATGTTTTATTACGTGCATGAAAGGGTCTTACGTTACGGCCTCGGTCAGCCGGAGGGTGCGTGACGTGGAGTCGTGCACCATCTCCAGCAGCTCCGGGTTGTCCTCGAGCGAGCGGCCGTAGGACGGAATAATTTCTTTGAGTTTTGGCTCCCAGGCCTCCAGATGGTCGGGGAAGCACTTGTTTAATACTTCAAGCATGATCGATACGGACACGGATGCGCCCGGTGATTCACCGAGCAGCGCCGCCATCGTGCGGTCCTGGGCATGAATCAGCTTGGTACCGAACTGCAGGGCGCCCCGGCCGCCCTCTTCAGTATCCTCGATCAGCTGTACACGCTGGCCGGCCACAAGAAGATTCCAGTCGTCACTGGAGGCATTCGGCACAAAGTTGCGCAGTTCTTTCATCCGGTCTTCCTTGGACTGGGTCAGCTGCTGGGCAAGGTATTTAAGCAGCGGCGTGTTTTTGGCGCCGGCTGCAAGCAGGGTCAGCACGTTCGACGGTTTAACCGACCCGAACAGATCCAGCGGGGATCCCTGCTTCAAAAACTTAGGTGTAAACCCGGCGAACGGGCCGTACAGCAGCGTGTCCCTGCCTTCGATGTGACGGCGGTCCAGGTGCGGTACCGTCATCGGAGGCGTGCCGGCCGGCTCTTTGCCGTACACCTTGGAGTGGTGCTTTTGAACGACCTCCGGATTGTCACAAACGAGAAATTCGCCGCTGATCGGAAAGCCGCCAATGTGCCTGCTTTCAGGGATGCCCGTTTTCTGCAGCAGCGGCAGGGCGCCGCCGCCGGCACCGATAAAGGCGAAGGAAGCGGTATGCTCCTCGAGTGATTCTTGATTTAGGTTCTTTACGGTTACTTCCCACGTGCCGTCGCTTCGCTGGGCGACATTTTCCACAGAGTGGTTGTAGCGGATTTCTACATTATCCTGCTTTTCCAGGTTGGCAAGCATCTGGCGGGTCAGTTCCCCGAAATTAATATCGGTGCCGTGGTCGACCTTCGTGGCCGCTATCGGTTCGTCAGAGTCGCGTCCTTCCATCATCAACGGAATCCACTCTTTGATCCTCTCCGGATCTTCGGAAAATTCCATGCCTTCAAACTGGGGATGGCCATCCAGCGCGTCAAACCGTTTGCGCAGAAATTCCACATGCTCCTCGCCGTAGACAAAGCTAATATGAGGGAGGGGACGGATAAATTCCTCGGGGCTTTGAAGATCTCCCTGCTCCACTAGGTGCGCCCAGAGCTGCTTCGAGATCTGGAATTGTTCATTAATTTCTATCGCCCGGCTGGTCTTGAGAGAGCCATCCGGCTGCTCGGGAGTGTAATTCAGCTCACAGAGAGCCGCATGTCCGGTGCCGGCGTTGTTCCACTCATTTGAGCTTTCCTGTCCGGCGGAGTCGAGCTTTTCGAAAATCGTAATGCGCCACTCGGGTTCCAGCTTTTTGAGTAATGTCGCAAGCGTGGCACTGACGATGCCGGCGCCGATCAAAATTACATCGCTCGTAGTGTTAGTTTGTTGCATCGGGTGTTCCTCCTTTGAAATGAAAAGTGGGTCCATCTTTGAAAGCGGTTAAGGTAAGTAGTATGGTCATCTGATGACTCTTTACATATCATAACATACTCGCTGCTGAAAAACGAGAAAGAGGATGAGGCGGGCGCCTTAGTTTGACTGAAGCAATGCAGGGAATAAAGGGAAAGAGCGGGCATGCTAGTATTCAAATAAACAACGGAAGAATTCATAGAATTTTACTGGAGGGATCATGATGAAAATTTTAATTACAGGAGCGACCGACGGCATCGGGATGGAAACGGCGAAAATGCTGATGGACGAGGGCCACGAGGTGCTGCTTCACGGCCGCAGCGCGGAAAAGCTGGAAAATGTGGCAGAAGAGCTCGGCAACGCACAGGCGGATCAGTATGTGGCGGACCTGTCCCAGCTGGCTGAGGTAAGAAGCCTGGCTCTCGGAGTCACGAACAAGCACAGTCATCTCGATGTGCTCATTAATAACGCCGGGGTGTATAACGCGACAGACGCTACCACCGCAGACGGCCTGGATATCCGCTTTGCAGTGAATACGTTCGCCCCGTACATTCTGACGAACGAGCTGTTGCCGCTGATGGACGAGTCGGGGCGCGTCGTAAACCTCTCTTCTGCGGCGCAGAAGCCTGTAGATTCGAAGGCACTTTCAGGAAACAAACATCTCCAGGACGGGGAAGCCTATGCCCAGAGCAAGCTCGCCCTCACAATGTGGACGATGGAGCTCGCTCCGCGCGTGGACCCCGTAATGGTGGCGGTGAATCCGGGTTCCCTGCTCGGAAGTAAAATGGTGAAACGGGCATTCGGCGTCGAAGGCAGCGATATTACCATCGGGGCAAATATCCTGTACCAGGCGGCGCTGTCGGAAACGTTTGCGGACGCCTCCGGCAAATATTATGACAATGATGCCGGCGATTTCGGTGACCCGCATTCGGATGCCAGAGACAGCGAAAAACGCCAGGCGCTTGTGAAACAGATGGATGACATAATAGAGCAGACAGGTAGTTTATAAAGACTGTGCCAAGATTACTACTGTAAATTCGATAGTAAAGCAAGGCTCTGTACAAGAGCCTTGCTTTATTTGTGTATGCGGCTTTTAAAATGATGCTGGCATTAAAGCAATACGTATGTTAAATTTACCTAACGTTAGGTAGGCAAAGAGATGAAAAAGGTGATGATTTGATGGAAACACGCGACCGCATAATCCAAGCAAGTCTGGAGCTGTTTACAGAGCGGGGCTATGAAGGCACGACGCTTGCAGCGATTGCCAAACAGATAGGCATGCAGAAACCTTCGCTGTATGCGCATTTTACAAACAAAGAGGCGCTTTTTTTGGCCACGGTGAAAACAGCTGTGCTTGAATACAACCAGATTGTACGCAGCGAGTTAGAGGCTCTGGGAGCAGAAACGGCGGAGACCCAGCTGAAAACGTTACTGTACCGGCTCGCTGAAGTGTATTACGACGAATACACGATCAGCCAGTTTTATTACCGGTTTTTATTTTTTCCACCTCCAGCGCTCGCTTCGAAAATGCAGCAGATGGTGGAATACCACGGCAGTGCTGCGGATCAGCATATTGAATCCGTTATTCGGCAGGGAAAGGACGAGGGGGCCATTGATGCGTCGCTTGCGAGTGATCTTATTACGGAAAGCTACTTATGCCTGCTGAGCGGCATGGATTTTGACACGCGTTATTACGATTTTAATAAAGAACAAATCCGCACCCACGTGGACCGGATATGGCAAATCTTCTGGCGGGGGATTAAGGCTTCCGGGTGATAAATAAAAGCAGCAGAAATTTACAGGAGGGCACAGATGGCTGATTCATGGACTTCATTATTAAAAAATAAAACGTTTGTGCTCGTATGGCTCTCGGGCATGACGGTGATGCTTGGCTTTTCCATTTTCTTTTTGTCCGTTTCCTGGTTTGTTGTCGATGAAATGCAGCAGCCGGCCATTCTCGGGGTTGTTATGATGACGATCGCCATTCCGCGGGTGGCCATGATGATTTATGGCGGGGTGCTTGCGGATAAAATCCAGAAGTCGCGCATCATGTTTACGACGAATGCGATGCAGGTGGCGGTGATGATTGTCCTGGTGGTGCTCGTGCAGCAGGATGCCCTGCAGACGACTTCATTGATTATTCTGGCGTTTATCTTTGGCTTCCTGGATGCGTTCTTTTTCCCGGCAGCGTCGGCCATGATTCCGAGTATTGTGCCGGTGCATCAATTACAGCAGGCGAACTCCTGGTATCAGGGCTCCACGGAGCTGATGTTTATTATCGGCCCGGTGGGGGCAGGGCTGTTATTAACCTTCGGCGGCTTTGCCTTTTCGTTTTCCGCAGCGGCTGGATTGATCGCGCTGTCGACCATTCTGATTTATCCGCCGTTTTTAAAGGACCCGGTTCCGGAAGCGAGGAGCGGGCGTCATACCGCCTGGATGGATCTGAAGGAGGGCCTCGCTTATGTGCGGCAGTCAGGCATCCACCGTGCCGGCACGATGGTGATTATTACGATTAATTTATTGATGATCGGACCGCTTCTGATCAGCATTCCGATGCTCATTAGCGCGCTCGGAGGCGCTCCGTGGCAGTTAAGCTTATTAGAGGGAGGATTTTCGACTGGCACCTTTCTGTTGAGCGTGCTGCTCGTTACGTGGTCGTTGAAGCAGCGAAGAGGAAGCTGGGTGCTGGGGGCCATGGGGGCAAGCTTTATTCTCCTGCTTGTATTCAGCCAGGTGGAGGCGCTCCCTGTGCTTGTCGCTGTGATTACGCTCATGGGAGGCGCGGGGATGCTCGTGTACCTGCCGACGATTACCATGATTCAGGAAAAAACCGACAACAACAAGCTCGGCCGGGTGATGAGTCTGGTGAACTTTGCAGCCAGCGGATTTGAACCTATAGCCTTTGCGCTTATTTCATTTCTAGTGGCAGCATCCATCCCGATCCAGACGGTACTGATGTACACCGCCGTGACCGGGCTTTTGTTAACCGGACTGCTGCTATGGCGAAGTCCGGAGTTCCGGCAGACCGATTAAAAGCACTAGTGGAATACTGCTTAAGCCTTCCGCTCCGGCAGGAGTCCGGAGGGCTTTTTCATTAGAGTTATATAGACTTGAAAGGCATTTCTTTAAGAAAAAACGGGAAAAGCCCACTACTGGCCATACATATATCACTATACTTTAAGGAGGATGAAAAGCATGAGGGTATTATACGCAGGCATGGAAAATGAACTACTTGTACTCACACAGAGCGGCGAGGGATGGCAAACGAAGACGAAGCTTAAAGGGACCCAGCCGGTCCGGGTGGCGGTGGACCCTTCTGATAATTCCATTGTTTATTGTGCCACTTATGGGCATGGATTATGGAAAAGCGAGGACGCCGGAGAAAGCTGGCAGGCGATAGGAAAGCCGCAATTGTATTTTGAACCAGCGGGTGACGACGGTATTCCTTCACCGTACATCACGTTTGTCGGCACACATCCGATAAAAAAGGGGGAGTGGGGACATATTGTGTATGCCGGCACCGAGCCTTCGGCAGTTTATTACTCGGAAGATGGAGGAAAGCATTGGCATGAATGGACAGCTATCCAGCATATGGCTTCCAAACCGGAGTGGCAGTTCCCGCCACGTCCCCACACGCATCATGTCCGCTGGATAACTCCAAGCTATGCGGATCCGGATCATATAGCGGTCTCCATTGAGTACGGAGCCGTGCTTTTTTCAACGGATCACGGGAGCACCTGGCAGGACCGGCCGGAGCATAGCCCGAGAGATGTGCATACCCTTCTGGCTCACCCGTCCGCTCCCGGTCGTTTATATGCAGCCTGCGGGGATGGGTTTATGAACGCTTCATTTTCGTATGCAGAAAGCGATGACGACGGCGCCCATTGGCATTACAAGAGTGAAGGACTGGAGAAACATCCATACCTTTATAACATGGTGCTGAACGCAGCAGACGCGGACGACCGTCTCGTTTCCGCCTCTAAAGGCCCGCGTGAAGCCCACTCGTCCGATGCCGCCAGTTCTGCCATTTACCGGAAACAGGGAGAAGCACCTTTCCGTGAAATATCCTGGGGGCTTCCGGCAGGGTCTTTCGCCCATGTCTTAACCCAGGATCCGGAGGATACCAGCATTTTTTACGCGCTCAATAACCATGGCATCTTTTTCCTCCGTACAGACGAAGACATATGGAAGCCGGTCGATATTGCCTGGAAGGACGAGTATAAGCACCAGCACCCGTCGTGCTTTGTGGCAGGGTTCCGGTAAGAGAATTAAAAAAATTTTTAAGTTTGTTTCAAAATAGCAGTGATTGAAGGATCAGTATGTTTTACCTGGAAACCAAGCGGGTAAATATGATTTATAACGCAAAAAACCAAAACAGCTTTTACTGTTTTAACAATTAAATGGTCGGCGGAAATGAATGGATATATAAGCCAGTACATGAGCCGGAAAAAGGAACCCCGTTTCTTTTTCCGGCTTTTTTTATTGAAAGCATAGTAAAGAGATAAGGCCCATGCAGTCTGTGACAAACAGGCTGGAGACAGGTCATACGGGAAAAGCCATATTTTATCGGTTTTTATCAGAATGCGTTAAAAATAAAGAGACCAAAGAAAGAGAGGAAGAATAAAATGGAAATAGCTGCAGTGATTTTATACGGCGTATTCGCCACGCTTCTATTGATTAATCCAGCCCAGATGAACAAAACTAAAAGCCAACAGCCGAAATAAACATTAAAATTCGCGTGGAACCATCAGGGCTCGTATTGCTCTGGTGGTTTTTTATTTTTATCATGCACAACGGGAAAAAGCTGTTTTTATACAGGCAGCTTTCTTCTATTGGGGGAGAAACAAGGCCCGGGGAGTAAAGAGACTGATGCCGGGCCACAAAACAGGAGTATCGATGGAGAGTAACAAAAGCCTTCTTACCTCTCGTTTGATACCGGCTGGAAAAGGAAAAATTCAATGATACAGAGTGGCTGCTTCGGAGCCCGGGCCCATAAGCAGTCAAAAATCTGGCAGTTTTCACGTTTTACTATAATTTGATAAGGAATGATGCCGTATCGCTGTATCTTTTATTTATTCGACTGTTTTGACAGCCGTAAGTATGTTTCCTTTTTTCCCCCTGGATATGGAAAAAGCTCCTTCTTCCGAAAAAAAGTCCGAATGGTCCTATAGGGGTGATACGGGACCGGAGCACTGGGGGAGCCTGGACGCTGATTATACTACGTGCACCGAGGGAGAAAGCCAATCGCCCGTAAACCTTCGGGAAGCAGAAACTAAACGGGGCAGTGCCGATGTACAAATGGATTATGAGCCAACCAATTTCACCATTAACAATGACGGGCATACCGTATTGGCAGAACCTGAAAACGCCAATAATACATTAACTTATGATGGGGGAGAGTACACACTTTCCCAATTTCATTTCCATGCGCCAAGTGAACATCAACTCAATGGAGATTACGAAGATATGGAGCTTCATCTTGTACACGAAAGTTCCGAAGGTGAAATTGTCGTGAGCGCATTTATGCTTGAGGAAGGGAGCGGTACAACTTTCCCTTCGTCATTTTGGGACAAGATGCCGTCAAGCGAAACAGAAGCCCCGGCTTCTTCCGAGAACCGCCTCGATCTGGAAGAACTGCTGCCATTCTCCGAAACGAACTTTCAGTATGAAGGGTCATTAACGACCCCGCCGTGTACAGAAGGCGTGAACTGGATCATTTACGGGGAGCCGGTCTCTGTTTCAAGTGATCAATTGAAGGAGTTTCAGCAAATTTATGACGACAACCACCGTCCGGTCCAGCCGCTTAACGGAAGAGAAGTAATGGAAAATTAATATAATCACCGGTGCGGACCGTCCCGTTCATCCCATTTTTAACTCAAAATGGGATGTTTTTTAGTTTGAAACTCATGGACGCATAGAAAAGCACATTAAGTCGATCGTTGTAACGTTCGTGAAAATTTGGGTACGGCGATCGTAGGTTTATTTTAAATGTTAATTTGACATATCGCTTCGCCCAGGGGCACAATTGTAGCAAAAGCACCTTTTCTACCAAATTCTTTCTTTTTGAACCCCATTTGGCATTTCATTTTTTTAAATATGTATATATAATACAAATAATTCATTCTTTTTTGAAAAATTAGTACATACTTCCCGGACTATTTAGTGAGCGGCACAGGCAATATTTACGAAGGGACAGGGAGGAAGATACTGTGACGTATATATTTGATCATTCAATGACGTTAAAGGATTTTTATAATCAAAACGCCCAGTTGTTCGAACAAATGCTGATTGAAGAAGCCGCCACGGTAAAGAAGGATGTCCGCGATATATTGCAGCAGGGTAATATTGACCTGGTGGTCAACGCCCATCAGTTTGTTTCTCTGGCTCTAGAAGGAAAGGAAGAAGAACTGAAAGCGTTCGCTGAACAGGAGGGCATCGTTTGGGCTGCGCAGGATATTGAGTTATCCTTTAGGCTGGAATGGGTGCATGCCCTGCGCCGAACGATTTGGCTGTTTATTGAATCCTACCAGGCGCGTGCCGGGGAAAAACACTTTCATGATTTTTTCCAATGGGAACGAAAAGTAAACAACCAGATAGACGCTTTTTTACATACTTTTTTGAAAAGCTATTCCACCTACAAAGAAACTCTTATCCAAAACCAGGAGCAGTTAGTTGACTATCTGTCGACACCGATCATCCCGCTCGGGCGCTCCATCTGTATTTTACCACTGATAGGCCCAATAGACGGGCGGCGCCTTGAATTGCTGCAGGAAAATGCCCTGAGGAATGTAGCGGAGCAGAAAATTCGAGTGTTAATCATTGATCTGTCCGGGGCGGAGCCTATGGAAAAGCAGAAGCTACAGGATTTTATAAGAATCATTGAAGGGGTTTCATTAATGGGAAGTGAAACAGTATTAACCGGAATTTCGAGAGAGATGGCCATGGAGCCCTCTTTGTTCCAGGAGGTTGGCGGCTCCCACATTAAAACCCTCGGCACCCTGCAAAGAGCCATAAGTGAATATTTCGTGTGGAAGGATTAGCCTGGAGTTATGCCAAAGCGTGCTTGAGCAAGAAAAAGAGCACTTTTAAAAAAAATGGAGGCAGAGATGAACCGCGGCGTTATTCGGTAAGGGCGGCTTTGTTTCATTAGACAAAATCATAATAGCTGTTAACAATTGAGGGACTATCTCAAAAAAGGTAGTCTCTTTTATCTATATTAGAGCGATAGGATAAAAATTAAAAAGAGCCGAAAGTTCGCAGAAAAATAGAAAGCAAGAAGAGTTTGTACACAGGCCCAACGGGGTATCATCATTTATGGCGCGCTCTTCTTAGCCGTTCGTTTGGCATTGCTGGGCAATACCAGAAAACGAAAGAATAGAAGACGTCTGATTTCAGACAAAAGCTCGAAAATACACAAGGAGGAATCAAGCATGAAGCCGCAAGTACAAGAATACACCAACGAAGACAACATTGAGCAGGACGTACAGAAGCTCACGGATAACGGTATCAGCCGTAACGATATTTATGTCATGAGCCACGATGATGACCGCACCGACCGGATTGCGGAGAAGGCAGACACCAATGAGCCGACTGATAAGGAATTCGGCGTTGATTCCGAAAACCGTTTCTCGAAAAAAGGAGACGAACTGCGCTTTAAACTTCAGGAGCTAGGATTTACGGAGCAGGAAGCCGAAGATCTAGAGGACGATCTGGATGAGGGCAAAGTATTGCTGATGGTTCAGGACGACAAGAACCTGAGTGAACTGCTGAAATAGTATTAGACAAAATAGCTGGAGGCCATCGGCTTTCCGGCTTTGTCTGTACATATACAAAGACGCTTCCGCGCGGGAGCGTCTTTGTTTTATCTTTTGCCTGTCAGGCGTAAAAAACAAGCGGCAGGCGCTGCGATGCTGCTAGTGCCTAAGTTTAACTTTTTACATGCGAATGGTAATGCTGTTTTACTGACCATATTACTCTATTTGATATAATGGAAGAAAAATACAGATAAAAGGAAAGAAGGAAGTACCATGAAAAAACCGAAAATCATTCTCTCATTCGTAGGACTGGTACTCAGCACAGGGCTAATCGGATGCAGCGACGGGGAATCTTCGTCTGAAAGTGCCGGGACCCAGGAAGCGTCTATGAATAGTGACAGCCAGGAAGAAGATAATGTCGATAATTCGGCTGATCATGAAGGAGAGACGAAATCCCAAGACGAACCGGAATCGTCCGAAACCTCATCAGAACAGTCCCCTGAAGGTGTCCGGCAGAAATTGGTAATAGAAGAAAACCAGATCTTCCTGCCGTCCAGTTTTCCCGGCCAAGCAATTGAAAATGTGCTGGTTTCTATAGCTTCCAACAATGACCAAACCTACAGCGTGCAATACCAGACCAGCGAGGGAGAGGCATTGGCGCATGTTACAGGGTCCCGGTTTGCCAGTAAGCAGGAAGCGGTAGCGGAGCTGGAGTCTTTTCAAAACGGGAAAAAGGTGGGACCGTTCGAGCAGGGAAGAGAAGATCTTGGCTATGGAATTACCGGATACGGGGAAGGGGCAACAGGAAGCCAGTACTTC
This sequence comes from Marinococcus salis, assembly GCF_054971365.1. Lineage (NCBI taxonomy): Bacteria > Bacillati > Bacillota > Bacilli > Caryophanales > Bacillaceae > Marinococcus > Marinococcus salis. Next base: position 7,499 of record NZ_JBQOJB010000026.1, on the reverse strand, counting down.
AGCTGGGAGGAAGGGAATTGGCTTTTAAGCCTCTCCTCCGCGACTGAAGACGAAATTGATCACCCGGCTGTCGCCCGGGAAATCGTAGAATATCTTGAGAGCCACACCCTCCCGGCTCCAGGTGAATTAGGCATAGTGGATATCCATTATGAACGGGGAAGCGAAGAAGTTAACGTCGATATTCGCTGGCAGGACGGCAGCATGGTGTATGAATTAAGAACCGGGCGTGATCCGTTGGAAGCAATGCAGATGGCGACGTCCATGGAAGAATAGATGATTGCCTCGAAGACAGGAAATATAATAGTTGGAGGAAACCGGGTCAAGGGACGGTCTTTGGTAAAAAAGGTTATATAAAAAGAAAAGTGGGAATGGAAAAATACTATCTTTACAGGAACCTGAACCAACGCTCCCACAAAAAGGTCACGTGCCCTTCATAAGTATACAGAAAATAATGAAAACCATGATCACTTGAAGGATGAGGAGGAAAATTATGGCCCATTATCAACGGATTTTAGTAGGAATTGATGCTGTCGAGATACCAACCTACACTGTGTTCGACGAGGCAAAGACAATGGCGGCCGAACACGGTGCCACATTAATCATCGCTTTTGTATTCGACCAAAAGAGATATGCGACGCTCCAGCGTATGGACCCCAAAGGCATTGAACGGTTGCGGACGAAAGCCGCCCTGTATCTCGAAGCGTGTCAGCAGGCCGCATGGGCGTATGGAATTGAGAACGTTGAAACGGTGATGGATTCAGGGGCCCCGAAGAAACGATTAGCGGTCGATTTAGCCAAACGCTACCAGGCAGATGCTATTATTATAGGCGAAAGTGGCGGTAACCGGTTTGAACGCCTGATATTTGGTCACACGTCTAAGGCCATCCGCCGAAAAGCAAACTGCGATGTGCATGTGGTGCAAAACAGCTGAGAGCAACTGCTTAGGTATACGACTAAAGGGAAGCTCATAAGTCCTTTACTGTTTCCATGCACGCAGTAAGTACTTTAGGGGTGGTTTTGCTGAAAACCAGCAGGTCTCTGTCTTTTTCTATATTATTCTTGATATCCAAGCCGTTAAACAAAAATCAACCATAAAGCAAACGTGACAAAAATGGCTGTCGCGCCCTGAATCAGCGTCCCTGTGGTCTGTGCCTTATACGCCTGGGTGACCGACATGCCGCTGAACTCTTTGACGACCCAGAAGTAGCTGTCGTTCACGTGGGAGACGACCATTGCCCCCGCGCCGACAGCCATGACGACGAGCGCCAGCGGCAGGGCTCCCTCGATGCCCAATTCGCCCAAAAGCGGTGCCACCAATGACGATGTGATGACGAGCGCCGCAGTGGACGAGCCCTGGGCTGTTTTCAGGGCGGCCGCAATCAAAAACGGAATGAAGACAAAGATGGCACCGGCGAAGGCTTCATTGGCGGCGACGCCTTCGATGAACTGGGCCACGGGCGTTGCCGTAATGACCGAGCCGAAAGCGCCGCCTGCGCCGGTAATCAGCAGGATTGGCGCGGCTTCTTTAATACCGGTGCCCACCCATTCGGTCAAGGTTTCCTCATCGTATTTGGGCATTAATAAAAAGGCGGCCAAAAGGCCGATCAGAAGCGCTACTGCCGGCGCGCCAAGGAAAAGAAACAGGTCAAATACCGGGCCCTGCCAGCCGGCAAACGTAATCACCGAGCTGAATCCAATCAGAAGAATCGGCACCACAATAGGGGCAAAGGATTTGAGGGCCGACGGCATCGCCCCAAATTCGTTTACGATGGCATTATAGTCGAAGGAGTGGTCATCCTCACCTTCGATATGTATGTTAGTTCCTGCTTTCATCGCCCACAGGTAGCCGGCAATGATAGTCGGGATGGCTACCACAATACCGATTAAAATGATTGTGCCCAGATAATCCTCCGCGCCAATATTTCCGGCAGCTGCAATTGGTCCGGGCGTGGGAGGCACGAGGGTATGAGTGGCAAACAGTCCTGTGGACAGGGCGATGGCCATAGAGGCGACGGTGACCTTCGCTCTTCGTGCCAATGCTTTTTTCAAAGACGACAAAATAACGTAGCCAGAGTCACAGAAGACCGGAATACTGACGATGCTTCCGATCACGCTCATGGCAAGCTGGGGACGGCGTTCCCCCACGAGGCGCAGAACGACTTCCGCCATGCGCAGCGCCGCCCCGGATTTCTCCAGAATCACCCCAATAATTGTACCGAATACAATAACCAGCCCGATGCCGCCCATCAGGTTTCCGAAGCCGCTGTTTACAGCCTCCACCACATCCGGCAGCGGCAGCCCTGCAGCAATACCGAGACCAAATGCAGCGATCAACAAGGACAAGAACGGATGCAGCTTCAATTTTGCCGTGGCAAAAATAACAAACAGCACTCCCAGCGTAATTACTACAATCAGACCGAAACCTTCCATTCAAACACTCCTCTGTATAGTTATATTATTAAAGCCGAAAACACCTATACCAGTGTGCCTTCATTATATGGGAAAGACTACAGGCAAAGAAGGGTAAAAAAGGAAATCAGTGTAATTATGACTCTGTACCTATAAAAAACAGACGCGCTAAACCCTCAAAGGTTTAGCGCGTCTTATTTATTATCTTTAATTAACGCCCCGCATCAACCGTTGAATCAGCGGGGATAGGGCTAAGAGAAGGACACCCAATAGAATAGAAGCGCCTCCGATTATCCCAAAATAAACGATCTCCGAGTCGGGGGAATAAAACTTCACAATTTGCGCATTAATCGCCTGCGCAGAGGCATTCGTTAAAAACCATAAGCTCATCGTCTGGGCGGAGAAGGCGACCGGTGCCAGCTTTGTGGTGGATGAGAGGCCGACCGGGGATAAACAAAGCTCCCCGAGAACAACCAGGAAAAAGCTGAGCACGAGCCACCACGGGCTGACGAGTGAGGCGGTGCCATTGATCACTGCCGGCACAATCATAACTAAAAACGATAGTCCAGCAAAAAATAAGCCGAAGGCAAACTTCTTGGGCGTGGAAGGCTGGCGGTCGCCCCATTTAAGCCAAATCCAGGCAAACAGCGGTGCCAGGAAGATGATAAACAGCGGGTTGAGCGACTGAAACCAGGAAGACTGCAGCTCAATGCCGAAGGAGCTGAGCTCCGTACGCTGATCGGCATACCGTGCAAGAATCACCGATCCCTGCTCCTGGATGGCCCAAAACATCATGGCAGCCACAAACAAGGGAATGTAGGCGAGCAGACGGGACTGCTCCGTTTCCGTCGTTTTCGGGCTTTTATACATGACGATAAAGTAAATGGTGGGGATGACGACCCCGAGGATGCTGATAAGGAAAACAAAATTTGCGATGGTTAAAATTCCTAAGTAGCTGGAAGCGGCACCGAGCAGCCCAACGATAATGGCGCCAATGCCCACGCGGCCGGCGACAATTTTTCTTTCCGTTTTCGATAACGGATTCGGCACATTGGTTCCGGCGAGCCCGAGGTATTTCCTTTTGGTCGCCACAAAAACCAACAGGCCAGCGAGCATGCCGACAGCAGCGATGCCGAAGCCGAGATGAAAATTGTAGCTCTGGCCGACGGTGCCGACAATTAACGGAGCAATAAATGCGCCGAGGTTGATACCCATGTAGAAAATGCTGAATCCTGAATCTCTCCGGTTATCTGTCGGGCTGTACAGATCGCCGACGACACTCGACACGTTCGGCTTCAACAGCCCGGTGCCGATCACGATCAGAAACATGCTGACAAATAAAGCCTGGACGCCCCCGGGGAAGGAAAGGGCTACGTGGCCGAGCATAATGAGTATGCCGCCGTAAAATACAGTGCCCGTGCTGCCAAGCAGCCTATCGGCGATCCAGCCTCCAATAATCCCCGACATGTAAACCAGGGAGCCGTAGATCGCCATAATCGAAGCCGCGGTCCCTTCATCCAGGCCGAGGCCCCCGTTGGAGACTTCGTTATACATGTAAAATAACAGGATGGCCCGCATCCCGTAGTAGGAGAACCGTTCCCAGAACTCCGTGAAAAATAACGTAAACAGCCCTTTAGGATGGCCAAAAAAACCTTTTTGGGGCACACTCTCCAGAATTTCCTGCTTGCTTTTCCCATTCATGATGTAAAAGCCTCCTTAATGATGTCCGGGAAACATAGTGCTGCTGACTTATGTAATATGCTTCCACACCAAACTTTTGATAACAACGCTCACTCCAACAGAAGGGCAGGTGAAATCATACACTCTATCGTAGTAAAAAATGACAGAAACGAAAAGACTGTTTTTTGATTCAGAGTAATAGAGTCGGTGGAATAGAGCTCCGTTGTATAAAAACGAATCCTTTCAGCAAATAAATCTATTCGCCCGAAAAAGCCACGATGTCTTGAAGAAACATTGTGGCTTTTTGTGCAGGGAATTATTTTCTATCAACAGCATAAGCATGCATCCTTGTATATTCATTATTTTTTGTTCATTTAATGTAAATAAAAAATCTTTTTGCATAAGTATTGAAAAAATAATTATATTTCGGCTGCCGCCATTGCATTGCTGTTCATATCTATTTTTACCCTTTTTAAGGGGAATGGCACCGTTGTTTTAGTGAGCATAGGAATCCACTTGTTGGAGTGAAAGGAAAATGTAATTGAATAATGATTACAATTGTATTTCGTGAGACCACGCGAATACCTTTGAAGGAAAAACAGCATAGAAAGACAGATTTGAAAAATAAAAAACGATCCAGGGTTGGTATGGATATCAATACGTTAGGGCAAAAGTTTTTTAACCTTGTCCGTACTGCTTTTATTGGCCAAATAGGTTTCATTTTCATGCCCGGCATACATTAAAGCAAAATGCCCGTCCGCGGTTTCCGTTAAATGAATTATGCGTTCTCCACCTGTTTCGCCTTCCCCGTAGTCGATAGTCATATCATAAATAGGTGGTTTTGCTTGAATGCTTTCTCTGCTCGCGCTGCTGATTAACTGTTCAAATGCCTCTATCTCTTCCTGTTTTTCTGAGGTCCAAATAAATTCCTGACTACCGCCCCCAAAACCCTCGGAATCAGATACGGCAACGCCCTGAATGGGTTGAGCGGAGGTAGCCATTTTTTCGGGACCGCAGCCTATTAGGATCAAGCCCAGCATAAAGGTGACTGTTAATAATATCGTCTTTTTCATTTTTGCTCCTTATTGTGTAGCTATGAGTTTTCTTTCCTGGTTAGTATTTTCTGCACGGTGAAAGCAGCGACAGCAGCTATAATTTCATTGGCGATAATATCAATAAACCATAACGAGTTTAAGAATAATGGGTCTATTAAAAATGAAACATAAAGCCAGTTTCCAAATGAAACTCATGGAAAACCCTCTCCACATGCGAAAGTAATAAACGGCACATACTTATTTTATCTTGCTTACTTAAGATGAGACAAATAGATTTCGTTCTGAAAATGGAAAAATATGTATGTTATACTCGTGCTGATTTTGATTGTCTGATAGGCAGTAAACCAAGGGAGGGTTACAATGAGTTTAGCCAAACGCTGGGGACTAATAGCTTTAGCTGTGAGCTTTATCCCCATCATTTTCTTTTTTCTGTATCTTTATGGCCTGGCTCCTTTTCTTAGCGCTATCGGTTATTGGGGGCGATTTTTTCTTCCGATGGGGGTGCTTCTGGGATGTGCGGGGTGCTCCATCGTGTTCAGCGCCCGTGCCTATCAACATCTTAGGCAGGAAGTATTTTTTCCATGGTTGATCTTTTTGTTGTTAACCGTTTATTTATTTAGTGGAATTATTATAGGAATGCTCATGCTTTTATCCGGCATGACGCACTGCGGGTACGGGCCATGCTGATGAAAAAGTTACGAGCGGGTCATAACGCCGGCTGTGGTAGCTTTATTAACTGTGATGTTTAGCTGTTATCTTATTTCAAAAAAATAAAGCGATAGTGTTTTGTATTACCTAAGCATCTCGTCCCCTCAGGGTTCGGGATGCTTGTTTTTTAAATAAGAAACTACAATTTCTTTGTTTAAAATAAACAGCCCTTGAAGTTTGATGCCTTCAAAGGCTGTTCATTATAACGAGAGAAAATATTATACCCACCCGCGGAATTCAGAGGCTGCGGCTATTCTTCGTATACCTACAATGTAGGCAGCAGTACGCATATCAATTTCCTTTTCCTGAGCCATGTGATAAACGGAACGGAAAGCGTTTCTTAATTTACGATTCAGGCGGGTTTCAATTTCATCGAGCGTCCAGTAATATCCTTGATTGTTCTGCACCCACTCAAAGTAAGAGACGGTCACACCGCCGGCACTTGCGAGCACATCCGGGACAAGTAAAATATCTCTGCTGTGCAGGATTTTGGTTGCTTCAAAGGTCGTCGGTCCGTTGGCTGCTTCTGCGACAATTTTGGCCTGTATGCGATGGGCGTTGGCATAAGTAATCTGGTTGGAGACGGCAGCAGGAATCAGTATATCGCACTTCTGCTCCAGTAATTCTTCATTGGAAATAGTGTTTTCGAATCGGTTGGTCACCATCCCGAAGCTGTCTCTTTGCTCTGCAATCTCATACACCGGCAGGCCCTGCCCGTCATAAATCCCGCCCAAAACATCACTGATCCCTACGATGGACGCTCCTTTGTCGTAAAGAAGCTTTGCCAGGTAGCTGCCTGCGTTCCCAAACCCCTGAATAATAACCTTGCTCTGTTCCCAGGTCATGTTTTTTAATTTTAACGCTTCTTCCACAGCCACAACGACTCCCTGGGCTGTCGCTGATTCTCTTCCCAGCGAGCCGCCCAGCTCCAAAGGCTTTCCGGTTATGAACCCCGGGGAGTCAAATTCCCGGATGCGGCTGTACTCATCCATCATCCAGGCCATCACCTGGGCATTGGTATAAACATCCGGAGCGGGGATATCCTTCGTGGGACCTACAATTTGGCTGATAGCCTGCACATATCCTCTGCTGAGCCGTTCCAGCTCGCCTAAAGACATCTGGCGCGGGTCACAGACGATGCCGCCTTTTCCGCCTCCATACGGGAGATCCACAAGTCCGCATTTTAAAGTCATCCATAACGAAAGGGTGTTCACTTCTTCGATAGTAACGTCCGGATGGAACCGGATTCCTCCTTTGGTGGGCCCGACAGCATCATTGTGCTGGGCCCGGTACCCGGTGAACATTTTGGTTTTTCCATCATCCATGCGGACAGGGATGCGGACAATCATCGTACGAAGCGGTTCTTTAAGCAGGTCGTACATATGCTCCGAATAGCCCAGGGTATTTAAGGCCTCTTTGATTAATTCCTGGGTATGCGTATAAAGAGTAGTGGAAGAAGGAATAGTGCCTGAATGCGTGGTAACCATTGTATCGGCCGCCTTTCTTGGTATTGACCTAACTATATTCAAGAATCATGCCAACTTGAAGAAGCTGGAAAAGAGGATTATAGTACTCTTTTGTTGCGGGTTTACTAACAATTATTTCCATTAACGATAAAAAAGAGACAGAATCCCCGTTGATACGGTA
>NZ_JBQOJB010000025.1:0-31127 GCF_054971365.1 Marinococcus salis | reverse complement strand
TACCGTATCAACGGGGATTCTGTCTCTTTTTTATCGTTAATGGAAATAATTGTTAGTAAACCCGCAACAAAAGAGCTATTTTTATCATGCAGCAAAAATATTTTCCTCTTCGTGTAATTCATATACCTTCTCTTTACATCAACTATTTCTTTAAAGGAAAAAGGAAGCTTTTTAAGCATCAGTTTTCACTGACACGATATAATTTTTAATACACAGCATCCCCTCCGCCACAAGTAAAACCAACAGAACCCACGGTCCGGCCGTGAGAATCCCATTTTTAATAGGAGCTAAAAAACTCATTCCTTCAGGAAGGGAAAGGTTTTTAGTAAATACGTAAAACATGCCGAACGTAAAATTTCGGGACCATTGCGAGACAGCGTAGACGCCTAAACCGGCTATCGGTCCCTCATAAACAAGTCTTTTCCCAGCACGGAACAGTTCTATACTTTCAATCATAATAAAAAGGACGGAAGTGAGTATCCAAAATCCAGCCAGAAGCCCGGGAGGAAAGACAGCCAACTTGACAGCGGCCGTGCCAGAGATGGATAAAGCTCCGTGAATAATACAATTGGTATTGGCCCAATATTTCCAGAAGCGTTGAAAAATAAAGGGAAGACTCACTACATAAAAGAGAAAGCCGATGGCTAAAAGCAATACACCAATAACGATCGGGAAGGCTGTCGAGAACATTTTTACATATAACAGGATGAGTGACTGGGTGCTGACAGTGGTTAACAGCAACACGCCGTGCGCCTGTTTTCTGGTTTCGCGGTCTTGCGTGAGTGTGCCTAATTTTTTAGCGACTACTCCTGTATAAACGATCCACACGGCCGTACTGATTACGAGCAGAACATAAACAGGGACCAGGGACCATTCGGCATATTCGAGAAGCAGCTGGGCAAGCACAGAACTCCCGGCCACCCACGTACCAATACCAAAAAACGGTATCGTACCTATTTTCGATAACTTGGTCGTCCGGGGATTTACCCACGTGTATACGATAGAAACAAAAATATATCCCCACAGGAAGCACGTAATTATAGCAAGACTTATCCCAATCGCACTGGTTAAAGGAAAAAAAGAGACAAAGGGCCCCAGCAGAAAGATCCCCCATGCCATTACAATCGCCCCGGATGGGGGCTGATTTTCTAAAACGGCGTTGCTCGGCTGCATGGCACCCTCCTTCCAGGCTGCTTGCCAAAAAGTAAAAATATGCTCCGGCATTTTACCTCTCAGGCTCTTTCGACAGGCTCTATATTTTTTCGATCCGGCAGGACGCGTGCTTGAGCATCGGTTGATGGGACAACGGGTCCACCGCGTCAATCGTCAGTTCATTGACTGAGGCTTCTCCGTCCCAGTTGCCGTAATGAAACGGAATAAACACTTCTCCCGGCTTGACTTCCCCCGAGATACGCACCGGCACTGTAATGGCACCGCGCGGGGAAACGACCCGCACCTCTTCGGCGTCCGTCACCTCCAGCTGCCGGGCATCGTCTTCATGTAGCTGCACGAACGCTTCCGGTGCTTTTTCTTCCAGATTCGGCGACAAGCCTGTCTTAGTACGAGTGTGCCAGTGCCAGACCAGGCGCCCGGTATTTAACCACAATGGATAGGCTTCCTTCGTCTGTTCCGGCGGCCCAAAGTAATGGGTCGCATGGAAGATGGCTTTCCCATTCGGATTAAAGGACTGGTATTCTTCCTGCGTGTATGGGCGGCCGGTATCCATAACCTTACCAAAACTCTGCGCATCGTTGGTTTTCGTATGAAAAGCTCCATCGGCATACAGCCGCGTTGTTCCTTCCGGGCGCGTTTTCGGCGCCGGCCAGTGGATCCCGTTCGCTTCTTCGAGCCGGTTGTAGGTCATGCCGGTCATATCACTCGGGCGCCCTTCAGATACGCGTTTCCATTCCTCGAAGGCCTCTTCCGGGGTCGCGTACTGAATCAACGGCTCCCCGTCCTGGTCGGTAAAGCCCATCCGCCGGCTGAAATCTACAAGGATTTCCAAGTCGGTCCATACCCCGTTAGGCGGGTCCACCGCTTTTCGCAGCACATTAATGGTCCGGTCGGCGTTTTCCATGGTGCCTTCCTTTTCGCCCCACATCGCCGGCGGCAGGATGACATCAGCCACATCCGTCGTTGCGGTGAGAAATGGATCCTGCACGACCACGAAGACGTCTTCCATCGCTTTTCGCGCCCGTTCCCGGTCCGGCAGGGAGACCAGGGGGTTGGTATGAATATTCCAAAAGAAGCCGATCTTTCCCTTTTCCATCATTTCCAACTGCTTGATAATCCCTTTTTCCGGCCCCACCGGCAGGGACTCCTGATCCACGTTCCATAAATCGGCGATTTCCTGCAGATGGTCGGGGTTTTCCGGGTTTCGGTTACCGGGATAGGTGCCGACACCGCCCACGGTCCGGTTGCCGGAGGAGCTCGGCTGGCCGGCCATATGCAGCGGACCGCTGCCGGGCTTTCCGATCAGTCCCCGTGCCAGATGCATATTGTTGATCGCCACACAGGCGGCAGTCGCATCGCTGCTTTGAAAGGCGCCCTGCAGCGTCGTCGATACCAGGCTTTCCGTATGTCCCAGCTGCCGGGCCGCTTCCTGCAGCTGTTCCACAGGGACCTGTGTTACTTCACTCGTTTGGTCAAGGGACCATCCCTCCAGGGAATCTTTCATTTCCCCATAATGGATGGTGTGCTCATCAATGAACGGCTGATCCACCTTTCCGTGGTGGAGAATCTCCCGGAGCAGGCCATTCAGCAGCGGCACGTTTGTCCCGGGCTGCAGCTGCAGGTGAAGATCTGCGTGCTGGGCCGTTAACGTTTCTCTTGGATCCACCACGATGATATATGGTTTTCCCGTCTTTTCTTTTCGTTCCATGACCCGGTCAAAAAAGACAGTGCCGGTTTCGGCCGGATTATGGCCAAAGAACATGACGGTTTCGGCTACATCGAGGTCTTCGAATGCGGCTGGTACGCCGTCGGAGCCGAACGACTGCAGCAGGCACCATTCGGTCGTTGCAGTGCAAAGGCGGGTGTTGGCATCCAGCAGGTGCGTTTTCAGGCCGGCCCTTCCGACTTTTGCGATAGAATAATAATCCTCTAAAAAGCCCTGGCCGGTCGAATAAATGGAAAAGCCGTCCCCGCCTTTTTCTTCCACGGTTTCCTTCGCTTTTTGAACGATCAAATCCATCGCCTCGTCCCAGGACGCTTCCTCGAGCTCGCCCTGCTGGTTGCGTATTAACGGGCTCAAGAGCCGGGTCGCATGGTTATTTGGGATCCACTGATCCTTCGCCTTGGGATCGAGGCGGCCCAGGTTGATATCGTGCTCCGTTTTCCCCCGTATGCCGACAATCTGATTATCTTTGACCGCGATTTCCGTGCCGCAGCCGATGGAGCACAAATTACACGTACTGTGGACCCAGCGGTCGACGGCCCCGGTCGTATCGATATGTGTGTCTGTCCGGTATGGTCCCCATTGCATGGATATCCCTCGTTTCTTCGTTATTTATATAATGCCGGTGCGACGTAGCGAATGTTTCGGGCCGACAAATGATCCGTGCCTTCCGCCACATGTTCAAGCACTTCTTTCATGTGACTGAACGTCTGTTCCATGTGCTCAAGCACCGAGGCGTCTACGGCCTGATTCTGCTGACACAGCCGCTTCCATGCCTGAAAATTCAGTTTTTCCACTTCATCGTCCCGGTAAATGATTTTTAGATACCGCTTGATGTTCTCATCATCCGAAGGGTGCTGGTCCAATTCATGCAATACCGACGTGAGCATCGCCTTCTTTTCGTTTAACACCAGATGAAATCGTTGTTCCAGGGCGTCTTCGAACATCGGCAAATGCTCCAACAAATCATCGACGTGCTCATTTAAATCTTCCACATACGATCGTAGTTCCCCCATTATATTTCCCTCCTTTGCTGAGACTTTCAGTCACACTTCCATGGCTTATGTTTTCTCGTTCTTTTTACTTCTTTTTCAGACCCCTGGAGAGAGTCTGGAACCAGCAGCCTCTTTATTCAATACCTATACAAAACAAATCCCGGGGAAAATGCTTCCCCATTCTCCCCGGGACCACCCCATGTAAACGTTATTTCGTTATACCGCTGCCATTTCCCTGCAAGCTTTCGCACAGCGGCGGCAAGCTTCTGCGCAGTCCTGACAGTGCTTAGCTTCGTGCTTCGCACATTCATCGCCACAGGCCTCACAAATGTCTGCACACACACGGCAGACCTGTTCGGCAAACGGGCTGTTGCTCTGCATCGACTTGGCAGCTAAAGCACAAATGTCAGCACATTCGCGATTCAGGCGGATGCATGCTGCCATCATTTTGACATCGTCTTCCTTTAAACAATCGTCAAAACAGCGATTGCACTGTTCCATGCAATGAAGGCATTCGTTGATGCACTCTTCGTACGTCATCGTTCCCCTCCTTCGTCTTGCTTTTCCCGAGATAAAACGCTTTCCTTCTTCTTCATATAAAGGGAACAGACCCAACTTGTAGAAGTGCCTGTTCCACTATTATACTGCTTTCTATGATCGACTGATGCTTAGGAGGATTTTTCCCAGTACGCCGCTTCATTTTCCGATGGCGATGGTGGGAACTGATCGCCTTCGTTCAATTGAATGGTAGTGTTATCATCGCTCGCGTTATTACCATTCACGAGACTTTTCACTTGATACGTGCCGCTTTCCGGTGCTTTTTCGCCGGTTTTAAATTCTTGCTCTGCCATGGTAATCCTCCTTAAATGGATTTATTAACGGAACTCGAGTATATAAATTGCTTTTCGACCAATAACCTGTTAATTTAGAGTCACTCCTGGCACGCTTGTAGGGAAGCTGATACGGGAACCTGGTGACTCCAATACTGCTTAGCGGCGGTCGTTGGAGTCGCTGTTGTTATTGGAGCCATTACCGGAGTTCTTGCCGCCTTTTTGGCCGATCTCTTCGTAGAATTCTTTGTTGTGTTCCTCACTGGTGGTTTCTCCGCCTTTTTGGCCAGCTTCCTCGCGGGTCATTTTGCTGTTGTTTTCTTCATTGTTCTTTGCCACGATGATTCATCCTTTCTTTTTTAATGTGATAATCGCTTGGTTTCGACAGCTGTTATCCTCTTATTTCCTGTGGGCTGCGGAATCAAGCCATAAAAAATAAGCCGAAAAAGACACATCTATCGTTGTCCTTCTCGGCTTATTAGCAGGCATTCATTCCTCTAATTGCAGCCAGTCACGTATATGGTTTGTCGTCATTGGAGCCGCTTGTTCAAAACCAAGTCATCATCCATGGTGCTACTTTTTCTGTTCCCCAGGAGGTTATATCCTTAAACATCTCTTTCCTATTTCTTTCCACCGCTTGATGAGGATTGTATGCAAAATCCCGTTAATGCGGGTCTTTGCGCTTGATTGATCACAAGCCATCCGTTATTTTCATTTCTTGGAGTAACTCGTGGGTAGAATAGCAAGCGCTTCGTAAAAGAGAAGGGGGAGCAGCAATCCATACCTCTCCCTTCTATAAGTGAAGTTGAGATAACGTTGGGGGCGCCATGACCACATATTCTTTGGTATGAGGAGCCACCAGGGCTTCTTCTTCTGGCAACGCCCAAAAATGCACCAGGTCTTCCTCGTGCAAAAAATGCATATCCAAGCTCAAGCGCGCTTCCTGCTCCAGGGTTAACGTCAGTAGGTGTCGGTCTGCTTCCAATAGTTGATGGTACAAATCTATACGAACTTCCTTGGAAATACGTCGGAGAGCTCGCCGAGCCTTGTATTGGTCCAAAGAGACGAGCACGCTTTGTTCACCTTCTTTCATCAAGGGTACCTTTCGATGATTGTTTTATCGACCTTAGGAACAAAATGTCTTCGTCATCGTCAGTGGGGGCTTGAGTTCTCAAAAAATACTCGTTGAGCGCCTGCTGTAGCGAACCCAACGTTTTGACCTGCGGTTTCCACGCCGTCGTGGAGGCAGCCATATCCTGGGCAAGGGCGGTAGGAATCCCTGTCATGACGATTTCACATCCCATCAAGGAGGCCCCATCGATTACGTTGTTAAACATATCGATCTTCCCTGCTTGCTGGTACTCTAACCCGGAAAGATCAACAATCAGCGTCCGAATTTTCCGTTCGGCAACTACAGTCAACACCTTTTCGATTAACAACTCTGCCCGGCGCTCATCCATATTGCCAATGACCGGCAGAATGCTGACGAAGGTACTAACCGGAATAATAGGGGCGGATAAGGTTTGCACCAGTTGTTCCTGCTCCTGCAGAACATCCTCTTTGTAGGTGGTATAAGTTTGCACAAACGTATTTAAAAAGAGATCCAGGCAGTCATTGACCTCCCGTTCCCATAAAAAAAAGGAGGCTCTATCGGTCTCGTTTGTTAATTGATGATATTGTTCGATGAACATCCACACCGTTCGGCGCAACGCGTGGACCCATTTCAGCTTAAACGAGGGGTCAATCGCCGCCACCGCCCACGCCTCTCCTTCGTAGCGCCCGAATGTTTGTAATTGATCTTTGTCTCCCTCCAACGTATATGTGGTGACCTGTCGGGCATTTTGAAGAAGATCGATGCGCCCGGTCTGCAAAATTCGTCGAATATGATCCCGGATCTCCTCGTCTTCCGCCAATAACGTCTGTTCAAATAGCTGGTCGTTTTCGCTAAAAAAGGTTTGAAGCGACATGGAAGAATCAAATGTAAAGTGCATGCAGTCTTGTCTCCTTGTTTTGTAATAAAAATGAATCGTTTCGGTAGGTATACATAATGAACCTTTTTCATCAAAAAAGTCACAGATCTCCCGAGAGAGTTCTGTGACTTAGTACTGGCGCTCGTCCAGTCCTTCCTGTCCCATCATATCGTCGCGCCTTATTATCACACGTAAGTATCACTAGTTTTCATCCTTTGTTCATGGCTCTTCTCTTCCTGCTTTGGACCCATAACCACTACCTGAAAAACCAATGGAACGGCATGGGTGATAGGAAACCTATCCCTCACCACCCCATAACCAATGGACAAATCTATACATGGGAGACCGTTGGTGTCTTTCCGCTTTGAATCCTTTGGTCTTCAACCGTATCGAACGTTCCTTTCATATGAATGCTGCCTTCCTAAGAACAAAAGAACCCCGGGCGAGGGGGCTCTTCGGGGTGGAAAAGCGTGAACCTATGGGAATGAAGAAGCTTCTGTAGGATTCTCCTTTATTCTACTACGGTTCACTAACGGATGAAAGGGTGGGTTCTTTTGTTGGTATTGGGAATAAGCTCCTAATGGTTGGTCAAACTTGTTTTATCCGCTGCTTTCGGGCCTTTTGATTCCCCGCAGGTCTATACTCGTTAGGCTAGTTCTAGGCCCCCCTCCAAGGTACTTAAATCCAACATATTCGCTTCTCCCCTTTTCCAACATTGTCTTTCAACAAAAGAAGGAAGCTGTCTATCACCCAGACAGCTTCCTTCCCCTCGTGCTACTTCTTTTCCGTTAGTTCTTCTTGATCGCTCGAACAATAAAGCTTACGACCAATACGAGGATAACCGCGCCAATGAGTGCCGGAATAATGGCGAAGCCGCCAATCGTTGGTCCCCAGCTGCCAAGCAGCGCTGTGCCTAAACTGGCGCCGATAAACCCGGCAATAATATTACCAATAATACCAAATGGCACGCCGCGGCCCGTAAGGGCTCCTGCCGCCCAGCCAATCAGACCGCCGATAATTAAACTCCAAATAAACGATAACATGCTGTTTTCCCTCCTTAATGATGGATCTCTATTTTCCTCACGCTCTTTTGGGGCTATTTCCTCCCGGTGAAAACCTCAAACGTCTGTCTCGCCTCGTGGACACGGATCTCTATTCGGAATGACTATAGGTGGCTTCCAGGAGCCCGTTCCGGACAAATTCTTCAATCAACCGATGAAACGTATCCGGGTCCCGTGCTTCCACCGAAAGGGTTTCTAGGGACGTATAAAACGCTAGTTGTTCCGTGGCATGCGAAAACGTCTCGGCAAATGATTGGGCTACCACCTGGCCGAAGTGCCAGCATGCTGCCTTTTCCCGGTCCGGGAGAGCACTGCTGAGAATCACAAGGGCTTGTAACAGCGTGTTCGTCAGCACCGGATCCCGCTTCACATATACGCTGATATGCCCAAACGCCGCATACAGATAATCCTGAAACGCTTCTTCCTTCATGATCACCCGAAGCGTTTCCTCATCGTCCGTTAAATAGGAGGTAAATGAGGTCACGTCAGCGATCGATCGCAACAGGTCCACCATCTGGTTCAACGCATCTTCAAATGTGCCGGGCTCGTCGTTGCCCAACGCCTTCACCGCGATGTCTTTCAATTTTCGCACGCCGTAGCCGAGGTCCTGGACCTCTGTCTTTCGGTCGCCCATAAACAGCAACTCCCGGTATTTTCGTTCGTCTACGGCCGCCTGCCCTTCATCCGCCATTTTCCAATAATCAAGCAGCACAAACCCGGGGAGAACAAAATCCCCCACGCTTGCGCGCAGCTGGATCATAATCCCGTCCTGCTTCGCCTGTTGGATTAGCTGGCCAAAATCGATAATCTGTACGTATCCTGTGGTCTCCGAAGCGATGGTATGCGCATGGTTGTGATCCAGTTCGGAAGCGTTCGGGTGAATGACCCGGTAGGGGTCCTGAGCCCGGTGAGCCTCGAGATCCTCATGCAGCGTGTGTAAGATGCGCTTTTGGGATTGCTGTTTCATGTCGTTGACGATGCTTGGGGCCTGCATCCATTTCACGGCATGGTTGATGAATAGGACAAAGTTCAGCACCGAAAATCCGCTCATAAGTACCGCGGTTATCGGAAAGACCGTGTATTGACTCATCGACCCGTCAAGAAAGAAAAAGACGATCAGTAAGTAAAAGAAACTGAGGTTAAAAACCCCGATCGCATGCTGGGTTTTCCGGTTGGCGATAAAATTAAGCAGGACGCGCGGGGTAAACTGATTCGAGACGTTCGTCAACACCATCAGCATGGAGTTAAAGGTAAAGGCATTGAGCGTTAAGATTCCCGACAGCAGCGTACTGTACAAGGTTTCGGTCAGCTGGTATTCCGTCGTAAAGGCCGCCAGGAGCTGCCACCCCGGCTTCAGGCCAAATTCCACCCAGTACGAAACCCCCGCTAGCAGCGCGGCCAGGGTGATATAGAGGGCCGGCACCACCCACAGGCTGGCCCGGATTTCATGCCAGCGCTGGCGCTTGGACATGCTTCGCAAACGTTTCACGGGTGCTGGTAATAATCGGTAGAACCAGTAGGGCACGGCTGACCCCTCCTTTCTTAATCTTTTTGGCAGATATGATCATTCAAGCGTTAATGGCTGTTGATGCTTTTCGTTTTTTATTTGCCGATGCTTGTTCTTCGCCCGCATCTCTCTAAGACAAAAAATAAGCCAGAATCGTCTTGAAGACGATTTCCTGGCTTATTAATAGCGTTTGATCTATTAATTACGACCCGGGTCTTATTCCTTTACGTTTAAAAAACGAGCTTCTCCCCTGTTCCCTTTTAGCAAGCAGACAAACCTTTTTCCGACGCCACCTTCGGTTTGTTTCACTTGGGATGGACTGAAATATAGACAACGAACGACGTAATCATGTGTTTCTTGGTCATTCCCATGCTTTATTCCACCGGATCGGTCACCACAACCACGGTGCTTTTATCCTTGTCGAAATTCCAATCCACAAAAATATCCCGGACGTCGACGCCGAGAATGTCCGCAAACAGACCGTCCTTGTAAAACATCCCCTTCTCGAGTTCCCGTTTGGCGATCCGAAGGGTCTGTTCATAGCCCAAATCAATCAGCTGTTGTTCAATCGATACCAGGATCCCTGTACGTACAATGAGAATGGTTCGCTTATCGACCCGCACCGAGGCCACGTGGTCAGGCTTTCGTTCGGCCTTTTCACTAACATCCCGGACCGTCTGCTCGATTTCTTCTTTGTGCCGGTATTTCTGCTGTAGGGCTTCCGACGCCTTCTGCGACTGCTGATAGGCTTCCGGCTGCAGGCCGACCAGCACGCCGGTCCGGCTTTCCATGTCCCAGTCGTAAAAAAATTCATTTAGGGACGCTCCCGTTAGTTCTTCGGCATGCTCGCGCACCTGGGGTACGATCTTTTTCATCATGCTTTCCCGTAGAGCATGGACCGCTTCCGTTCCCTGATCTTCAAGCAGCTGCTGCTCGATCGGGCTCATGAATCCTTTGAGAAACACGAGTACATGACTGCTGCCAATCGTCACGTAAGCCGCTTCCGGCCCTTTGCCGAACGAGTCCCGTAACAGACGCCCGGTATAACTGGCGAGTTCTTGTTGCTGGTCCTGAGTCCTCATATATAGCCTCCTTCCAACCATCTATTATATCATCCAGTCACGTACTGGTAGTAGCTCGATTTATACGTTGGTACGTCCTTCGTTTTTTCCAGGTCTTCCGTCTTTTTCGCTCTAGGTCAGTCGTCCTTTTCTCTCTCTTTTTTCTGAATGGATGTTTATTCTTTTCCCTTAACGAGAATAGTATATGCAAGCAATGTAAGTATATAAATAATTATCAACTGAAAAGAAACATGCGTCAGGTAACGGGACGTCTGTGCCTGCAGCGTATCCATTTTATTGAAACGACCTCATAACCCATGGTAGAAACCGCTGGACCGAAGCGCTAGCGATAAGCCAAGAACGTGCCTCGAGTCGTTCTGGCTTTTTTAGGTGTGTAACCAACAAACAAGGAGATGATTTCGTGGAGAAACAGGTAGCAGCCACCACCAGGACAGCAGGAGAAATTGGCAAGTTGCTTCAGCGGCAGTTTTGTAAAGGGCCTCGCGCGACCGATGTGGTGCTCGCTCCTCCCTATCTCGTCCTGTACTTACACGATTTTTTGGCCCCCATGGAACGAACCCTGCTTGACCAACAGCGGTCGGATACGGTCCATCAGTGCCGCACCATGGCCTTCGACCATCTGGGGACATCCCTGCAGGCGACCGTGCAAACGCACCTTCATTTTGTACCGACCGAGATGCACATGGATTGGAACCTCTCCCAGGCTTCGGCCATGATTCTTTTGGTGGGAGAAGTGTCCGGCGCTCATGCTTGCCCTTCGTTCAACACCACAGCCGACCGGCCGGCCGACACTTCCTCCACCACCTCGATGGGGCTGCATCCCAGTACAGGTGCCTGGGCGTCATGGGGTTGGATGAATGAGCGCCTTTTTTTAGCAAAACGGGAAAACGTGGTGACCCCATTCGAGGAAGCCATGATTGCTGAACACGACCCCCGCTTTGTGGAAAGACAACGGGCCCAGGCTGATAAACAGGGCATTCATGGGGAACGACTGACTCACACCTTTCAACGCCCTCTCCAGGAGATATTTGTCACGGGCAGCCTGGAAGCAGCCCATAGCTACACGCTGCTTTGTTTTGGCGCTCCGTCCAGATAATGAGACGTATCGCCGTCATCATCCAACGGTCCAGAGGGAGACACCCGGTATCAGTGACGGGGGCGCATTGACCTATTACCAGAGGAAACACCATGGCTAGGTTTAACGATAAAAGAAACCAGGAATATTATTTATGGACGTCCATACGTGGGATGTTCCCCTAAAAATGGCTCGAGACTACCCGTCTCGGCCATTTTTTAAAAGCTACTTTTCAAAAAGGTATACCATCAGGCTTTAGAGACCATCAACCCCACACGTAAGATGATTAATGCTCGATGTTTAAGAAAAACAAAAAAGGGAATGCATTGGATAGATATCTTATGCGGGAGATATCTCCCATTTAATCGCTTCTAGCAAAAAGGCCTCTCTGTTATGGAGAGGCTCTTTTTGTGAGATATAACCTATGATGATGAATCTCTCGATCACGGATGCAGAGCGTCCAATGAAAAATAAGCACGAGAGACGTACGTAATAATAGCAGTCTCTTTCTGTTCCAAGAGGCATGAACGAGGATGAATTTCTTTCCATGCAAATCCCTGAAAACTAACTGTTCGCAGGAACAAAAAGATGGAAAAGGAACAGGGGACGTTCTCTGCTACATGAGAGGGCCCCCGCCCGTGGCGTGGTTGAAAGCAGCCCCCTGAAGGACCGAGAACCTTTTCTCGGTCCTTCTTTTTTAGGTAGCCATGAGGGACGTCGAGACACTGGAAGTACATCATCATCATTAGTACACATATTCATCCTTTATCATCTTTGACAAATTAACTATACTAAAACCATCCCTGTATTCCTACTACCCCAGGAATGACGATTATAATGAATATGGGAGAGAAGGGAACTGGTTGGATGAACGAACGCAAAGAGATAGAAGGAAGCATCGAAGGCCAGGTGAGCAAGATATTACGAAATCATTTCGGGAGAGGACCAAGATCGATGCATGTGCAATGGAAACCTCCTTTCCTGACGCTGTATCTCCAAGAGTTCTTAGCCCCGATCGAACGAACGTTATGGGCCAAGAACGGATCGCCGGGGATCGAGCAGCTGCGCCATGACATGATGAACGAATTGCTGGATCCCATTCGATTGGTGATAGAAACAGAAACGATGGGTAGCCTCAAAGAAATGTATTATGATTGGAACCTCCAGGAGGGCAAGCCGCCCAATGGCATGATCTGGGGGATTCTAGATACCGGTGAAGAAGAGGAACTGGTTCCTTGGCCCAAAGAACTTCGCGAAGGGCTTGTGGAAGAAGAAATCATAACTCTTAGCAAACAAATAGATAAAACACCGGAGAAGGTCCAGGTGTTTTGGCTGGGAAAACATGAACTAGTCATCGAGCAAACAGGCATTTTAGTCGGCATTGAGCAAGAATTGATTATCCACGGGCACGAACACCTATTAAAACGAAAGAAAACCGCGTTGGAGAAGAAACTGTTTGGCGAAAATGGGGGCGAAGCGCTATTAACAAGACCCATTCAAGACGTTTTCGTTGCTTGGAATTTTCAACGGGATAAAGCATACACGATTCTTCGTTTACAGAAACGAGAGAAGAATCTATAAAGGGAGAAATTCAACTTCCAGGGTCTGCTCATGATAAGCGGTTATGGAGCACATGTCTCTTTTATCAACCAGGCCGGGGCATGATTTCTTGTCCTCTTCTTTTCTCGATCCCAGACATGTTTTTCTATCGCATACACTCGTATCATTCTCATGCCAGGAGGCTTTTCTCATGAGCAAGCTCTATCGTCTACCCCACCACACCGGAGAGTCAAAAGCTCCCTTCGTATTAGCTTCCTTTTGGGCCCCCTGGTGTACGCCGTCTCGGCGGCTGCCATATATTTTAGATCACGTGGAACAACGACTGAAGGGACAGGTCGCGATTCTTCCGATCAATGTGCAGGAATCCCCTCATCTTACCGACGAATTGGAGGTGGCCTCCCTGCCGACTTTGCTGCTCTTACACCACGGGCATGTCCTCGAACGTCTGGAAGGGCTTCACTCGTCCCCAGAAATTATCCAGTGCCTGTCTCCCCATGTCCGAAAATCGTCTAGATAAAAGAGGCATTGGCTGCTGTATTGGTACCCTCTCTCGGCTAATAAACACAAAGACCAGGGGCAACGGGATATCCTTCTCGTTGCCCCTGGCGATAGGAGATCAAACACCCAACGCCTCCTTCAAGTCTGAAGAAGGCGTTGGGTATAAGAGAAACCATATATGTTACCCCCGCCTCGTGCACAAGACAGAGGAGGATCGCAACAATCATTGCTATCCAGAAAGAACCTTCCTGCGTTCTATCAAGAAGGCTGTCTCTGTATAGCCTTATGACCACTGCCTCACTCTATACCAACATTTTCTTCTTTTTAAACCGGCGATGCATATTTAGGATCAACGAAGAGACCTAGTGGTTTTATCGAACAATCATCGAGAGCTTCCTTTGACCACAGAACGTTGGGTTCTTCCTATTCTGGTTCTTCCATGACCTAAGCATGGTTGAATTTAATTGTTCTTAACATACTCGCGATTATTTGCACCAACTAGGATAAACATTTTTCTGTGATTTTAGTTTATCTAATAAGATACCAAGGCATAAAAAGAAGCTGTCCCAAACATGGGACAGCCCCTTCCTTTTAGGCTTTCAGATCAACTCTATACGGAATGGAGAATGGAACAGGGACGATCATATTTTCATGACGCCCCCCGTGTTGGCCGAGGTCACTAACTTCGAATAGCGTGCCAGATACCCCTTGGGAACCTTGGGTTCGGGTTCGTTCCACCCGTGAGCTCGTTGCACATGCTCGTCGTCACCGACGAGCCATTCGATGGTGCGGTGGGTTAAATCGATTCGAATGAGATCGCCATTTTCAATAAACGCAATGGGTCCTCCTGCCGCTGCCTCCGGTGAGATATGCCCAATGGAAATCCCTCTCGAGGCACCGGAAAAGCGGCCATCCGTAATCAGCGCCACTTCTTTACCCAGTCCCCGGCCGGCAATCGCGGAAGTTGGCGCCAGCATTTCCGGCATCCCCGGGCCGCCTTTGGGCCCTTCATGCCGAATGACCACCACATGCCCGGCTTGGACGGTCCCTTGGGTAATCCCTTCCTGCGCTTCTTCTTGGGAGTCGAACACAATCGCTTCCCCTTCGAACGTCTTGATGGACGGATCTACCGCCCCTACTTTGATGACCGCGCCATCCGGGGCCAGGTTTCCGTAAAGAATAGATAATCCCCCTACGGGACTATAGGGGTTCTCTTTTCGATGAATAACGGCTTCGTTTCGAATTTCGGCATGTTGCACGGTCTCATACAAACTCTTGCCCGTGATCGTGATGCGGTCGGGATGAATAGTCCCTGGCATCGTGCAAAGCTCTTTGATGATCGCGCTCACTCCACCCGCATGATGAACGTCTTCCATGGAATAATCCGAGGCCGGGCTAATTTTACACAAGTAAGGGACGCGTTCGGCCACGTCATTCACTCTCTTCAAGTCGTAATCAATCTCGGCTTCGTGGGCAATGGCAAGGGTGTGCAGGACTGTATTCGTCGATCCCCCCATGGCCATATCCAGGGCAAAGGCATCATCAATGGTTTCTTCGGTCACGATATCGCGTGGTTTAATATCTTGTTCCACCAAATGCATTAAATGCGTCGCGGCCTCTTGGATTAACTGATGTCGTTCCTGCGATGTAGCTACCAGGGTGCCGTTTCCGGGGAGCGCCAGGCCTAACATTTCCATCAAGGAATTCATGGAGTTGGCTGTAAACATCCCGGAACAGGAACCACAGGTCGGGCAAGCTTGTTGTTCAATTTCCAACAATGCCTCCCGAGACATTTTTCCAGAAGAAAAGGCTCCTACGCCCTCAAATACCGAAGCAAGCGATAGACTCTTCCCATCCTGGGTACGCCCTGCCTCCATGGGGCCGCCAGAAACAAAGACGGCTGGCACGTTGGTACGCATCGCCGCCATGAGCATTCCCGGGGTGATTTTGTCACAATTGGGAATGTAAAAAACACCGTCAAACCAATGCGCGTTGATCACTGTTTCCGCCGCATCACAGATGATTTCCCGGCTTGGCAACGAATAACGCATACCAATATGGCCCATCGCGATCCCGTCATCCACGCCAATCGTATTAAATTCGAACGGGATGCCTCCCGCTTCAATAATGGCTTCTTTGACGACTTCAGCAAACTTGTTCAAGTGCATATGGCCGGGAATGATATCGATGTAGGAGTTGCAAACACCAATGAATGGCTTATTCATATCTTCTTCCTTAACTCCGGCAGCCCGCAGTAAACTGCGATGGGGCGCGCGGTCGAGACCTTTCTTAATCATGTCTGAGCGTCCTGTGGTAGACAATGGACTCACCCTCTCTTAGGATATCGATGCGTAAAGCTCATGCATCGGTCGGATAATGTTTTGTTTCATCGTCGCAACGGCCGTTTCCCCATCGCCTTCTTGCAGTGCGTGAATCAGCGAAGCATGCTCTTCCACAGACGTTAGCGTCGCATAATGATTTTCGTGCAGAAAGACGTATTTGAATCGACGAATGTGCATTTGCAGCGAAGCACTGAACGACGCAATATACTCGTTATGGGAGAGATCGACCAGCAAGGAGTGAAATTGTTCATCCAGTTCCATCGCTTCGTAGGTTTGGTTATTTTCGACGGCCTGACGGAACTGGGCATTGCATCGCTTGAGCTTTTCGATATCCTCAGAGGAGACGTGTTGAGCTACGTACTCTACCGCCAGAGCGTGCAACGAGGCCAACGTGGGATACAGTTTTAATATATCGTCTTTTTCAATCTGTTTCACCCGTGTTTCTTTGCCCGGAAACATCGACACGAGGCCCTGCATCTCCAGTAATTGAAGGGCTTCGCGAATCGGTGTCCGACTTACCGCAAAGGTCTCGGCCAGTTCTGCATCCATGATTTTTTCGCCGGGCTGAAGCGTCCCATCAATGATCCAACGTTGAATCTGCGCCATCGCTCGTTCCTTAGCAGAACGATGCGCTGGCAAATCCAAATTTTTCGGAACAGGCATATGAACCTTCCTCTCTTTCTTTTAAATATATTGTATGCAATATATCGCATACAGCATTATTTTGCAACTACGTTTACGATATAAATCGCAATGGCCAAAAAATTTATCAACATAACGATCCTTATCGGAAGTAAATTAATAAAACCTCATAGTCATAACTGTCACAACCAATTGGTTATGACAGTTATACTCCTAATAATCAAAAAACTAATAGCTGAATTTAATTACAACTGTTATAATTCACTTAAGTTAAGGGGGCATGATTGTTATGACTGAATTAAAATATCGTTTAACTGACCTTGCTGATGCATTAGGGGTTAAAGAGTCTACTGCTAAAAAATACTATCTACTTATTGAACGCGAAGGTTATAACTTCACTAGAGAAAAAAACAATCATATTTCCTTTCAAGAATCCGAAGTCAATATGCTGAAAAAAATGATGGAACTCAAAAGCCAACCAGGAACCACTTTGCAAGATGCAGTTGAAGAAGTAGTAAGTATGATGAAATCTGCACA
The DNA here is from genome assembly GCF_054971365.1 of Marinococcus salis. Lineage (NCBI taxonomy): Bacteria > Bacillati > Bacillota > Bacilli > Caryophanales > Bacillaceae > Marinococcus > Marinococcus salis. Next base: position 14,132 of record NZ_JBQOJB010000025.1, on the reverse strand, counting down.
CCCGGAGCATAACAGTCACAACTTATCAAAACATAACAGTTACAACCCTGATGAGATTAAAGAATTAAAAGAATTGATAATTCAACAGTCAGAAATGCTAAAAGAACAACAAAAGGCTATTCAAAGACTAGAAAGTAAATTTAATGATACTGAACTTAAACAGCTGGAATCTGAAGAAACGAAAGAGGAGCTTCCTGATACAGAAAACAAAAATAGTTCAGAATCGGATGAGCAAGTCACTGAACAACCTCTAGAAAACGAAAATACAGATAGAAGTACAAACGAAGAAGTGCAAGAAAAGAAAGGGTTTTGGAAGAAGCTTTTTGGATATTAAAAAGACCATGCCCTGGAGAGCATGATCTTTAAGGAATGGTATGTAAGCCTGTGTGCATTACAAGCCTTTTTAAATATACATGAAGGCGCTTTTCTTGGCAACAAATGGGAGATTGATTATAAATAGTAATTCAGATATTATATACTTAAACAATAAAAAGCAGCCAGTGCTACCAACACTGACTGCCTTTGTAGAGAGTTATTCCCTACACAAAACAAACTCTTCTATGACGAGAAGAAAAACTATTTGATTTTAGTTTAGCATATTCTTATATCTTTTCAAGAGATGTGTTTATTCTAAATTCTATATTTAATTCGTTCAGGAGAAACTTTAAATGTGTAGAAATAACTCTCATCCAAAATACTTGATGGGAGTTTTTATTATGGCAATTATTAAAAGAACAAAAACATCTAATTATCTGCAGCTTCATAATCAAGCAGTACAAGAAGGATTAGACGATCTTCAAGCAATAGGATTGTTAACTTATATTATGAGTTTGCCTGAGGATTGGACCTTACATAAAACACACTTACAAAATAAATTTTCTAGAAGAAAAGTAGATACAGCTTGGAAAATACTATTAGAGAATCGATATGCTGTTGGTTTTGTTTGCTATATCAATGGCAAGAAAACATATTTTTATAATGTATCAGATATCCCTTTTGAGGAAGAAGAGTATTTAACTTTTGTTGATGAACAGCTTAAAGAAATCTTAAAAGAGAGTTCTTCAGTGTATAGTGTTTCAGAAATTAAAGATAATTACTTCCCGATTCCCAATCCAGAAGAAGATTTTTCTACTGTACAAAACGTACAGTACAATGCGTACAGTACATTGCGTACTGTACAAAACGTTCAACTACAAAAGAAATATAATACAAATAAACAAGAACAAAAAAATACTAACAAAGAAATACTTGTTAACAAGAACGTTGACAATTCTTCATTAGAATATCAAGATACGTCCGATATAGAAAAAGAATATCTCGAAGAAGGCTTATCCCTTGAAGTTATTCAACGAGTCAAAGAAGAAATCGCCAACAAACAAGAACCGGTTCGTCATTACGAAGCGTATCTGCGAACGTGCCTGGACAACACATTACATAAGCACCGCCTGAAACGAGACATGATTGACCAGCCATATCCGCATTTACCAGCTAATCATCCGCTGAACTATAACTGGCTACAGGATGGCTCATAAACCCATGGAGGAGGGAGAAGTCGATGGCAGGCACCATCTCCAAGATAAATCGAAGTGTGAAACAGTTGGAAAAAGAATTAACAACGATCGGTTTTCACGTGAAGATCGAAGCGGATTCCAATAGCATGACCCAGTACCTGATTGTGAATCAGGGAGATGTTCCGGGGATTACAGTAAGTGATCGTCGATCGAAGGGAAAAAAGCGTGCTCAGTGGGCCGCCGAAGTCGTCGTTACGGCTCCCACGGAGACGTATGAGATCAATACCTATAAGGATCCAGAAACCAAGCAGCCGTTTACACATTACGTCGTGTCATCGCACAAAGCGAACAAGATTCCGAAGCTCTGGAAAGCCTTTGGAAACGATGCAACGTAATCCTCGTTGGTCATGAGTAACCCATAGAGTAAATACAGCAAGCCCGTAAGCATCATTTATCTGTTAGTAGGAGTTGAGGGAGAGAAAGAACACCAAAACGCTTCTGTGGCTTCTCAGAGCTTTTCAAGATGTGCAATATCGATCTGACTATCGAAAAAGAAAAGAAGCATCTGTTGATCGATCAACCGTCGATAATTGCTGCAACCATTTCTCCACGATTTTAACGGTGGATGGCTCAGCTAAGGATCCATTTATCTGCTGGGAGAGAGCCAACAACAGCCATCAATAGACACGTCCGCGTATACGATCGATCCACCATCAAGACATCATGAAAGAGACCATGGGCGCTTGGATGTTAGGCATCATGGAACCAGGTATTGGCTTTATTTGGATCCATGACCTGCAATAAGAGCCTCAAAACCTTTACTCAAAAGTGTCACAGACCCCCAGTTTTGTACTCAATTCTGTCACAGCACTGTCTCAAAAGTGTCACACAGCGCCATTTTCACGATATCACCCCAAAACCCCGGCACTGCCGGGGATAGCACGAAGTGATATCATTTTTCCCTTATGCTCTTTCTATTTTTTTGATCTTGCAGGGGAGCTGTTCGGAGAAGCATGGATAATGAAACAGGAAAAGAGCAACAAACAAGCCGATAACCATTCGATGATCTAGACCGAAGGCGTCTTCGTTTGAAGCCCTTAGATGTCCAAGAACAAGCAACAAACCATTCATCATTATCAGAGGAGGTTTCCGTATGGCAAGCATTCAATCCCGTCTCCGTTTGTCGCCTGAAGCAGCCGAATATGTGCAGCAATTGCAAGAGCAGCGAAACCATAAGACGCTATCGAAAACGATCGAAGAAATATTGTTAGAACACCAACGTCAACGCGAAATGAACCAACGACTCAACGATACGACGGCGAGGATCGCCAACCACATGCATCAAAAAGTGGAAGAGGAAATGCAGAACCATTTTCAACGGTTACAACACGGGGTGAACAATACGGACTACCATTCGCAAGTCCTTCTGGAGCTGTTGAACGGCTTGATGGTAAACAGCGGTATTCGTGACATCATGACCACCAGTGATTTTACTTCGACACCATATGCAACAGCGAAAGAAGAAGTGAATGATCGGATTGCGCACCAAAAACAGCGCAAAGATAATGCGAAAAACAAACGCTGGAATCGAGAATCATGAGCGGCGTACTCATGGAAAAGAGAAACGATAGCCAAGCAGTATCCAGGTCGAACCATTCAAATTTTTTTCCTTGAAACATCACAAAAGAGGATACATCTATGTATCGTTGTTGTTCTAAAAATAGGCTCGTTCGAATGTCCTTTGGTCGATCTTCTGGTTCGTTTGGCTAACGATAGCCGGATAAACAAACAGCAAAAATCAAACACCCTACCTGTCATGCCATAAGCTCGTTTTGGCACACCATCCCTGTAACGATTAAAAATTTGGAAGAGCATAAGGGAAAAATGACCCCAATCAAATTGGAGTGCCTGGCAGTGCCAGGCTTTACGTGGGTACATCAAAAATGCGTTTTGTGACACGTTTGAGACAGTGCTGTGACAGGATTGAGTACAAAAACGGGGGTCTGTGACACATTTGAGTACAAATGTTGAGGCTTGGATAACCGGACACCGATCGATTATTGACCAACCTTCGATCAAAAATGACCCGTTTCTGCAAACCATTGGAGCTTATCTCGTGTTCCCGATCAAGCTCATTGAATGCTCGAAACGTGTCCCAATATGGAACCAATATCGGTCTAGACATGACCCAAGCTTGTTCATGATTGGAACGTGATGAAGAGCCAAAACATGTGTGTCATGGCAAGCTAACGGACCAACATGGTGAATAGCAAAAGACGAAATAGGAACATGAAAAAGGATAGCTGCGGCTTCGTTCCGGAACACCCAACTCCCCCATTTTTGGTTATCAACGATCATTCAACGAAGGGAAGAGAGAGTCATGAAAACAAACAATACGATTGCTGCTTTTCACATCCGTGGGAGAGACGAAAACGATGCGTTAGTGTTACCAACCCATAAACTGTATCACTGGAACATTCCCAAACGATTGCGCGATCATCCGATTCAACCTGGAGATATTGTCCAGGTCCCGACCAAGAAAGGCCGACGGTCGGTGGTTGTGATGAACGTGTTCCGGGAAGATATCGAAGACACGGGCCGGGAATACAAAAAAGTAATCCGGGTGCTCGAACGAGCTCCTGCGTCCAACAAGGAGGAAGCATAAAAACATTTAAAAAGAAACTTCTGTGATGTTCATAAGGATGCTTCGAAACAAACGATAAGCGATTCCACCGATTCAACCAACACCTATGTCATAAGTAATGATAATAAGGAGACGTTTATGAAGGTCAAGCTTCCCATCAAAGATAAGAACGACCAGTTTGAGTATGGCACCATTATTCAGTCAAGGTATGCCGGCGTGGTGGTCAGCTCGTTAAGTTTCAGTGATAATGATTTTGTGCAAGATTGGCAAGAGCGAATCATCAGTCCTACGAGCGAAACATATCAGCTATATCGTGATAAGACAGCGGAATTAATCGCTATTATGGAAATCACTCCGAATACAAAAGAACAATATTATATCGTGAATTTATTGGAGCGTGTGGATTATAAACAACAAAAAGAGTATTTGATTGCCCCTCCCATGATTGCTTTTGCTTGTTATTGTAGTGAAGAAAGAGGGTACGATGGCATTGTAGCTATCCATACAAAACAATATGAAAAATTAGTCCAATACTATCAAGAAGTTGCTCCTGGTTCTCCTTATACGAGAAAAAACTCTTATGTTACAATTATATATAGAAGTACGATAGATATGCTCATAGACTCGTACCTCATCAAAGGAGGCGATACGTCATGAATAAATTATCTTATCAAGAATTAATAGACAAAGAAAATGAAATACTAGAGGAAAATAACAATCGGCTCACGTCCAACAAGTCGTTTTGTCCGGACGATCCAGAATTAGAAGAAGTCAATGAAATCGTCCGTCAACATCGTTCTCACGCGAAAAAATCAAAAGCCAAATAACGGATATATAAAAGCAGAAGGCGCATAGTCCTTCTGCTTTTCATTGTTTATAAAATGGTTTTTCATGAATCTCCCATATGCTGGCGTTCATTAATGCATCCGCAATACATGTGATTCGGTATATATCACATGTAAAAGAGCCCATGAATATAGGTTAAGCTTTATCCTGGGCGGTTTCATACGTCTCCATCCGTTGAGGTTCCTGATGATCATTATTCAGCGTGATAAACGAGAAGAGAACGAAGACAGCGACCACCGACCCAAGAATGTAGAAGGTCGTTTCGTAGCTCGTTAAATCATAGACATAGCCCACGAGCCCCGAAAATAGAATCACGCCTAATTCGCTGGATACTTTAAAACCGACCAGGTAGACGGTGGCGGAAAGCCGCACATCGAAATTGGCGGTAATATACTTAAACACGGCAATCAGCAACAACGGAAGCTCGACGGCATGTAACATCTTCATGAACGAAATTCCAATGCCACTAGTAACGGTGGCTGATCCAAGAATGCGGAACGCCATAATACTTCCAGCTAACACGAGCGACTGTTTGATACCTATTTTGTTGACAATAAAAGGAGCTAAAAAGAGAAACATGGCTTCGACAAATACTTGGGCTGAATTCAAAAATCCGTAAATGGTGTTTCCTTGTTCCTGACTAGCAAAGAGTTCCACAAAATAAACCGGAAAGAGCTGTTGATCGTACACGGTATAAATGCAAACGGTTCCAAATAAATAGATTAATAAAAACCAAAAGACTTTATTCGTGAATAAAAACCGCAGATCTTTCTTCGAAATATTCGTAGTTTGTTTTTGTTCCTTGGTCGAAATGTCGACTTTAAAGAAAAGATTCAATGCGAAAAATAACACGCCAGCCGCCGAAGCCAACCAAAAATTGATGTGAGGATTGATGCTCATCAGGGCTCCGGCTCCGAGCGCAGCGACCGCATAGCCTAATGACCCCCACATACGGGATTTTCCGAACTCAAAATCGTATTTCCGGCTCAACTTTTCGGTGTACGATTCTAAAAATCCGGCCCCTGCCACAAACCCAGCGCCTAGATAAATAGCCCCTAATACAGCTCCCAGGTAAAACGATGATAATAGTAACGGTTCATAGACATAGATGACAAAGGGAGCGATGCCGACCAATAATATACTCTGGAACCACACCAGGTTTTTCTTGGTTCCCAGTTTATCCTGAAGCAGCCCATAGCCGATCATAAACAGGAGGGCAAAAAATGAATTAAACGAATAGATATTGCCAACCTGAGCACCGGATAGGCCCAATGAATTGTTGAGCCATATCGCATAAAAGGACCACCAGATCGACCAGGTCACGAAAAATAGAAACAAATACCCCGATGAAAACCAATACTTGCTGTTTTGGAACGTATTCATGCGTTGCACACTCCTTTAGATGAGATGGAAAGAAGAATAGAGCCTTTTCCCTTAACGGTACCTGCAATTAGTTTACCGGCGTGTGCTGATCGTTCCATATGGACACACGGTCGATAATATTTACGTTGTCTAACACAAGTGGTTGGTCTTTGGAGAAGACTTCCAAACGAGAGAGTGAGCCCTTCGGAAAGAGTAAGGTCGTCGAAACACTCAGGCCGTCATTGATAAACAATTCCATGGATGCATGATCGAGCAGGCAATGAACCTTTTCGACCTTCCATTGGTGCAGAGAACCGGTGTGTTCGCCTGGGAAGTGAGGGGAAAAGTCGGTCATGCCCTCCGTCCTATGCACGGTGTAGGTATGCTTGGATTCATCAAATTCCACGGTAAATCTCTCTTCCAAGTCACTAATGAAATGCATCCCCCAACCAGTACTGCTATTCTTTTCTCCCACAGTCAATTGAATGTCCGAGAGCGGGCTTATATCGAAAGCGGCAATATCGTTGGTTGGCACCAGCCTCTGGCTCCCGGCCATGTGGTTCTGTTCGTCCCATAAATCATTAGGTAAAATAGGAGTCTGTTTTAATACATATGCTTCGTTCACCTGTTGAAGAGAGAGCCGACGGACCATGCTCATCGAACTGCGCCAAGGAGAAACGGGAACCTTCCCTGCGTATTGCCAGTTGTTCATCCATCCGATCCAGTACCTGGATGCGGTGTTTTCCCATGAAACAGCAGCGTAAAAATCGGTGCCTTCGTCTGCCCATTTGATGGCCTCCGTTGGTGTTTCATTAGCGTGAAATTGGACCCCATCAAAATCGCCGGTGAAATATTGGACGGCAGAGCCGCCGTTAGGGCCCCCGTCGTTAATGCTCACGATAAGGACCCATTGTTGCGTGGCAGTCGATTCCACGGTTAAAGGAAAAAGGTCCGGGCATTCCCATACGCCCACGTGGGAACCATACTCTTGGCCAAAGGAAGATTGGTACGTCCAGTCAATGAGATTGGGGGAATGATAGAATTGAATGTGATCGCCGCATGCCAAGGCCATGATCCACTTTTGGGTCTCTTCATGCCAAAACACTTTGGGATCCCGAAAGTCCTTGATGGTTTGATTTTCAATCACAGGGTTATGTTTGTATTTTTGCCATGTACGTCCGTGATCCTCGCTGTATGCGATGCTTTGCTGTTGAGTAGCACCATCCTGCGTATAGATGGCTACCATTCCTCCAGATTCTTGTTGAAACAACCCACTGCTGTTCCCCGTATCGACGACAGCTCCTCCGGAAAAAATAGTGCCGAGTTCGTCTGGCTCCAAAGCGACAGGTAGTTCTTTCCAGTGAGTGAGATCCTGGCTAATCGCATGCCCCCAATGCATATGGGCGTGGTCGTTCCCATACGGGTTGTATTGATAAAATAAATGATATTCTCCCTCGAAATAGACTAAACCGTTAGGATCATTCATCCAGTTTTCTCTTGGGGAATAGTGCAGTTGCTGGCGGAACGGTTCTTGATAGTACATACAATAACCATCCTTTCTTGGTTAATTTCTTTTTTTGTAAGCGATAACAAATTAATGATTATTAGCATCATCTAATATTTTTCACGATATGTCAACCGGTTGACATATGAAAATAAAAAAACCAGTGAAGACGTTCACTGGTAGAAGGCTTACGTGGTATGTCCTTTTTTAACCTGGATAGGAAGCACGTTTTCTTTTTCTGGTTGGTTTTCATGCTGCATTTGTTTTTCCAGTACAGCAAGGGCAGTTTCTGCGATGGCAGCAATCGGTTGAACAATAGTAGTCAACTCTGGATAAATGGTTTGAATGAGGTCCGTGCCGTCATACCCCACGACTTTTAAATCGTTAGGAATACTGTAGCCAAGGCTGGTTGCATATTGGATTACTTTAATAGCGAGTAAATCATCACTCGCAAAAATACCGTCAACGTCCGGGTGGTCTTGAAATATTCTTTTAATGGTCTCCATATTGATGTTCAAATAGGCCACGTCTGGTATTTCGTAGGTCATGGGTTCCTTATGATTTTCGCGCATCACGTCTTCATAAGCTTGCCGTCTTAAATTAGCAGGGGTATCCAGGGTTAAAGGTCCATTAATATGTATAGGTTTCTGGCACCCTTGGGATAATAATTCCTGCGTGGCTGCCTCTCCTCCCTTATAATTATCCGAGCTGACAACATGCATATGGCTAGAGATATAGTGGTCGATGGCTACAGACGGAGCAGAGTGATTTTTAGGAACTAACCCCCGGTTATAGGTGACGACAATAACGCCATCTACTTGGTTTCGCTGGAGCATATCCCAATATTCCTGCTCTTTATCGGCCTCGTGCAGGCTATTACAGAGCAGCACTTTGTACCCCTTGGTATTGCAGGCATGTTCAATTTCAGCCACGAGTTCCCCATAAAACGGGTTGCTGGTCGAGGGAACAATAACGCCTATTAAATTCGTTTTTTGATTGTATAGAGAGCGTGCGAGATCGTTCGGGATATAATTAATGGTTTCCATAGCATCATATACTTTATCTTTGGTCGATTGGCTAATATATCCCCGGTTGTTGAGCACGCGAGATACTGTCGTTGGGGAAACCCCGGCTGCTTTGGCCACGTCTTGGATTTTAGGTTTCATTATTTTACTCCTCATTCATAATATAATTTCACGGACTGTAATTATAAATTAAATCATCTTATATTTTCATATCGTTTCACTAATCGATAAAAGGTACTGTTCGATAAATGTAAGCGTCGCATAGCATCCACGGCCTTAATTTCTCCAGCTTTCCATTCCCGGTAAGCTTCTTCAAACGCTTCCGTGATCGGCGTTTCTGGGCGGCCAAACTTCACCCCTTGGCCCTGAGCGGCATCGATCCCTTCGCGCTGACGATTGCGGATCCGCGTCCGTTCTTCTTCCGCCATCCACGAGAGAATCTGCAGCACCAGGTCAACAATGAACGTTTTCATCGTATCGTCCTGCTCTTTGGTATTTAATAATGGCATATCTAGCACCACAATATCACACTGAATCGTTTTCGTGATTTCGTTCCATTCCTGAAGAATCTCTTCCTTGTTCCGGCCGAATCGATCCAGTGAATGAATATACAGCACATCCCCTTTCCGCAGTATGCGTTTCAACAGTTGGTACTGGTCTCGCTGAAAGTTTTTGCCACTGGCCCGGTCAATAAAAATATCCCGTTCCAAGATCCCTGCTTCTCTCATCGAAGCTAATTGTCGGCTTTCATTCTGATCTTTGCTGCTGACGCGTATGTATCCATAATTCCGATACTCCATAGTTATGTACTCCCTTTTTGGAAATGAATGAAGAAATGACGGCTAAAAACCATCCATAACCTCCTTGTTCATTATGATACATATCCAAACTATTTTCTAGATGTTTTGAAAGGAAAAAACCATGGATTTGACCATGGTCTGTGTATGTATCAAAACGTGTACTTTTTGAGAGGATATAGTACTCTCTATTATCTATACCTATATGGTAAGAAATATTTAAAGACATTAATATGGTATCTGAAATTTTTAAAAATATAATTGATTTGAAACCACAAAAAACCAGCCATTCCGGCTGGTCAACGTCACGATGGATAGTTTCTCGATGAAAGCGCACCTCAACGCCCTCCTTGGGGGATCGTGCCCTCCAAGGATGTTCGTTTCGATTGGATCCATAATACACATTCCACCACCAATACTGCGAACACCAACCATCCCCAAGATGGCAGCAGCCAAGCGTATACCTGCTCCAATGTATTGGAATACTGGAAATGCTCATGCAACGCGGAAGTGAAGGCATAAAACATTCCAAACGTAAAATTACGCGACCATTGCGATACGTGGTACGTCCCTACTCCTTCCCGCCAGCCATATCGCCGAACTCGTTGGACGGCCCGCCGCAGCTCCACGCTTTCTACCATCACCAACAGGGCACAGACAATGCCCCAGAACCCGAGTATGGCTGTTGCAGAGGCCACTTCTGCCAATACCAGAGCCAGGCCGGTGATGGATAAAGCGCCGTGAATAATGCAGTTGGTGTTCGGCCAATCTTCCGCCAATGACCACGCCTTTGCTTGAACAATGCTGTAGCTAATTAATACCAGCCCGCCGATGTAAAACACTCCCCCTGCTCCAATCATGAAAAGCAGGACATGTTTGTCTGTAACGTGAAACAATTCCACCCACATGATCACCAGCGCCTGCGTGGTCACCGTGGACAACAAAATCACCCCATGCGCCTGGTACTTTGCTGGCGCCTGGAACAGTTTTTTGAAATTATACAGGCAGAGGACCAAAAATAAACTGTATAGACCTGTATTTCCTATCGCTATGGTTTTTAATACCGGCAAACTTCCAGGGAAATACTTTAAGAGCACGTTCACCAACACCGCTACCCCCGCGATCCATGTGCCGGAGAGGAACACATTCACAGGATTGCGAAAAAAACTTGATAAAAAAGCTGGGGATAAACATTGACGCGCCATGTTGACCGCCAACCATCCTAGAAGGAGGACTAACCCCATCGTTAAACCTTGCTTATAGATACGATCGATAAAGAACAACGTATCGATCGTCGCGTAAAGAAAAACACCCATGGCCATGACAATGGCTCCGGCTGCTGGATTCATGATCTTTGCCTGTTGGTTCGTCATTGTCTCGTACGCTCCCTCGTTTTCTTTTCCGTTTTCTATTGTAAGGAAGTCCTCCGGGAAAGAAAACCATGGCCGCTTGAGGAGGAGCAAGGGCGAAGCGTACCCGCGCGTGATGATTAATCCCTGTATGGCCAACCCCCAAAAAGGAGATATTGCCGTGTTAGGCCCCACTCGAAGGCTCAATGAGTTATCTGACAAGTCTAGCCCCCCTATTAATTGTCGGGCAGGCAAAGGGGGCCTGAGCATAAACACGAACCAGTAATTAACATAATCTCGATGAAAAACCTTTTCGATGAGCTGATCACCATGCTTCCTGCCTTTTCCCTATCATGCGACAGTGTCACTCAACATTTGAGATAGCGATAGTGATAAAAAAGAGCAAACTCTTTCTGAGAGCTTGCTCTTTTTTATCACTACCATTCCTTATTTCTTCTGATTCGCTTCCTGGTTCGTTTCGTTTTCCTCGTTTTCCTCTTCTTCCTCCCGCTTGGCTGCTTGTTTGCGTTGGAACTGGCGGTAACCATACGTCCCCTTGAGCACCGTTTCTTCATCTTCTAATCCCGCACCCAATGCCCCGATGCACGTGGCCAGCGAGGTCACGATCCAGGCAAGCGTAAGATAGAAAGGAAAGCCAACCATGTGTCCAAGGCCGGACGGCGATTGAAGCATGCTCGTCGGAATAAAGAGAAACACGGCCAGAAAGAAACAGGTAAACAAAATACTGTAATAACAAAGGACGCCAAAACCAATGGTAAGCATGGTCGCCGCATTATACAGCCGGGTCATATATTTTTTTCGTTTTTTGGACGGCCGCTCCCATAAGTTATGGGCAAGCATCATCCACCCAGTTAACGCGGTAATGGCCACCGCCATCAACACAAGCGCCCGCCCAGGTGTATATGCTTCGCCCAACTGCCAGACCGTGGGAAAAATCATCGCATAGGCCCCCGAAGCAAACGCGACGGCAATCACACTCTTGAAGGCAGAAAATACTTGTAATGGATGATTGGCTCGGGCCATTCCCGTCACGACCCGGGCGTACCCACTCATATTGGGCCGGGCGACGTACCGGGTATCCAACGCATGGTCGCTTTCTTTGGGCTGAATCCGGTAAATCGGGGCGATCCGTTCAAACCAGGTATCGCCTAATAGCTGCCGGGACCCCTTGTTACGCACGTAGTTCCCCTGTTCGCTTCCCATGGACGACGTCTTTGCCGTTTGATCGTCCCGATCTCCATCGGAACTACCGTGATGCATTTCGCTCATTAACTGAAGCATGGCTTCCCGTACCCGCCGCACGAGCGGCAGCGCCCCGAGGGTCGGGATGGAGAGCTGGGCAATCTTCCGCTCGCCGTTGGCTTCCGCCACGAGGAATTCCTCTTCCCGGAACAGGGGCAGGTCGGTTAGGCACACGACATAATCCCACTCCCGCTTATCCTTGAGGTTTTGGGCTTCCTCCAGCACGGAACCTGCTTCTTCCGCCAGGCCGGTTAGCGGGTCCACTACTATCTGAACGTCCCAGGCGTAAGCATCGTCCACTTCGCTGGAAAGCAGATCAGCTAACTCCGGCTCCAACGCTTCGATCGTTTCGGCAGCGGCCCCCGGCGCCGGCACAAGCCCCATCGTCAGAGAGGGCTCCGAAGCATGCTCGGGAGTCTCCTGAGACGAAGATTCTTCCGGCTGCTTGATGTTGTTCTCCTGTTTCTCAGATGCGGACATCCTTAAAACCTCCCTTGGCCCTTCATCAAACAATCGCGAAGAAAGGTTGTTTCTTCGCGATTGTCTTCCCGAAGGTTACTTATACGTTTGAACCAGAAAGCCGTCGTTGGCATCCCATTCCGCAAAATAAATATTTTTTAGCTGGTAGCCCTGCTGATCCAGTTCATCTAACAACCATTGTTCGTCTTTGGTCGTCTGTTTCAAGTTTTTGTGATGAATTTGGCCGTCTTCCACCAACAGATAGGAAGGAACATTGGCGTCAAAGTCGTCCAGGTAGTCCGCTTTCGATAACGGTTCCCCTTCTGCTTTTGGCAGGACGCTCACCGATCCGCTCGTTTCCAGGACGGCGTATTCCACGTCTTTCAAGGAGAACACGCTCTGCATCCGAAGCAGAGTGCGCAGCTGTTCGATTTCGAGCTTATTTTTCTTCAACGCTTTATAATTGACCTGCCCGTCTTCCACGAGAATATTGTTGGTGCCTTTAATTAAACTCCGGAACCTGTCATACCGCTGCGTCAGCGTTTCCAGGATCCAGACCATCAGTCCCCAGACCACAAACGTAAATAAAATATGATACCAGCTGGTCTGCGTCGTATATAACCCTTCTTCGACAATACCTCCTAAAATCAACACGTACACAAAGTCGATCGGCGTAACCTGGGAGAGTTGTTTTTTTCCAAGGATGCGGGTAATCACAATGACACCGACAATCCCAATCCCGAGCGACATAATAATCGACATAAACATCGAACATTCTCTTTTCCGTTTTATTTTTTTCTACTACCATGCGGAGTCTTTTTCCCTTTCCGCCCGTCATGGAAACGAGACAGATGCTCTAACAAATTTTTGGTATTTGTTTACAATGACGATCCTGAAAAGAATGGGGAACATTCTTTTCAGGATCGTCATTGTATTAAATTTATTTTTGTTATGCGGCAGCCATTTCCCTGCAGGTTTTCGAACAGCGACGGCAAGCTTCTGCACAGTCCTGACAGTGCTTGGCTTCGTGCTTCGCGCACTCATCGCCACAGGCCTAACAAATCTCTGCACAAACACGGCAGATCTGGGCAGCAAACGGGCTGTTGCTGTGCATAGATTTGGCAGCTAACGCACAGATATCAGCACATCCCGATCCAGGCGGATGCATTCTGCCATCATTTTTGTATCATCTTCTTTTAAACAATCGTCAAAGCAGCGATTGCACTGTTCCATACAATGAAGGCATTCGTTGATACATTCTTCATATGTCATAATTATCCTCCTAAATACTATTTTCTTTTAAGTTGCAGGTTTGAAAACAAATGTTGGTCATAGAAGTAAATATTGGAAATTATATCCAATATCATCCAAC
>NZ_JBQOJB010000024.1:0-32026 GCF_054971365.1 Marinococcus salis | reverse complement strand
AAAAAATTTCTGCCGGACCAGCCGAACACGACCATAGTGCTGTAGCCATACGCGACCACAATCGCTAGGCCGATCAGCGTCATCATGCCCGGGTTCTTCTGCTTGATTTCATCAATGGCCCCTGTTAAAAATGGCCAACCGCCGTAGAAAAAGACCATGGTCGCTAATCCGAAGAGGACCCACGAATCATAGGTGAATCCCCAGTCTAATCCAAGAAATTGTTGAATCGCGCTCGTTAACAGCAAAATAGGAATGGTAAGGATAACGGAAACGATGAACCGGCGCTTAAAGTCTTGAATCATCATTTCATGGTGATCGTGATGATCGTGTCCTTGATGATCATGATCGTCATTTGAAGTATCATGATGCTCCTCGTGGTGTTGATGCTTCTGATCGTTGTGATTTGCCACATTATCCCTTCTTTCTAGTATATCGATTTCCAAATACCCTTCCCCTGTATTTTCATCTATAAACGCATAAACGTTTTAGCCTATCTCATAAGTTTCGATGTCTCTAGAAGATCGTCAATCATTTGGTGTGAACATTGATTCATGTCTAATCCTAACGTAATCCCTGTGTTTGAACCGTGGCTTCCGCATAATGGATAAGATCATGGGTGAACTTCAGATAGCAGCAGAGCGCAAATGTTTCATGGGCCCGTCTCCCCACGAAGGATTAAAATCGTTTGAAGGAGTTCTCCAGGCAACCATTTACCGAAGATAAATCCTTATGTTCAAGAAAATAAGCTCAACCTATACCAGCTGGGCAAAAACCTAACGTTGGGGACTAGCAAGAGTACCCGCCTTCCTTTATCATGCTTGCTGCTTGTCCTAATCTTTATTATTCGATAATGTGCTATTCTAATCAGTCCCCACCACCTTAAAAACAAAGTCTTTGCCCTAAATGCCGGGACCGTCTTCACTTAAATATCTTGCTTGGGCAAGCCCGGCCCTTTTTCGATATACAATTAGGCTTACGGCTCCGAGAATCAACAGCACCGAAATCAGCTGCGCCACGCGGATCGTATCAAACAGCATTAAGCTGTCGGTCCGCATCCCTTCGATGAAAAAGCGGCCGAAGGAATACCAGATCACATACGTTAAAAACAGTTCCCCGCGGCGGAGATTAACCCGGCGCAGGCCTAATAGCAAGAAAAATCCCGCGATATTCCAAAGCGATTCGTACAAAAACGTGGGATTGTAGTAAGCTCCCTCAATATACATCTGATTAATAATAAATTCCGGCAGCTGCAGTCTCTCTAAAAACGAACGGCTCACTTCGCCGCCGTGGGCTTCCTGGTTAATAAAGTTGCCCCAGCGACCAATTGCCTGCCCCAAAATCAGGCTCGGTGCAGCAATATCCGCCAGCTTCCAAAAAGAGACTCGCTTGACTTTCGAAAAGACGATGCCCGTAAGTACGGCACCAATCAATCCGCCGTGTATCGCAAGACCACCTTCCCATACCGCCAGAATACTTCCCAGATTCTGGTCATAGTACCCCCATTCAAAAATGACATAGTACAATCGGGCCCCGATGATTGATATTGGGATGGCGAAAATGAGCAGATCCGCAAAAATGTCATCCGGAAGCCCCCGTTTCTTTGCTTCATAAGACGCTAATACATAACCAAGCAAAGCACCCAGACCAATGAGAATTCCGTACCAATAAATAGGCACAGATCCAACTTCAAAGGCCACCCGGTCGATCGGTTGCATCGATGAATACATCATATCTTTTGCCACTCCTAACTGCTACATGTGTCATCGTTAAAATTCTTTTTTTTGTTCTCCTGTCCGCTATCATCTATTTCATCGGTCTGATAATTGCTGAGACATTTTCACGTCCCTCCGTTTCACTCCGAAGTGCTTCTATTCTTCATTACCTTCTAGGTAAACTATACAACTTTCGATAGGGGATCTCATGTATTTAAAGCCTCTTCCACACCTATGATATAGGCATCCCAAGTCATGGGTTAAACATTGACTACTTTCCCCCCTAATTCCCCCCTTGTAAATGGGTCATATAGCTTTCCGAATCCCTGTTTTGCGGAGGAGTTTCATTGAAATCATACGTTTATATTATAAGGGGCTCCTGTGTAGAAAATATGAAGATAACCTATAAATGAGCCCTAGGCAATTATTTGAAAAAAGTTACTCTCATGACAGATTTTAAGAAATCTTCACAGTTTCTTCATACCTAAGAGGTACAACTAGTAGTGTACCCACTTTAATGCGCAAGGAGGAAGGCAAACAATGAAAAAACCAATGACATGGGGGGTCGCTGTGACCACTTTTGGTCTGCTGGTGGCCCCGGTAACCATGGAAGCTTCTCAAAGCGATAACGCAAGCGCTCCTAGCTCAATGGAAGATCATCACGAAGAAAGGGGGGCTTCGGGCATGATGGCCGAGGGAACACAGGGACCAATGGTCAACATGCTCCAGCAAATGTTGCAAGATCGTGGCATTTCCACCGACGTAGACGGCATCTTTGGTCCCGAAACCAGCGAAAGCGTACAAACGTTTCAAAAAGAGACTGGTATCACCGTGGACGGCATCGTTGGGCCCCAAACGATGATGGCGTTGCAAGACACTATGAGCGAAAACATGGGGATTTTACGTACCGGGGACGCCAACATGCACGTTCGCCACATCCAACAGTTATTAACCAACCAGGGGGTTGAAACGAACACCGATGGCATATTTGGTTCGGAGACCCGGGAAAACGTCATGCTTTATCAACAAGAACACCAACTTCAAGTCGACGGCATCGTTGGGCCCGAAACCATGGGGCACATGATGGATGGTATGAATTCAGAAGCTCGCCAACAAATGATGGGCATGATGAACAACGACCAGGAGGGCCAGCATCACCAAATGAAGGGGTCCATGGGAGGACAAAGCGACATGAATATGAATCATTCCAGCTCCGGAGAAGTGCCGGATGATCTGCAAAAAGCTGAAAACCCTACATTTGAAGTTGGGGATACAGCCACGATAGAAGCCAATCATATGGAAGGCATGGAAGGAGCGACCGCCACCATCATCGGAGCTTATGATACGACCGCCTATGCAGTTACATTTCAACCAACCGATGGCGGAGACCTTGTCGAAAATCACAAATGGGTCATCCATGAAGAATTGAACAACACAGGCAAAGAATCGTTACAACCGGGGGATACCGCCGTACTTGACGTTTCCCATATGGAGGGCATGGACGGCGCCACGGCCACCATCGATACAGCAGAGGAAACCACCGTGTACATGGTCGATTTCACCACGACGGACGGGGAAGAAGTCACCAATCATAAATGGTTAACGGAAAGCGAACTGCGCAGCAACTAACGTCCATTCCGTGAAGAAAACCACCGCTATAAGCAAATCAAACGTTCTCTCTACCAGAGGGGACGTTTGGTTTACCTACCTGCAGTAGCGCCCGTGTCCAACAACGCTTATGGAGACACTTCTATCACTAGAAAAAGAGGTGAGATAGACATGCCAATAAGTCCTGAAGACCGTCGCTTGTTTTTGAAAAATACATCAGGTCTCGATAACGGCTTTCGTGCAGGCGGCAAATTACAACAGCCCGCCTATTATCATTGGCTCGAGTATCTTTTCCATTCGCTGATGAAGGACCAGGCCGTGCGCCAATTGTTTCAACAATTGGCAGCCTGGGACATGTATACCTACCGGCACTCGTTTGACGTCTTTCTTCTCGGTTCTCTGGCTGCTCACCGATTGGAATGGCCAAATATACGTGAAATGGCTTGCGGGCTGCTGCTTCATGATATTGGCAAAACGGCGATTCCCCGTACTGTCTTAACAAAACAAACATCCCCGACAGTGGCGGAATGGAACATGTTGAAAAGCCATGCCAGGCAGGGGTACCGCATATTAAAAGACCACGGATTTTCTGAACTTATTTCATCCATGGCTTACCGGCATCACGAGCGCCTGGATGGCAGCGGCTATCCAAATGGAGTCCCGGCGTCCAAGCTTGAAGATCCTGTCCGGTTGTTATCTGTGCTTGACGTCTATTCTGCTCTATCACTGGACCGCCCTTACCTTCGAGCCGTATCCCCGCTTCAGGCGGTACAACTGTTACGAAAGGAAGCCGGTTCGCTGGACCCTGAATATATTCGCTTTTTCTGCGAATTTCTGGGGATCTTTCCAGCAGGGTCCACCGTTCAATTAACGAACGGCACCACGGCAGTTATCATTGGCTGCGACGATATTTCTTCCACCCTGCCGCTTGTGAGGGACATACGAACACACGAAACCTTTTATCTTCCGGTCGACCAAACCCTCCGGATCAGCCGATGGATAGATCCGCTTTAATACGTATTTCCCCTCTTTCCCTTCTTCCTACTTTTCCATCAGCGTGTAATAAATAAGAAAGAAAGCACCGAGCGGAAGAAACACCCAGGAGCACACCAAAAACAATTGATGCATAAACGTATGCACGTTTGTAAAAGGAGCAGCCCAGGCCGCAGACATTGTCAAGCAGCCCAGGCCGACAATGATTAATACTCCTGCCGTGATCCATTCCAACCACCTCATTGTCCTCTCCTCCTTCCCGCTTTTAATTGCTCTGGCACAGCTTCCTTATGATTCTTCAAATTTGTATCCGACACCCCAGACAGTGTGAACAGGATTTGTTTCGTGATAGAAAGCGTTTAGCTTAAGCCGGAGATTTTTCATATGTGTATCTACTGTCCGAACGTCCCCCATGTAATCCATGCCCCAAATCCGCTGGAGCAGCAACTCCCGGCTGAACACCCTTCCCGGCTTTTCAATCAGTGTATGAAGCAGGTCAAATTCCTTCGGGGTCAATACAACTTCTTCTTCCGCTGCATACACCGACCGCTTCTCGGGATCCACCCGCAGCGACCCCCGTTCAATTTCATGCGATGGTTCATAGGATACGGGAAAATCATACGAACGGCGGAGCAGCGCCTGTACGCGGGCCAGCAGCTCCTTGGACTCAAACGGCTTGGCCAGATAATCGTCCGCCCCCAGCTCCAGCCCCTCCACTCTGTCTTCGAGACCGGCACGGGCCGTAAGCATCAAAATCGGCACAGCACTCGAAGAACGAATCGTTTCACAAACCGCCCAGCCATCTGTCCCCGGCATCATGAGATCTAATATCACCAGATCGTATGACTGCTTCCGCCACTGGCTTAACGCTTCTGCTCCCCCCGCTGCCTCTGTGACCTGATAGCCTCCGTGCTGCAAATAGATGCGGAGCATCTGTCTCATTGGAAACTCATCATCGACTACCAGAATACGGTAGGTTTCTTTATGCTTCATTTCCTTCACGTCCTTTATCAACAGCTGTCTATGTACGTTCATTATATAATAGAAGAAAACCGCCGGACGTGGTCCAGCGGTTCCCCGTACCTTCATGTTATTTTGCCATCTGTTCGCATGCATCTGCACAGCGGTAGCAGGCATCGGCGCAATCTTTACAGTGCTGATGATGCTCATGCTTGGCACATTCGTCCCCGCAGGCGCGGCAGATTTTTGCGCACAGGGCGCAGATTTCTTTTGCAAACGGACTGTTGCTTTGCATCGCTTTTGCTGCAAAAGCACATATATCCGCACATTCACGGTTGAGACGGATACACTCTGCCACCTCCTTCACATCGTCTTCTTTCAGGCAGTCATCAAAGCAGCGGTTGCATTGCTCCATACAGCGAAGACATTCCTGGACGCATTCTTCGTAGGTCATTGAAACCATCCTCTCTTTTTTAATATTCCCTCTCCCGCCTGCCTGTTTGTATTGTCCCCCCTGAATGTGAAGAAACTGTGAAGAGGATTAAATTTTTTCTTGCTGCGTATTTTTTCCGGGCCGGGCAAACGTTAATATAAATGATGTGCCTTCCCCCGGAACACTAGAGACCTGAATATCACCATCATGCGCATGCATTAGCTGCTTTACAATCGCGAGTCCGAGGCCCGTTCCCCCGCCTTCGCGGGACCGGGACTTGTCTACACGGTAAAAACGGTCGAAAATATATGGCTGTTCCTTTTCGGGGATTCCTATGCCTGTATCTGTTACTGTGATGACCGGTTGGCGCCTGGAGTTGCGGCCGCCGTGAATCGAGATGCTTCCTTTTTCCGTATAACGCAGGGCGTTCGTCATCAGGTTCATGAATACCTGCTCCAGCCGCAGTTCATCTCCATAGACGATTAGCTCTTCTTCTACGTCTATGTCTAGTTTCAGTCCCTGTTGGCGAGCCGGCAAGGCAAACCCTTTAACGATCCGCTCCAGCATCGGAGCTATATCCAAATGTTTTTTGATTAATGTCATCTGACCATCATCCATTTGCGCCAGATCGAACAATTCTTCCACTAGACGATTTAACCGTTCGGCTTCGTTCGACAGAATCGCCAAGTATGCCTCTTGGTCTTCCACATGATCGTACAGCTTCTCCTGCAAGATATGGGAATAGCCTTTAATATATGTCACCGGTGTTCGTAATTCATGCGAAACATCTGCCAAAAAGGCTCGCCGGGCGTCCCGGTATTGTTTTAAGTCCCGGGCCAGATCATTAATCGCTGCGCCCAGGGACCCTACTTCATCCTGGGGTGTCTGCTCGACCCGAACCTCCAGCTCGCCTTTGGCTAGTTGACGGGTCGCTTGTTCCATCCGCACCAAAGGCAGCGTCAAACGCCGGGCCAGCACAATGATACAACCAAATGCCAACAGAAAACTCCCGACGACCGCAAGCGTGATCAATCGTTGAATCTCCTGGATATCCGTTTCAATCGCTGCCTGGGACGATAATAGATACAAGCTTCCCGCTATTTCTTCATTCGCCTGCAACGGCCTGCCGACAACCAGATAGTTTTCTCCCGTACTGTCATCGGTATATGTCCGTTCCACCATGTCCCCTGCTCGGATCTCCTTTCGTGCTTCTGGAGACATCTCAGCGGCAAAGGCCGTCGTATTGTCCCCCACATGCCGGTTGGATTGAAAATTCTCATCTAGCACATACACATCCTGATGCACGGCGGTCATTGTTTCCAACACACTGGTGGCAATCGTACCGTTTTCATCGTACATGGACACATAATGAGAAACCCTTTGCCTCATGTCCTCCACTTCTCGCTCAAAGAAGAGACCCGAAATCACTTCATGGATAACCAAAGCGAGGGGGACCAACACCACGACCAATAATGAAAACAAAATAGCGGCTAGTTTCACGGCGATATGTTTCCAAAAAGTTTCCAGCCTCCTTTGCACCTTTTCACCCCCGTTTTACTGCCTGAACGTCGATAGGTCCTCCTACGCCCCGGTTTTTGGGAAACGACTATCTCTTCTATTAGTAGACTATCTTGCAGAAGAATGGCGACACAAGCGAGAGCCCCTTCCATGAGGAACGAGGGCTCTCTTCGGCCATTTATTTGTCTTTTTGAAGCACGCGCCGTTTTTGTTCAAATTCTTCTTCCGTTAATTCGCCATTGGCAAACCGCTCCCGCAACGTGTTTAACGATGCGTCCGGAGAAGAAGCACGTGTTTTATTATTTTTTTTAGAATTGATCGCGACATAGACAAGGGTGTAAATAGCAACGATCACCAACGCGATCAGCAGCAACATCCAGAGCCACATCCCCATCGACATCATGGACATATCACCATTCATCATAGACATGTTTTCATTCATCCTTGATATATCTTCGTTCCCCATAGTTATCCTCCTTGTTTCATTACATCTCTCCATCAAGGCAGACACATAGATATAAAGCCATACACGTTACCCCAAGCATGACCACTCGGCTACATCTGTCTTTATTTCATACAGGAAATGATCGCATACCAATTTGAAGAAAACGTGAAGATGAGCCATGTTTCTTCTATCCTCGTGAAATTTTTACAGGGAACAAAGGAAAGCCTACCAGCTCCTACTACCCACAGACCGGTTCAGCCCCTCTTCATAGGTTTTTTACATGGCGTGTTTGATTCCTTTCTTGACTAACCACCAATTCACTGGATAGCTGGTTAAAAAGCCTATCATTAAAGCAATCTGCATCATAAACCAAAAGGTAGGCCCGGCCGGGGAAGGAGCGTGCGCAAAAAACACAAAGTGCACCAGCGCCATCCACCCAAACATGCCAATCTCATAACAGACGAGCGCCAAGGTGTCCGCTTTAATTGCTTTTTTTAACCCTTCTCGTTTCGTCATTTTTTCGTTCATTGGAAGAATAGCAAAAAGTTGAAAAAAGATCCCCAACAAATAGGCCAATGTAAATTCCACAATGTAATCAGCAAACAAGCGGGTGCCGGCAATGGTCCACCCCAACGCGACGACGATCGGGATTCCGATAATATCCCCTAGCGCACATCCCGCGCCGCAGTGACTCGTTGAGGCCACCGTCGACTGCCACATCGGTTTTTCTTGATGCGCGCGCCGACCAATATAATAATAAAAAATCAACCCAATAGGACCAGAATAAATGACCGTGATCGGCCAGACCACGTTCATAATCGTCATTGGCTGTGGGTGTTTTTTAATATCCCAAGCGACCCATACCGTACATAATAATGAAAGAGCTAAAAAAACCGTGGATATTAACGCCATCAAAGACATCAATAATCCTCCTTTTAATTCTGTTTATCATCCCCGTACCCCGTATTAGTATTTATTGAAACAATGGAACGGAGGCTGTTTCGGGAAGAACACATGGAAGCGTTATTGCAGCGTAACGTGCTCGATATCTTTACCGATTGGGATTGGAATACAGATAAAGATTATATGATCGTGACCCTGCAACGGGAGAAAGATAAAGGTTTCTAAGGAAAACGGAAGGGGAACAAAAGGGTAGCAACAACAATCACCCTTGTTGTCGCTACCTCCACCACCTTATAAGAACCAAAACCAGCGTTTCGCATCAAGACAAAATGGGAAACTCCCCCATATATCCTATCACTGGATATCTCCTACCCCTCTGCTTATAGCAAGAGGGGTTTTTACGTCAACGATCGAAGGGATCCATCAATAGTCATCAAGCGACAAGCATGAGCCAGCGGTGAGTTGGGGTTTTCGACAAGAACAACCACTATAAAAATCGACGACGAGCCTTGGGGCAAAACTACCGAAGCTAAACCGGCGGTTAATGGGCCACGTCCTTCACCACTCCCGGCTACTGTCTCAGCACTTCTACCACGGCAACCAATACACCTTTGAACATGTAATCACCTTGCCCTAAGGGTCCCAACATTTTGACCAACATACCGGCTGGATGGACTGGTTTTTAGCTTTCGGCCCCAAGCGCCGATAAACGATTCTCGACTCTTATTTGCTCCCCTTATTAACATAATCGCGATTATCGGTATGTTTAAAGTTCTCTATAAAAGAGACTCGAGAGGCTTTGTGTTAAGGTCTCTCGAGTCTCTTCATTTTTAATGCTTATGGTATTTTGTCGAATGACCTAGCTTATAGGAACAATATGCTGCTCGGTATTTTTGGTTGCAACTATTATGAGACCTGCAATAGCGAATAGCTCCTCGATCGCAATCACTACCTACAAAATTAATATACGCTTGGGGATTGGTTTTTCTCAAGTGCTTATTATTACTTGCCGGCCCGTTAAATCGATTGCAATGCACCCAATCTCCTGGAGAGTAGGTATCTCCGTATCCAAATGTGCCAAACATTTCTTCCTGCCGATGATCCATTTCTTCGATCATTCCACTTAGATTCATTTCAGTAACATACTGATATTTTCCTTCTTCATTCCTTTGCACAGTTTGTGATTCTTCCCCGTTTTGTATCGTAACTTTATTTTGCTC
This sequence comes from Marinococcus salis, assembly GCF_054971365.1. Lineage (NCBI taxonomy): Bacteria > Bacillati > Bacillota > Bacilli > Caryophanales > Bacillaceae > Marinococcus > Marinococcus salis. Next base: position 22,234 of record NZ_JBQOJB010000024.1, on the reverse strand, counting down.
ACTCTTCACTTCAAATGTTCCATTTTGAATTTTTACTTCTTCACCATCCACCATTAACGTTTCCTCGTGTTCCCCTTGGCTGTCATGTTCATTATGTTCCATACCTTTTATGCTAGTATGTATATCATCATGGCTATTTTCCTCGGCGTCAAACTTCTCTATTGTTTTGGGAACCGGCCGATAGAGCACGGGTACGCCCTCTTCCAGAACCCATCCTTGTTCAGCAAGGGTTTGTTTCTGTTCGGCAGTGGCGCTGTCATAGTCCATCTCTTCTGCGGTATATTTTAGCACCATCTCCCCTTCTTTTTCTGAAACCGCTGATGGTAATTCGTTATTGCCACTTGAATCGTCCGCTGCGTAAGCCACATTACTGGAAAATAACAGAAATCCTGTGGCCATCGTCATAACCATTTTTTTCGCTTTCGTTTTCAACACAACCACTCCTTTAAATTACTTTTTTTACCATTTATTACACATTACTACCATAAAAGACCCCTAGTCATTTTTGGAAACAAATTCCATAAAAATATTTTTTTTCGTGCATGAAAGCAGTAAAATACGATATGCCTTTTTTATAAATATCATCAAAGGAGGAAAAAATGAAAAAAACACTATTTTGTGTACTTGCATGCGTGTTGGGCGTGTTAACGGTTGGATGCGGGGCAGAAAAAATGGCTACTGCCGACCAGTCGATTCAACAGGTTTCTGTCGCTTCTTCCAACGGGCTTGGGGGAGGTAGCCAAGATTTTATATGGACATCAGAAAGCCAAGAGGAAATCGCCACTTTTGAGAAGCTGATCGCAAATGCAGAGAAAAAGAATGTTGATGTTGACCAACCGACTTATGATGCCACGATCAACTACGGGAAAGGAGAAAAAGGAGGAGAACGCATCATCCATTTAATCGAAATGGATGATAGCCAGTATGCTTTAATGTACGCTGGACACGAAAATGAAACCTATGTGGCCAATGAAAAAATTTCCCAACAAGTTGAAAAGTTACTTGAATAACGTTCACGTCCTAAAAATCCAAACTTCCTCTTCGATCATACAAGGATGATTGAAGTTCGCCCATTAGGGTGGTTTTCATTTTTTACCTAATGTTTCTTCCATTTTTCTAAACAAGCTCAACAACATGTCTTTCGTTATACATAACGGCCCTTATCGGAAGTTAAAGCTTCTATGATAATTATAATTAAAATCAAAAGCCATTTTCATGATTATCATACAAACAAGTTATAAAAAATTGGTTTTTATAATTATCATATAATGATATTATTAAACTAGGAATAGAAAACGTCTTCATATGATTATTATAAAAATGGGGGTTTATGATTATTATGGAAGTTGAATATAGACTGAAGCATCTTGCCGAAGAATTAAATATAACTGAGTCAGCTGCCAGAAAATATTATGGTTTATTCGAAGAGAATGGACATAAATTTGATAGAAATAAGCAGAGTTATATTGTATTCAATAGACAAGACGTTGAGCTTTTTAAAAAAATGATCGAGCTAAGAGACGAACAAGGATTAAAGCTCCAAGATGCAGTGCAGCGTTCTATAATTATCATAAACGGAAGCGATTATAATAATCATAGAAGTGATTTAAGTATAAATGATCCTGTGAATTATATGCAGAGCTTAAACGACAAGATGGATGACATAAAAACTTTGCTTAAAGAGCAAAATGAGGTCATTTATGAACAAAGACAGTTTATGACAAAACAGCAAGAAACTATTGAACATCTGAAAAATTATGTAGATGAGCAAAAAGAGCAAAAATTGTTAGAAGAAAAATTAGAAGAGATGCAACAAAAAGAAGAAGAGAAAGAAGAGCAAAATTCAAATTCTTTAGAGGAAGAGACTGGAGAAAAGAAAAAAGGATTTTGGAGTCGTTTATTTGGATATTGAAACTTTAAACTTGGTTTGCTAATTTTTAGGCATTCCGCTAAAATGTACTTAATACAGACGAAACAGCCAGGCGGCAACCTGACTGTTTCAGAGTTTTTCCTGCTAATCCAACAGAAAAGATATGATTTGTAAATAGTGTATCATATTCTCTTATCTATGCAAGGGAAACGTTCATCTATTTATACATAACATTTTTTGGATAATGTATTTATAAGCAGGAGAAACTCTCAAACAAAAATTAATTGTTGGGAGTTTTTTTATGTCTAGATTTGTAAATATTTTTGAAGAGTATAAATTGAAACATGTTCAAGTGCCTAAAGTATTTTTGACGGGTGAAGGCCAATACCAGAACATGTCTAATGATGCAAAAATGGCCTGGGCAATCTTAAGAGATCGTTGGACTTTAAGTAAAAAAAACGGATGGTTTGATGATAATGGTGATATATATTTTATTTTTACCCAGGAAGAAATTTGTAAACGCTTGGGAGTTTCGGTTTCAAAATGGCAGCGCGTACAAAAACAATTAAAAGAATTAGATTTATTACATACCAAACGAATGGGCCAAAATAAAGCAAATCGTATATATTTAAAATGGCCAGAAATCAGTAAAGAAGATGTTTATGAAATGGACGATATGGACTCACAACATGAAGAAGAGACTGAATCCGCTGAGCCAGTAAGGAAGTTTCAAAATGAAATATCCGGAAGTTTCAAAATGAAATATCCGGAAGTTTCAAAACGAGACTCTAACGATACTGAATCTAGTAATACTGAATCAAACGATACTGAAGAAGTTGTTGTTAACAAGAATAAACAGGTTAACAATCTATATTCTTCTAATAATTTCTCTTCAAAAAAAGAATTCGACCAAATAGAACGAGATTTTCACCAGAAGGGGTTATCTCTTGCTGTCATTCAACGAGTTCGTCAAGAAGTCGAATCGAACAAGAATCAAGTGCATCATTTACCAGCCTATTACCGTCGTTGTTTGGAGAATACGTTACATAAGCACCGCCTGAAACGAGACATGATTGACCAGCCGTACCCGCATTTACCAGCTGACCATCCACTGAACTATAACTGGCTGCAGGATAACTGATAAACTCAGGAAGGAGGGATGATTCGATGGCAGGAACTATCTCCAAGATGAATCGAAGTGTGAAACAGTTGGAAAAAGAATTAACGGCTATCGGTTTTAGCGTCAAGGTCGAGGCAGCTTCCGATGGCATGACGCAGTATTTGATCGTCAATGAGGGCCAGGTTCCCGGTATTACGGTGAGCGATCGCCGATCCAAAGGGAAAAAACAGGCGCAGTGGGCTGCCGAAGTCGTCGTTACGGCTCCCACGGAGACATATGAGATCAATACCTATAAGGATCCGGAAACCAAGCAGCCGTTTACCCATTACGTCGTGTCGTCGCACAAAGCCAACAAGATCCCGAAACTCTGGAAGGGGTTTAGCGAAGAGCCAACGTAACCATGTTGATTCATGAGGAAGCCTCGGAGCCAATACAACCATCCTCAACGCATTTTTCTCGGTTATTAGGACTTCGAATAAGATGAATTAACAAATAGGGTCTCTAGGACTTGGGAGAGCCTTTAAACGTTGTCGGTGTTCTCGGATGGATGGATACGTCCAAAACCAACGACGGAAGCGTAAAAGCCCGTCTACGATACTTCCGTGTGGTCGATAAGAAACGAAAAGGGAAGATGAAACTATCAAACGCGTTGGTCCCCAAGCGAGCATCAAGAAGCGCCAAAACGTTGCCAAAGAAGATAGAGAATAAGCTTCTTTCGTGCCACAAGAGACAATGGCATGGTACATATCGGCTGATGATTTGGCACGAACAATGGGGTCTATTCGAGGGATGAATAGGATCATGTTCTAGTGTTTTGTTTGCAACGAAACAAACGATAAGAAGTCTTCGATCATGTTGGATAGCTCCGGAAGAAACACGGTAGTAGAGACAAACATAAGTGTTAGTTCGATAGACAACAAGGAGTCGACAACGATACATTATTGTTCATCCATGGGATGGTTTTGATGCACACTTCACCGTCCGTGTTGAACGCCGCAGAGGTACGCTTATTGGTTCCCAATGGAACAGCTTCGGCTTCATTTTTGCCCAAGTACCTGTTGAAGAACGATCATGGGCTGTTCACAAAAGCGTGAACAACCCCCCCGATTTGTTCACAGATCCGTGAACGAGGTGTTCACAAACCTGTGAACAACAGCCATTTTGACGTACCCATAAAAAGTCCGGCACTGCCGGATACCCCAGCTCGTCTGGGGTCACTTTTCCCTTATGCTCTTTCTGGATTTTGAATGTTGCACTGGGGTTGTCATGAACTGGGGTTATTTTGTTACAAGAAAGGGAGACAAATCATGGACATTAAAGTACGCGAATTAAACCCAATCGTGGTTCAAACGATCGACGAACGAGCCAAAAAACGTGGGCTTTCCCGGCAACAGTATTTGAAGACATTGATCGAAAACTACGTGATGCAAAAAGAACTGAACGAAACCGATCAAGCGTACAAAACCTTAATCGAAAAAAACACCGAAGCCCTCCATCGGTTCAGCGATCAAATGCAACGACAAAACGAATGGCTGGAAAGCATGAGTGAGGATATGGATCCCACACAGGAAAAAGGGTAACGGTCGATCACCTACGGCATGGAAAAGCCCTTGATGGTCCATGGAAAGATGCGTAAGAAGAATCATTGTTTTCAGGAACCAGTACTAACGAGTGGTCGTAAAAATCGGTTTCATGATCAACGAATGAAAGCATCATGGGTTCGGTTAGATGCCCAGGATGGAACAGCAACAGGATCATGATCCGCCCGGTCTCCTGTCATGAAATAAGCTCTCTTTGAAACACCTCCCTTGTAACGATGAAAAAGTTGCAAGAGCATAAGGGAAAAGTGACCCCAGACGAGCTGGGGTATCTGGCAATGCCGGATTTTTCATGGGTACATCCAAATTGCTTTTTGTGACACCTGTGAGACAGCGCTGTGACAGTATTGAGTACAAAACCGGGGGGCTGTGACACTTGTGAGACAGGTTTTAACGCTTCGATAATCGGCCAACGATTGATTATGGACCATCCCCTGGTCAATAAACGACCGAGTCCTGAACATCATCAGAGCCTATATCGTGTTTCCGATCGAGCTCTTGGAATGCTCGAAACGTGGCCCAACTTGAAACTGATATCGGCCTCAATATGAGCCAAACGTGTTCATAATAAGAACGTGATAAAGAGCCAAAACATGACTGTTGCGAGAAGACAATGGACCAACATCATGCACTGCAAAAGTTAAAAACGAACCAGCAACCTGGTCTATCATCGACCAGATGAAGAACAACTATTGAACTTATGTTTACATCTTATTAGTTACTCATTGAAGGGAAGAGAGACACATGAAAACGAACAATACGATTGCTGCTTTTCATATTATCCGTCGAGAGGAAAACGGTGCGCTGGTGTTAAACACGAACCAGCTATACACTTGGAACATTCCAAAACGCTTGCGCGAAGACCCGATTCAGCAGGGAGATATCGTCCTCGTGAATACCAATCACGGACGACGAACGGTCCTCGTGATGAACGTCTTTCGAGAAGAATTTGAAGAGACAGGGAAAATGTATAAGAAGGTCGTGAGTGTGGTCGAACGAGCACCTGCTTCCCCCACGCAAGAAGCATAACAATCCATCCATGATGTCATCCATCCATCATCTATACATATTGAATAACCCTATTATATAGGGTAAAATAGAAGGGGACCATGAGGGCTTATGCATCGAGAATTCATCTATACGCCGACGTTCGATAAACGCTGGGAACGACTGAAGTTGTCGGATACCGATTTACGAGAGCTGGAGCAACTGTTACTCGAAGACCCGGAACGCGGAGATACGGAAACAGGGACCGGGGGCATTAAAAAAATGCGTTTTGCTCCTTCCCGTTCAAACCAGGGAAAAAGTGGTTCATACCGTGTGGTCTATCTCAATATTCCCGTAACCGATCGAACGATTTGCATTTTGATTTTTACCAAATCGGAACAAGCAAGCTTATCGAAAGAAGAAAAAAAGGCATTAAAGAAACTATCCATCCAGTTGAAACAACTATATGGTCAGCCATAAGGAGGCGTTAGACATGGGGTCTTCTCTTTTTGACGAGATGAAAAAAAGCATGGAAGAAGCAGTGGCTTTTGGTGAAGGCGATCAAACGAAAGGCCGACGAAAAAACGTAGCCATTAAAGCCTTGCAAGTGTTTACGCCGGAAGACATTAAGCAGTTACGCGAGCAGCTGCAGTTTACCCAAAGCGTCTTTGCCCAGGTTTTAGGAGTTTCCACCAAAACGGTGGAGGCGTGGGAAAAGGGAACGAATACGCCAAGTGGTTCCTCTCGTCGGCTTCTTGAAATTTACTGGAACCATCCCGAGATTGCCGAACAAGAAGTTACGGAAAACGTGTGAGAACACCAAATAGAAGAAACGTAGCCGTTTTCGATTCCATTCGAACGGCTACGTTTTATTTACATTGCAGATCATCATTTTATATATCGTAATAATTTTACCAACATCGAGTGGCCATAATGCAGATTATCGATATCTTTTAGCAACTATCTCCAATTGTGCCTTTCCATCTGCTTTCCTAAGCTTTTGGATGAAAATAATGCTAGTAAGTACGCCTCCACATACACTACCTACCAGAGCTACATAAAAATCATGAGCCCATGCCCATGGTCAGGGATGCTAGTCATCGAAAGAACATCATGGATAACGCTCCCCATGATGGGGTATAAAAACCGTAAGGATATGTTGGGAATAATTCCCAGGATAAAGGAGAACAAACCATGACTACGTCCCGAACGACGTTGCCGAAACGAAAATTATACCCACTCGTCACGGCCGGCATGCTGCTGATGGCCGTCGTACTTACGCTGTTTGCCCTCGATTATACGCGACCAGGAGTGCTCCTCTTAGTCTACGGGGTAGGGGCTCAGCTCATCGTCCGCGCCGTATTGGAATGGACGGAGGGCATTCGCACGTTTTATTGGCGGTTACTGCTGGGGGCAGCAATTCTCTTGGTGATGCTCTCTTTCCACCTAGTTCCCTGAAGATACTTAGAAGAAGGACAGGAAGGGAGAAGTCACGGGATGAGACTTATCGGTATGATCATCGGCATGGGTGTCCTAGCGATGCTCTTTCAAACAGCTATCCATGGTGTGGCCAATCTCATGAATGGGCTGGCCTTTTGGCATCAATGGACCGATCGCATCGACATGGCCTTGGGACAGGGATATGGATTCGTCGAACATTTCCTTTGAGGAAACAGAAAGATCCTAGATAGGGAAAGGAAGGACGAACATGGGTAAATGGTATTCGTTTGGTATGGCCTTGGTTCTGATAGGCATCATTTCTCTCCTATATGGTTGGTTCTACGATCGCAACCTCCTCATTGGCTTCATTTTGTTGATAGCAGGGGTGATCGTAGTCATGGGGTGTGCTAATAAGCGGAACGAGGAGCCTTCCTTTTGGTGTCGTATCGGTTTTCATCAGTACAAACTGGTAGGCAGAGAGGAGGACTTGAATTCAAGAATGATATATCAATGCACGCGTTGTAATAAGAAGAAAAAGGTCTTTCGTGCAGTGTAGCAACGATGAGGGAGCAGAGGACCTCCCAAGCTCGTTCATGTTCCCAAGAAGCATCGCTTCAGACTAAATTTCATCTACCGTACTTAACAAAGAAAATCGTTAAGACAATAACGATTATGAGCCATCATTGTGTTTTTCATGAAGGATTCATGCATGGGGAACCGAGGGAAGAAAATAAACAAGGAGGAAGGCATCCATGTCCTTCATCAAATTTCTTTTAACAGCTCTTTTAGCCGTTCTATTACTGACGTTACCTGCCATTTACGTCATTTCAGGCCAACTGACCTGGGGGACCGCATTACAAGTAGTCATACCCTTCCTTTTGGCTCTGACGTTTGGTTATTTTTTAACTGGAGTTCGTCGCACAACTAAGGACTAATAGCTATGCTCCCACTGATTCGCAGTATTCCAAAAAAGTAAAAGAATGATAGCTCCCTTCGGTCTGATACCTGGAGTATCGCTGTTCTTGGTGGATACTCCTATCGTTCAACATAATGACGATTATCAGCAGTTATAAAACAAGAAGGAGCAACTTAGCCCCTTCTTGTTCTTGTTAATTTTTAGACACCTGGACCTTTACCGTTGATCACTGTACACGTCTTCCACATCAAAGAAAGGGTCCAGGACATCGGTTTGGCCCTGAAGCGCCTCGCGCATCCGCATGCCATCGACATTAATGCGTGCCTGGCGGAAGTAGCCCGGTTCCAATTGCTTCCATGCCTCTGTAGAGGCATCCACATTAGCAAAATAGCGATATCCCTGGTCCCGCAACCACTCATACTTGGCTCCGTGATAGGGATGCCAGTCACTTAAGTCACTGCCAAACGCAAAAATCATGGCCCTTGTGTCTCCGACGATAGGGGCTACTTCGTCTTTCCATCGCTGGGTATCGGTTTGAAGCTGTGCCAGAGACGTTTCCTGGACGTTCAAGTGACCCCAGGTATGGGAGGCAAAGGTCCATCCCTCTGCTTTCATGGCCTCCGCGACCTGTTGGGCCTGCTCTTGGTCCACCTCCAGGTCCGGGTTTGGCTGGTTACTTTCCGGCCCGTATTCGCTCTCCGAAGTTCGATAGCCCAGCACCCCATTATATCCCGTAACGGCCACGACTCCTTTGTGGCCGTGATAGGAAAAGTCCGGGTGCTCCTGCACAAAGTCATCAATGAGCGGAACCATGTCATACGATCCTTGTTGGGTCTCCCCATCCGCCTGGATATAGGTGTTCGTCACATCCCCCTGCTCATCCAAGATCAGTTTGTCCGCAAATCCGTCCCCGTCCATGTACTCGTAATAGCTGAGGTCATCCTGGGATAGCACCATGGGCTTTTTGCCGGGCGGTAACTGAAGATCTTGATAGGTCATGGTTCCGTCTGCATTCGGCTGCGCAATATCGTCCATGGTCACCAGGACATAATCCCGTTCATATAGGTCCTCGAGGATCGCTTGAAACTCGTCGACCGTCACCATATAATCCCGGTAGCCCTGGCTCATTCCGTCTCCATCGAAGGCTCGTTCTTCATCCACAATGAGGGAGTGGAAAAAGAGGTGAGGAATGGGCTGGTCGCTATCCCAGGAAACTAATTTTTCTTTTTTTTGACGATAGGCATCGATGGCTTCTTGCGTCTTGGTCTGTTCCGATCTCTCCGCGTTTTCGAGTTGTTGAATGGCCTGGTCATAATCATATTGTGCTGCCTCACGGGCAGCGGTATCGAGGATCTGTTGCTGTTCGGATGACACGGAAGAAGTATCGTCCGACGAGGACGAATGTGACGTCCTCTCCTCTCCCTGCTGAATATAGACCACCGCCAATACGGCCAGCATTATCGTTAGTCCCATCAACCAATACGCTTTTCGTCCTCGTCGTTTTCGTTTCATATGTATCGACCCTTCTCCGTGTTATCGACCATCGTCTTTGAAATGGTTTCATGATTATGGTACTACTGGGACTTTTATTTTACAATAAATAGAAAAACGAAAAGCAATCATGTTGAGTGGTACAATTATGAACTCATCTAAAACCCTTAACTTCTAGACAGCGTACCAAACGCCCCGTTTTTATCGTTAAAAACGGGGTGTTTTCTATCTAAAAGTTCATCTATAATGGAATGTACAATACCTAGCAGACTTTTAGACAAACTATGCTTCATCATCAATAAGTAAAGCGCATTTCCTTAAAAGGAGAACGACCATCATGTTTACGCTCACCAGCCCACGACTTACATTTCGCAACTATACCAACCAGGACCTTGATTTTCTTCAGGGCATGTTGGCTTCGCAGGAAATGATGCAATATATCGGCCAGGGATCGACGAAAACCTGCCAGGAAACGGAACAATTTTTGCAATGGATATTTGGCCATTACGAAGAGGATGAACGGCTTGGTTTAAAAGTTATTGAGCATGTGTCAACAAACACGCGGATTGGCCATGCAGGTATTGTTCCTCAAATGCTGCAGGGTCAGCGCCATTATGAAATTGGTTATTGGATCATTCCGGAAGCGCAGAGCAATGGTTACGCAAAAGAAGCAGCCCAGGCGTTTTTTCGTTTTGGAAAAACGAACCTCCAATTGGAAAAAATGATCGCACTTATTCAACCGCAAAATAAGTTTTCCGTCCAGGTAGCCAGAAGCTTGCCTATGCAGTTGGAAGTAGAAGAGCAATTCAATGGCCAGCAGGTTCATATTTACTCGAATATTTCTCTGGATCACAAATAAATGCATGGAGGAGTTAGCAATGGCTCAACATATTGGCTATGCACGCGTATCGACCTTTCATCAAGATTTCAGCTCCCAGCAGCAATTGTTGGAAGAAGCCGGCTGCCATCGAATCTTTACCGAGAAAGTGACAGGAACAACGACAGCTGAACGAGAACAATTACAGGAAGCCATTCGCTATGCCCGTCCGGGTGATATCCTGGTGGTGACGAAGATTGATCGTCTGGCCCGTTCGATTATCGATCTCAACAACATCGTGCATGAACTGGCAGCCGAAGGTATTTCCGTCTTATTTCTAAAAGATAATATGGAATTTCATGCCGGCGAGGACACCAACAGCATGCAGACACTGTTGTTTAATGTGCTGGGAAGCTTTGCGCAGTTTGAAGCTGATTTAATTCGCGAACGTACTTCTGAGGGCAGAGAACGGGCGAAAGCCCAGGGCAAGCACATGGGCCGTCCCGGGCAATCGGAGAAAGCTGTGCAGCAAGCCCTCCAATTATTCGAAAACCGTGCCACTAATAAGATGAGCGTGAACGATATTGTGAAGGTGACGGGCGTTCCCCGTTCGACCATTTATGCCAAACGAAAACGGGATGGGGCGTAGTTCGGTGCTACGTTCCTCTCTCTGAAGGATCTGATACTTATGACTTCACCCATCATGTCCTTGACGGTTTGGAATATTCTCCTGGTTGGGACGCTCGTGTATCTTTCTCTTACCTTGCCGATCGAATGGTTCACCCCATTCACGCAGGAGGGTTCTTTTTCTCTCTACCAGAGCATCTCCGGGATCTTCCTTGTGATGTTTCTTCTCGTCCTGTCGGGTTTGGCTGCGACACTCCTGTCGCTGAAGCTGAAGAAGCTTCCTCTAGTTATTCTATCCCTTCTCCTGTACTTATCCATGGCCATTGAAACCGTGCTCTTCGCTTTTGTTTTTTAAAGGCCGAAGGAACAAAAAGATGCCTGGAGGAATATATCTCTCCAGGCATGCATGCTTCTCTCTTAGTCATTTACATAATTGCGCTTATCGGAAGAAGAAACCTGCTCATATGATCTACGATAACGTTCAGAAATCTCTGGACGCCTTTCCGTGTTAGAATACATGCAGTCACCCGGTAATCCCCGAGTGGACTTTTCACTTGAAGGGGGGTGCTTGGATTGCAGTATATCTTCTCAGAACTTGTGTTTCCTCTTGTCGTGATGATAACAGGAAACGTCTTTCTTTATTGGTTTTATAATCGTCATAAGGATGATTAGGGTGACTAAATCCAATAATGAAAAAACCCCACGTGTTAGCGGCACGTGGGGTTTTCTTATGGTGCTTGAATGCAGATATCTTCTCTCCCCATTATAATAGCACATGTTAGCCAATTACTAAATGCATAAATACTATACATAGTGCAGATTATGAGCGGTCGTATTTTGAAACCATCGAACACAACAAAGCAAGTTCCCCGACGTGATATAAAAAAGAAAGCCTGAGCGTTTCCGCTCCAGGCTTTTTCCATTGAGTATCGGTTAGATGTCCAGTTTTCGTTCGCCTAACGCCTTCACCATTTGAGGATCGCGGTGATCAAAGAATTGGCTTTCATTTCGATTCAGGGATTGAATGATTTCCACTTCCTGGTCGTTTAACGTGAAGTCAAACACATCGATGTTTTGTTGAATACGATCTTCGTTCACGGATTTGGGGATCACAATAATATCCCGCTGCAGTAACCACCGTAATACGACTTGAGCGACTGACTTCTGATGGTCCGCAGCGATGGCTTGTAACTGCTCGTTATCAAAGAGATGATTTTTGCCTTCCGCAAACGGGGCCCAGGCTTCAATATGAATATCATGTTCCTGATGGAAGGCCACCGAGTCGTCCTGCTGGTGAAACGCATTGACCTCGATTTGATTGACCATAGGTTTAATCTCGTTATGGACCATGAGATCCATGATCCGATCCGGAGCAAAATTCGATACCCCGATGGCTTTGACCTTCCCTTCTTTGTATAGCTCTTCCATCGCCCTCCAGCTGCCATGCACATCTCCATATGGTTGATGAATCAAGTACAAATCAAGGTAATCCAGCCCAAGACGGTGCAAGGATCTCGAAAAGGCCCGCTTGGTTGCTTCATACCCGGTGTCCTGGACCCACAGTTTGGTGGTGACAAACAGTTCTTCCCGGGGCACGTCGGAGTCCTGAATAGCTTTTCCTACTTCTTCTTCATTTAAATAGGAAGCCGCGGTATCGATGAGTCGGTACCCGTGTTTCAGCGCCATGCGAACGCTTTGGACAGCTTCTTCGGCGTCCGTGATTTGAAAGACACCTAACCCTAATGGGGGCATTTGAAGCCCGTTGTTTAATGTTACATCATTCATGCGAAACACTCTTTGTATTGGTAGTAAGAACCCTTTTTGGAAGGGCCCGGTCGTTCTTCTTGTTCGTTCTTGTCTTTGGGGCGGGGCTGCATGGAAGTCATGGCTCCCCTCTTCCCCGAATAATGGAATTCCACCGTTTGGCTTCCTCCATCGACGTGATGGGCCCTTGATACTCCATGAAAAAACGCTCACTGATATGCTCGATGACCCGGTTGACCCCCGGGATTGCGTCGGCTGGAGCGGTGCCCTGGATAACCAGATACGAATGGGCACGATAAAACGGATTCGACGGGGAGGCCAGATCGGTATCCATGATCTCCTGCAATCGGTCGATGAAGGTTTTTAAATAGCCTGTCATGTCTGACCAGTAGACCGGTGTTCCAAAAACAATGATATCTTGACCAACGAGCTGATCGATCACTTGCGCATACTCGTCGTGGTCCCATTTTTGCCCAAGGGGGGCGATCGTGTAATCGGCCAGATGAATCGTCTGCATCTCCAAGCCTTTCAACAGCTGTTCCCCCAATGCCTGGGTACGGCCATGTCGTTCTTTACTGGCATTGATCAACAAGGCTTTCATGGTCGTTCTCTCCTTGGTTAAAAGTAGGTCTCATCCACGTGTAATTGATCGAGCGTGCGGGTCAGGTGTTCGACGTCCTCGTCGCTTAAGACCACGCGGGCGCCGCCGAGATTTTCCTGTAAACGATGAAGCTTGGTGGTCCCGGGAATAGGAACGATAAACGGCCGTTGAGCCAGTTCCCAGGCCAAAACGATTTGGGCCGGGGTCGCTTGCTTTTCTTTTGCCATACGTTCCACTTCATCCAACACGGTCTGATTTTGTTTCATGACTTCCGGCTGGAACCGCCCCATAACGTTTCTGACATCCCGCTCGTCAAACGTGGTCTCGGTGCTGTACCGGCCGCTTAAAAACCCATTGCCAAGCGGGCTGTAGGCAAACAGCGTGACCTGATGCTTGGCACAAAAATCAAACAGCTCTTCTTCCGGTTTGCGCCACACCATGGAATATTGGTTTTCGACAGCAGCCAGTGGACATACCTCGTGGGCTCGTTGGACATAGTCCATCGGAGCTTCGGACACGCCCCAGGCCTTAATTTTCCCTTCGGCTATGAGGGCCTTCATGGTTTCGGCCACTTCTTCGGGTTCCACGTCCGGGTCGATGCGATGCTGAAAGTATACATCAATATAGGTGGTTTGGAGGCGCTCCAGCGACGCCTCCAACTGCTGGCGGATGCTCTCCGGCGTACTGTTGGTCACGTTTTGAGGTTTGCCGTCAACAAATTCCTGGCCCGTAATGCCAAACTTCGTGGCAATCACGACCTCCTCCCGCCGGTCCTTCAACGCAGCACCTACCAGTTTTTCATTGTCTTCCCCGTAGATGGGGGCAGTATCGAACACGTTGCATCCCCATTCGACAGCCTGGTTTAATAATTCTTTCATCGCTGTCCGGTCCGCCTGAGGTCCGTAAGCATGGTCCATGCCCATCATGCCCAATCCAATGCTGGAGATACGTATGCCTGTGTTTCCCAGTTGTCGTTGTTCCATGGATATATCACCTCGATCGAATTTTTCCTTTTTCTCCTCTTCATCGATGGGTTTCCCATCATTATCTCCAAAAGGTGACTGGCACCTCCAACGTTATTATGCAATACGTGCCAACGAAGGAGGTATCACAATCGTATCCAATGATTGCCTAATCCTCTCATAGTGCTTACACAGCCAGCTAATTTGCCTTATAATAAAATCATCTAACGAAAAGGTTCAAGGAGGGTGTTATGCTGGAACAATTATACAAACGCAGAGTAGAGATCGCTAACATCATTGACAGCCAGACCCACCAGGATGGCACGCATATGACAGCTATTCCGTCCTTGTTTTTCTCCCGTTATTCCCATGATACGGGGCCGCATTACGGCGTTCATAAGCCGTCATTATGCATTGTGGTGCAGGGAATGAAAGAAGTGCTGCTTGCCCAGGAGTACTTCCGGTACGGCCCGGCCGACTACCTTGTGGCCTCCGTGAATCTTCCGATTAGCGGGCAGGTGACAGAAGCTTCTGCCGATGTGCCCTACCTGGCTCTCAAGCTTGAATTCACCCCGGGAGACATCTTAGAGGTATTACGGGAAACCCACATGGAGACCAATAAAAAAGAGTATGCGAAGCGCGGCCTGTATGTAAGCAGCATCGAACCGTCGCTGCTGGAGGCAGTCACCAGGTTTGTTCAATTGCTTAATACTCCAAAAGATATCCCGGTGCTTGCTCCGCTTATGATTAAAGAAATCATCTACAGGGTGCTGCAGGGAGAACATGGAGAAAGGTTGAAACAAATAGCCATCGAAGGAAGTTCGACGGACCAGATTAGTGAGGTGATTGAACACATCATGAATCACTATGACAAGTCGTTTAAAATTGAAGAGCTGGCGGAGATTGCCAACATGGGTGTGTCCTCGCTCCATCGCCATTTTAAAGAAGTAACAGCGATGACCCCGATTCAGTTTCAAAAACAATTGCGGCTGCAGGAAGCCCGGCGCCTGCTATTATCCGAAGTGACGGATGCCGCAGAGGTGGCGTTCCGGGTTGGATACGGAAGCCCCTCGCAATTTAGTCGTGAATATTTCCGTATGTTTCACCTGCCGCCGAAAGAAGATATTAGCCGACTAAAGGCAGCATACGAATAAACCAACAGGCATGGATCCCGTCGACGGGGCCCATGCCTGTTGGATAATCAGACGTTTATTTTTCTCCATGTCTTTCTTTCTAAGGATATGGGCTTTGTTAGAAAACCGCTGTTACTTTCAAAGCCTCTTCCATCTTCCAATGACCGAAAGATGGCTTCTTAAGAAGGTTCCGATGTTGAAATCAGGCCTCTTTCATTCGAAAAATCGCAGTAAGTTAACACAAAGGAGATTATCGGAAGTAACTAATCTTCAGGTTAATATAAGAAGCATTCATCGTATTTGAGGCGAAAAATAAGCGTTACCATTATATATACTGAATAAAAAAGAAAGCCTCAAGCATGGTCGCTTAGGCTTTCTCCCTCGTACATTATTGATGAAGCTTCGGATTTTTTTTCAGTTTTTTCATCACATCTTCGACTTCTTCTCGAGTGTGTCGATGCTCAGGGTTTGCCCCTACCAGAACGCCATCATATTTTTCGGCAATGATTTGCTCTTGATTCTTTTTTTTGCCTCGAATTGTTTTATTCATAATGATGTGTCCTCCTTTGTCCTTTAATTATACGTTGTATAAGCTCTTCTTGTCTACGCGGATTGACGACAATTAAGCGAACAGACTCTTTATAGGGAGCAGCTCCGGCATCGATTCCGTTTGTTTCTTGAAGATAATAATCAATCAAGGTTTCATTTGATTTTGATTCGATAATGAACCAGCCATCTTCTCGATTATTCAGGCAACGGGTACTAAGAAAAGCGGCAATAACAGGAAAAGCTTTGTATGTCATGACTTCATCATCATGCCTGTCCAAACGTTCCGTTTGCACAAGCATGTAATCGGCATTCACCCACCTACCTCCGCTAATCGCTATTAGCTCTTGGTGCTCGTAAAGACCAAAAACTTCTTCGATACCTAACTCAACCAGATCTTTCTTTTGCCAATGAAAGGTTAACTTTCCTTTCTTTTTGAGAGCATGCACATGCCGTAATTCCTGAAAGGTTGGTTGTTTAATTTCTAATTCTATGTCGCGATTCTCATCATCCAATGTTTGGACAAGAACAGATTGTCCCTTAGGTAGTTCTTGATCGATGTCTTTAACCATTCGTAAACTCCTTCAATGTTATTTCTATATCTTTATTTGTTAAAAATTTCACGTATCATAATTATATATACCAAAGTTTGATTATTATTAGGTATTTTCTTGCTCATATCTTTTTACCATTCGATAATAGGTCGTTTTATTAACATTCACTTGCTTGGAAGCTTCTACAGCCGTAATATTTCCCTGTTTCCACTGGTTATAGATGCCCCTAAAATGCTCATCGAGAGGCACTTGCGGTCTGCCCAGCTTCACTCCTTTGCGTTGAGCCGAATCGATGCCTTCACGCTGCCGCTGGCGAATGCGCGTCCGTTCTTCTTCCGCAATCCAGGATAAAATCTGCAGCACCATATCGACAATGAATGTGCGCATGGAATCGTTTTGCTCCCGCGTATCCAGGAGTGGCATATCCAATACGACAATGTCACACTGCATCGTTTTCGTCAGTTCGTTCCATTCCTGCAAAATCTCGTCTTTGTTCCGGCCAAACCGGTCCAGCGAATGGATGTACAGGACGTCCCCTTTCCGTAGAATCCGTTTTAATAACTGATATTGTTCCCGCTCGAAGTTTTTCCCACTCACGTGATCCACAAAAATATCCCGTTCCAGGATGCCGGCTTCTTTCATCGCATCCATCTGACGGGCTTCGTTTTGGTCACGGCTGCTGACGCGTATGTATCCATAATTCCGATTATCCATGATCCGTCGACTCCTTGCTAGTTAACATAGTCATTTCACCTATTTAGTGTATCAAAAAAGCCGTGCCAATTATACAACGTGGCAAAAATCGCAATTGGATGTTTTGCTACGTTTGTTACTCCTCCATATGTATGATTTCAACGCGTGGCGAAAGGTCTACTTTTTACAACGCTAAAGATTTTCATTTTTATTCAAACGATAACAAGATGGTAGGATTATCGATATATTGTACAATATAAAAAAGGAGCTGATAGCGATGACCGTCATGAATTACTCCAATGCGCGAAAGAACTTTAAGGGACTGATAGATAAAGTCAACGACGACCAGGAAGCCGTCACCATCACGACCAAAGAACGAAACGCTGTCCTTATCTCGGAAGACGAATACAATCAATATCTCGAAACCATCTATCTGTTAAACAACCCGAGCAATTCCAAGCATCTATCGGAATCCATCCATCAA
The DNA here is from genome assembly GCF_054971365.1 of Marinococcus salis. NCBI lineage: Bacteria > Bacillati > Bacillota > Bacilli > Caryophanales > Bacillaceae > Marinococcus > Marinococcus salis. Next base: position 4,631 of record NZ_JBQOJB010000024.1, on the reverse strand, counting down.
TTAAACCAGGAAGAAACCACGACCGTTGATATCGATGAGTAAGTTGAACGTCTTATTCACTCACAATGCGTTTCAGGATTATCAGTATTGGCAAACCAAGGAAAAAAATGCTCAAACGCATTAATCAATTGATGAAAAGCATTGAACGAGACGGGGCGTTAGATGGCATGGGGAAACCAGAGAAATTAAAAGGCCATTTAGCTGGTTTTTACATTCAGTCGCATCGATATCGAACATCGATTAGTGTATACCGTTGATGACCAGCAAATTAGCATTATTGCCTGCCGATGTCTTTGTTAGATGAATGTTGTCGAGAAATATCCTTCAAAAATGTTTTTGAATGAGGTGCTTTTTATGATTCAAACGATTGGAACAGCAATCACTTTATATGTGGCCACAGCCGTGGATTTGTTAGTTATTTTATTAATTTTCTTTGCAAGAACGAATACCAAAAGGCAATATCGTGATATATACATAGGACAGTATTTAGGCTCTCTAACATTAATTGGTATCAGTCTGGTTTTAGCTTATGTTTTAAGCTTTGTGCCAGAACAATGGATGCTGGGGCTGTTGGGTTTAATACCTATTTACTTAGGTCTTAAAGTCGCTATTACTGGCGATGATGATGAAGAGCAAGTGGAAAGGCAACTAGATCAAAGAGGATTAAGTAAACTAGCAAGAACCGTAACACTAATTACTATAGCTAGTTGTGGTGCTGATAATATAGGATTGTTTGTACCTTATTTTGTAACATTGAATATTGCAGAATTAGTAGTAACGTTACTTGTGTTTGTGCTTCTAATTTTTGTTTTAGTATTTACAGCTCAGAAGCTATCGAATATTCCTGGAGTTGGAGAAATTGTAGAAAGATTTAGTAGGTGGATCATGAGCATTGTATACATTGGTTTAGGTGTATTCATTGTTTACGAAAATCAAACCATACAAACATTAATATCTTTCTTAAATTAAAGAGACGTGTGCAGATGATAGAATACCAGATCGTATCAAAACTCCTTCAATGATACCTAAATGATGAAGGAGATGTTTCTTTCTTCACTTTATTAAGAAAAAATACAGTAAATGAAATTTTTTATTGACCAAAAGAACAACCAACCAGACTACCACAAACCCTTTTACTCTATGCTCGAAAACATCTAATTAGTGTTACAAATAACTACTCAAGAAAAGAGATACATATATTATCCATCACTGAGTAAAGCAGGATCTAATCCATATCCACTTCAGCATAAAACGGACAAACGCCAATTGCTATTTCCAAAGTCAATTGTTCGCTGAGTATAAAGCTAACCCGATGAGACGGACCTGTTGAAAGAAGCCCTTCCGTTTTTGGTTTTATATTCCTCCATGTATTAAAAACTGACTTAGGGATTTCAACACGTCATTTATTCGATGCAGCATTGAATGTCCGGTCAAAAGGTACGGTTTCAATTCTATATATACCGCATCGATCGCTACAGCTACTAGCGAGAATCAAGCAGTACGAAAGTGAAGACTCCAACGATCAGTAGATACGTACTTCTATGAATAAGCTCAATGAAGATCTTCACACTTTCTCCATATTTTTTTCATACAATCATAAATGATTTGCTCAAATTTAAGATATTCGTTACCTAATAGAGAAAGAAGGCCCGCTAGTGACCCCCTCTCACGATAATACTCCAGGGCAGCGTATCGACATGCTTGATCAAATACGCGGCGTAGCTTTGCTTGCAATTTTTATTGTCAATATTTCCGGGCTTTCCCGCGTCGTTATGACTGATCCAACATGGCTCGACACTTCCCTCAAAACCATTATTTCAATTATTTTTGAAGACAGTGCCCGGCCGTTGTTTGCAATGATGTTTGGCCTCAGCCTCGTGCTCATTTACGATCGGATGCATGACAAAAGCGGTAATCCCTACCCCACCCTTATCCGGCGGCTCGTCATTCTGTTTTTCGTCGGAGGGCTTCACGGCTACTTTGTCTGGGCCGGGGACATCCTGCTCATGTACGCCTCAGCGGGGCTCGTGCTGCTCGGTTGTCTCCGGCTTCCTCCCCGGTGGCTGTTGGGATTAGCATGCTTTTTTTGGATTGGTTATGCTGTCGGGATTGATCTTTTGAATGGGTACACATCTCTTCAGATGGACCCCGAACAATGGATGAAAGACGCCCTCCCTCCGAATCGAACTTATCCAACCGGGGTTGAATATCTGTTCATTGAATGGTCGTCGATGATCAACCATTTCGGCTATTTCTTTTTCGGCATGTACGCTTATCGAAGTAGCTTTTATTCAAAAGTACTTAAGAACCGGGGTCGCAAATGGCTATTCACTCTGGGCTGCTTTCTTATCGGCATTCTAGGAAAAACGGGGAGCTATATCAAAATCGACAGCCCTATCCTTTATCATTTGGACGATCTTTACGCCTTTCTGGTGAGTATGAGTATCGCCCAGGCACTGCTTCTGATTGGTACAAGCCATCAAAGAGCTTCCACTGGGCTTTCGATGTTTACTGCTGTCGGGAAAATGACTTTCACTCATTACCTCCTGCAGTCGCTTATTTTTGTGAGCCTGTTCCGCCCAAGCGGTCGAACATTTTTCAACGGTTTTGGGGTTTTGGACCCACCGAGCTACGTGTACGCTTTAAGTATTGGTGTGCTGGTGTTTGCTATCCAAGTACTTGTTAGTCCATTATGGCTAAAATATTTTTACTACGGGCCATTGGAATGGGTTTGGCGAATCGGTACTTACATGAAATGGGTGCCTATGGTTCGCAGAAATGACCATCGTTATTAAAGGAACATTTCTACCATTTATGAAACGGGGGCTCCTTTTGAAAAAAAGTACCCTATAATAACATGACAGGCATCAAACAAGCTGCTTCCCAGGATATCAGGAAAGCAGCTTGTTTCATTACCTTGTTTTTTATTTTCACCTAAGCAGTTGAGCGTTAATAGCAACAATAACTGTACTGGCACTCATCAATACTGCCCCGACAGCTGGGCTGAGGAGAATACCCAAAGGTGCCAATACCCCAGCGGCTAAAGGAATGGCGACAATGTTATACCCTGCTGCCCACCACAGGTTTTGGATCATTTTCCGGTATGTCTTCCGGGATAAATCAATCACGGAGAGAACATCTAATGGATTGCTTTGCACCAACACGACGTCCGCCGTTTCCATTGCCACATCCGTCCCGCTTCCAATCGCGATTCCTACATCCGCCGTGGCGAGGGCCGGAGCATCATTGATGCCGTCGCCCGTCATGGCGACCTTTCGACCGGACTGCTGGACCTTTTTCACTTGGTCCGCTTTGTGATCTGGGAGCACTTCGGCATACACTTCTTCAATCCCAAGCTGGTTGGCTACCCAATCGGCGACACGTTGATGATCTCCGGTCAACATGATCGGTTCGATGTTTTGTTGCTTCAGTCTTTCTACTGCTTCCTTCGCTGAGTCGCGCACCATATCTGCGAGAGCAATCATGCCGGCGTAACCACCGTCAATCAGAACAAACACGACGGTTTTTCCTTCCGTCGAATACTGATCAAAGACCGCTGTGTCATAATCCATACGTTCCTGATTCATGTAACCGGGACTGACCACTTGGACCTGTTTCCCTTCGACCGTACCGCTCAGCCCTTTTCCTGTCATCGTTTCAAAATGTTGCACAGTCGGCGGGCGTTCCTGCTGCTCTTCCATCTTTCTCATAATGCCTCGAGCCAATGGATGTTCCGATTGTTGTTCCACCCCGGCCGCGTACCGCAAGACGTCCTGCTTGTCATAGGCTCCGTCTGCTTCAATATCGGTAACCCCAAAATTTCCTTCTGTCAGAGTACCGGTCTTATCAAAAATAACCGCTTCAATATTGCGGGCACTTTCAAATGGCGGTCGGTTGCGAATTAACAGTCCTTTCTTGGCGGAAATGGCGGTCGAAACGGACACCACTAGCGGAGCCGCCAGCCCGAGCGCGTGTGGACAAGTAATAACCATAACGGTGACCGCCCGTTGAACCGCCATATCAATAGCATTGCCCAAAGCTATCCAAATGATGAAGGTGCCAATACCAGCCGCTAAGGCCAAGTAAAATAGCCATTTGGCCGCACGATTGGCTAAATCCTGCGCCCGGGACTTCGATTCTTGCGCTTCCTGAACCAAAGTGACGACTTGAGATAAATATGTCTCATCCCCCGTCTTGGACACCCGGATCGTTAAACTGCCATCCTGGTTGACCGCCCCACCAATCACTTCTTCATCCACTTTTTTTTCTACCGGCACCGATTCTCCGGTCAGCATGGATTCATCAACCGACGACGATCCATCGATAATAATTCCATCCACGGGCACCTTTTCTCCTGGCTTAATGAGCACCTGATCGTCTTTCTGCACCTGATCGACCGGCACGTCTTCGGTGCTGCCGTCGCTGTTTAATCGATGGGCTTCATTGGGCATCAGTTTAATCAGTTCTTTCAACGCATTCGAGGCGCCCATGATCGAACGCATTTCAATCCAATGGCCCAACAGCATGACGTCAATTAATGTGGCTAGTTCCCAGAAAAAATTTCTGCCGGACCAGCCGAACACGACCATAGTGCTGTAGCCATACGCGACCACAATCGCTAGGCCGATCAG
>NZ_JBQOJB010000023.1:0-32106 GCF_054971365.1 Marinococcus salis | reverse complement strand
CATCATGTCGACTTCCTCGTCGGTGAACAGCTTCTGGAGCATGAGGTAGCCGTTCTCGTCGTAAAAGTCCAGTTCCTCTTTCTGCAGTGGTCCGTCGAAGTCGGATCCGCCATGAACAACGGGGTCCTTCCGGTCCATGATTTCCTTGTGGTCGCCTTGTCTGGATGGATACTTATCAATTGCCATTTTCGAGTCCTCCTAAAATTTTAAAGCTTAGAATGAGAGCAGGCTGAAGAGTCCTGCTTTAAAGTGGGTGAAAAAAGTTCTTCTTGAGCACCGGCTACATGCCTGGTTGCACGTCGGCTAAAAGATAAAAATAATGCACAGCGAAAACAAAAGACCAATAGAGCCCGGGAGAGGAGTAAACCGGTTTTTGTACGCAAAAAAGCCAGAAAAGAGACAGGGCTTTTCTGGCTTATGTTTTAGGCGCTATTGTCCCAACATTTCCACCATGCATATATTTTTGTTCCTCAAATAAATGGGAACACTTAAATGGTTCCCGCTTGTAAAAGGAATAAACCTAATTTTTCAAAAAAAAACAGCGGCAATTTACGCCAGCTGCTTTTCGCTAATATTAATTACTAAGAACGGACCACCATCACACTGCATGGGGCTGTTTTTGCGATGTGTTCTGACACACTGCCCATGAATATTTTCTCAACAGCGTTTAAACCAGTGGCGCCGGTTATTATCAAATCGACATGATATTTTGGCACAATATCACGGATAATTTTCGTTTTAGGGGAGCCGTATACAAGTTCTACAGTTACGTCTGAAATACCAGCTTCCTCTGCCTGCTTTTTATACTTTGCCAGTAATTCATTAGCATCTTCCTGCACTTTTTCAATAATAGACGGGGCGTAACTGCTCATTGGCTGGTAGGCGTTTTTGTTGATTACCCTGGCGATTATAAGCTGGGCTTGCTGCGCCCTGGCAATAGGGAGAGCGGTTTCAAAAGCGTATTCAGCCTGTTCAGACCCGTCGACAGCGACTAATATAACGTTCATTGTTTGCATAGAACATCCTCCTAATATAGTAGATTCGCAGGGAACGCCTGCTTGAAACCTAATGCTGGAGAGAAGACAAAAAGTAAATGGAGTGAACTTTGTGTACCTCTTTGATGATCTATATTCCTACCTTCATTGTACCCGATATTTTTCAGGTTTACGATGCTAATAAAAGAATAATTAGTGAAATAGTCATGAAAATAAATAAGTTCATTGAAAAAATCCACAGATCAGTGAATTTGTGTATTATTTGCAGGTTAATTCGGGTACAACGATACATAAGGCTTTGTATGTTAGTTCTTTGCTCCTAATACTAGTTTAAAGAGTTTTTTGAAACTAACTGTTTTTAAAAGGCCTTATATGTTAAAGTTTCGTTAATTCGTTTCTGCAAGCAAAGAGAGGGGGAAGCATCATGAGTGAAAAAGAGAAGAAATTTAAATTTCTCAACAGTATCTTTTTTATATCTTTTATCATCATTTTTGCGTTTGCGTTATGGGGAGCAATAGCACCACAGGCCCTGCAGGCCCAGGCCGAATTTACATACGGCTTTATCGCTGATACGTTCGGCTGGTTCTATTTACTGTTTGTGCTGTTTTTGATCTTATTTAACTTTTATATGGCGTTCAGTAAGTATGGACGTGTCAGGCTGGGAGGCGATGACGCCCGGCCGAAATATCCTTTTTTTACCTGGATTGCGATGCTTTTCAGCTGTGGATTTGGTGTAAGTATCGTATTCTGGGGTGTGGCAGAGCCAATGACCCACTTCCAGACTCCGCCGCCCTGGACAAACGTGGAGCCGGGAACACCCGAAGCGGCAAGAGAAGCAATGTGGAACGCATTTTTTAACAACGGTATTCACCAGTGGGCTTCATTTACATTTGTAGGGCTTGCGATTTCCTACTTTTTATACCGTCAGGAAGAGCGTAGCCTTATCAGTGACACGATGAATGGTGTTATTGGAGATGGCACGCGCCCGCTCCGTAAAGGTTTCCGTAACGGCGTGGATATCATTGCTGTTATCGCTACAGTAATGGGGGTAGCAACCACACTCGGTTTGAGTGTGCTGCAGATCAGCGGCGGCCTCAACAGTGTGTTTAACGTGCCTGCCAGTTCGACGACCCAGTTTATAATTGTTGCTGTCATGTTCGTATTCTTTATGGCTTCCACAATTTCCGGCCTGGACCGCGGAATAAAATATTTGAGTAATGTAAACCTTGGGCTGGCATTATTTTTAATGGTAGCGGTCCTGTTTATCGGACCGACCGGCTTTATATTTGAAACAATAACAATGGGTCTTGGTGATTACGTTCAAAACTTCTTCCAGGCAAGCCTGCGTATGGAAAACTATACAAATGGCACCTGGGTGCAGGACTGGCCGATTTATTACTGGGCCTGGACCATTGCCTGGTCTCCGTTCGTGGGCATGTTCGTAGCCCGTATTTCCAAAGGCCGTACACTCCGGGAATTCGTTCTTGGCGTTATGGTGGCTCCGCCATTTATCGGTATAATCTGGATTGGTATTTTCGGCGGCACTGCCATCAACCTGGATTTATTTCACAATACAGACATAGCAGGGATCGTTGCGGAGGATACGACACGGGCCATGTTTGCCATGCTGGATAATATACCACTTGGCACGCTGCTTTCGATACTATCGATTTGTCTGTTGTTTACATTCCTTGTAACGTCAGCGGACTCTGCAACATTCGTACTTGGCATGATGACCTCTAACGGAGATACGAACCCATCAATGCTTTTAAAAATAATCTGGGGCGCTCTCATTGCAGGACTCGCTACTGTATTAATTATCAGTGCCGGCCTGAATGGGCTTCAGACAGTTTCTCTCATCGGGGCTTTACCGTTCTCTATCGTCTTGTTTATCTCCGCCATTTCCTTGCTGAAATCCGTTCGAAAGGATTACAAGGAAACGAGACTGCGGGAGGAAGAGGAGCGCCGGCAGCGAATTCGGGAGGATATCGAAAACTCGTGATCAACGTACAGACGAAAGCACCTCCGCAACCGGCGGAGGTGCTTTTTTTATTTAGGATAAAATCTCACTGATTTTATGATTGATGTCTCCGTGTACGACGCCTCCGTGGTAACAAATCACGGTGGTCATATCAAAGCCGAGGAGCTTTTCGAGGGAACGGCGGGCTTGTTCCATATCAGGGGTCACTTCTGCGCGTGGGCCGAAAAGCTCGCCGTCTTTAGCAGTCAAAGCGTCGCCCGCAATAAGCGTATGGCTGTTTTCGTGATACAGGCTGATATGGCCGGGAGTATGGCCGGGCGTATGCAGGACAGTCAGCCCCTCAATGGGTGTGTCTTTTTCTTCTACAGTTTCACTGATAAGCGATGGCTCGGTTTTGTCAAACATGTGGCCAACTCTGTCCCGCTTTGCTTCTGGAAGAGTATCAATCAGGTTTGCTTTGGCATTACTGCTTAGTTTGATCAATGGCTCCGCGCCGTCCACATAAGGCTTGTCGGCCGAATGCACGAGAACTCGTAAGTCGGGATGGTCGTGAAGAATTTCCGGAAGGCTGCCAATGTGATCAATGTCCTGATGGGTTAAAATAATAGTTTCAAGGTGATCAGGATTTAGATTTTCATTTCGTATCAATTCATAAATCTCTTCTTCATATCCAGGCATGCCTGTGTCAAAGAGGATAAGGCGGCCATTGTTATTTATGAGGGTTAAGTGTAGTACCATAGTGTCTGTTCCGTTTGGAATAGACAGTTCGAGTACGTGCATAGTTTCTGTCAATTTCATAGCGGCCGAAGCGGTCAGCTCCGGTTCACCTCCTTATATTAATAATGAACCTAAAAGGATTATTCCTCGTTTTCTTTTATCTATAACATGTGCATAATGGAAAAGTACGTGTATATGGAAAAGGGGAAAAGTATGATACCGTATTCTTGGCCTTGTTTTTAAGACGATGTAAAGAAAGGAGGGTATTGATGGCTTCGAAAAAAAATAAACATTCGCCCGATAGCTACACGCTTGGACTAATAGCCGCCCCGGAGCTCCCAAAGGAAATTTGTGACGAAATAGAAGGGGAACTTCCCGATTTACTCAAAAACTATGTAGATGACCGGAGAGGCTGGGAAGTGGAAGTGCTCCTTGATCCTTTTGCCGGAGTGATAGAAAAATCAGAACCGGTAATTGAGGAAGCAAAAAAGCATAAAGAAAAGCATGAATGGGACTACGCCCTCTGTTTTACAGATCTGCCTATTGTAGACGGAAAGAAGCTGGTAATAGCTGACGCCAGCTCAGACCGGGAAATCGGTCTTATTTCCCTGCCCTCTCTCGGAGCAATGCCCATGAAAAAGCGCGTCCGGGAAGCAATGATGCAGCTTGTAAATGAAATGCATCATGGAAGCTCCGAAGAAGACCGTGAACGGCAGAATGAGCGCATTGCAGAAAACCAGGAACAGCTTGAGGAGCACGAAGACGACCATTCCTACCAGCTTCGTGGCAGAGGCTCCAGGGAGCTGATGGGCAGCCGTTTGTACGAGCGTTTTTCTCCAATTAAAAGGAAAGTATATTCTAATGAAGAGGAAAGCCAGCACGTCCGCTTTTATGCCAATCTGAATGTAAGGGGACGCACGAGGCTGCTTTCCGGCATGGTGCTGGCAAACCGTCCCTGGACGATTTTTCCAGCCTTTAAGCGTGTCATCGCTTTAGCTTTTGCTACTGGTGCTTACGGACTGATTTTTCCAAGCTTCTGGATGCTGAGTGATACTTATGGCTTTTGGCGTTTTCTTGCAGTTATGTTTACGGCTATGGTTGCTATGACCGTATGGTTTATCGTTGCTCATGGGTTATGGGAAAACGAGTCCAAGGCAGAATCTAAATTTTTGGTCCGCTCCTACAACAAAGCTACGGCTTCTACAATCGGCATTGCCATTATCCATTATTATATTGTGTTATTTATTATGTTTTTGATTGTGTCTCTGTTATTTATTCCTGCCTCCCAGCTGGCGCTGAATTTATCGGGCACAGTAACCTTTGCAACCTACCTGAAAATTTCATGGCTTGCCTGTACAGTGGCTACGTTGGGAGGGGCGCTTGGAGCAGGACTGGAAAGTGAAGAAACGGTTCTTAAAGCAACCTATGGCTACCGCCAGCGTATCCGCAATGAACGTGCAAAGTCAGAAAAACAGAAAAAAAATTCCTCCTGATGTCTATGCATTCTGGCGCGTACGGAGCCATACAGGAAATATATTGCCCGTGGTTGTGCTTATAGATTTTCTTTACTTATTTCAGCGGAAAATAGCCGAATATCCCCTCAGTGGTAATTATTATTTCTGGCAGAAAAATGGTAGAGTGATGGCAAACCTGTCATTTACCGCCATCATTGGAACAATAATTTTGCCTCATTGATAAAGGGTGATTATAATGTCCAGGCAGTATTCCATTTACACTGTAATGGGAACGCTTGCTGTTTTTGCCGCTGTGCTGGGTGTCTTAGTCTACAGCGTGCATGAACGAAGCCAGACAGCGGAGCAGGAACCAGAAGAAAAGCAACCTGCAGTAGAAGAAGAGACAGTACAGGAAGCAACGGCACCTGAAGAAGAGGAAGAAAGAGTGGCCTCAAGCGAAGTCCCTGAGGTTGAAAATGAAGAACTGCTTGAACGGGCTGTGCATGCAGAAGCCAAAGATGAGTCTTTTGAAGGCATGGTAGCCGTGGCTAGTGTTATTTTGAACCGTATTGAATCAGAAACCTTTCCAAATGACGTTGAAAGTGTCATATATGAAGAAAATCAGTTTCAGGTTGTGGCTGACGGAAGTATAGAAGAGTCTCCTTCCGAACGCGCAGAAGAAGCAACAGAAGAAGCGCTGAATGGATCGGAACCCGTAGGTGATTCATTGTTCTTCTGGAGTGAAAAAGTGCCGAAAGACAATTGGCTTTGGGAAACAAAGACAGTGGACTATGAAATCGGCGGCCACGTGTTCTCGGAAGATGTTTAATAAAGACCAGCGGCTTTGCCTCGCTGGTCTTTATTTGTAGCTTCTATAGTTCTTCCAGCACTTCGTGGAGAAGAAACATATTACAGAAGAGTTGTAGTAGTGAAAGGGAGGATGGGATGAATTTTTCGATATGCAGCTGGGTGTTTGGAGACCGGCCGATTGAGCAAACGATGCGTGACGTATCCGTCATAGGGTACGATGAAATTGAAGTGCATGCGAGAGACTATAATTGGGAGGAATTGGTCGATCTGGCAGAAACCTTGGATATCCGTATCCGGGGCTTGTGTGCGGATGCAGGCTGGCCGCGGAAAGAAACAGATTTATCACAGGTGAACCCTTCCATGCGAAAAACAGCTGTAAATTATTTTAAAGAGCAGATCAACCGTGCATACCGGGCAGGAGCAGAATACATGGTGCTGTCCCCGTGTGCGCCAGGTAAAGCAGAGCCGGAAGAAAACGGCAAAGCAGAATGGGAAGCGGCTGTCCTGTCACTTCAGGAAATAGCTCCATATGCAGAAGAAAGAAACGTCGCGCTTGTGATCGAGCCGTTAAATCGTTATGAAAGCTGTATTATTAACACCGGTTGGCAGGCGTTGCTGCTGGTGAAGGAAATAGGGCACCCTTTTGTAACGACGATGCTCGACACTTTTCATATGAACATTGAAGAAAGCAGCATGGAAGCACCTTTTCATCATCTTGGCCCAGCTCTCAGCCACATACACGTAGCAGATACTAACCGGCAGGGTCTGGGATACGGGAGGCTCTCATGGAAAACAATTGCAGATACCATTAAGGAAACAGGCTACGGCGGAACAATTACAGTAGAATGCCTGCCTCCCGATTTGAGCGTGTTCTCCTCCGCTGAAGGAAAATCGGAAGCAGATATTATAAATGAATATGCTGAAAAATCGCTCCAGCGTCTTCACCGGCTTTTTCGTGCTGAATAATATGAATAACCCTACGCGGCACAAGAGGGCGGACTATAACTGTCATCCTAATCCAGGGCTATCGATGGGTGAGGGAACAAATGGTTTTTTGCCCGGCCTGAAAGACATGCTCCAGCTCATAATATTTCTTTAAAGAGAGCGCAGGATAGAGATAGTATTGCTAAATCATTTAGTTTGCTGAGCTTGAAAGAACTCTCTTTTAATCCAAAAGAAAGTTTATGGAAATGTATTTAAAGGAAACAGAAGAATAGCCAAGCATTAACTGCATAAACGGAGGCAGCAATCGCGGGATTAAGCCTTGCGGTAAGCCAGGAAAAGAGAGGCGTCTTTCCCTGGCTTTTTGTGTATTTTTAAGCACACATGGAAAGGAGTAAAACATGAAGCATATCAAAGCATTAACTGGTAAAAGCATAATGACTGCCGCACTGTTATTTTTGGTGCTGAGCATCGCAAATGGGGTTTCTATTTGGAGTGTGCTGGTGCTCACTATTATCATCGGCGCCATCAGCTACCCACTCGGAGATCTAGTACTGCTTCCACGTGTAAAAAGCCTAATGGCAGCGGGCGCAGATGCCATTTTAGTATTTGCTGTCGTATTAGCTGCAGGGGCTGTGATCACTTTCGCTGGCCCAGTACTGCTTGCAGCTGTGGTAACCGCAGTGTTGATGGGGGCAGCTGAATACATGTTTCACTTTTATATGGGCACACATGTACTTTTTTCGAGCAATCGACTGAAAACAGATATGTAGCAGAGGAGGACCAGCCATGTCAGAAAAAAATGAAGCTATGCTTCGGAGAAACCAGAAAAACTACGCCGGGCGAAATATATTATCCGGCTTTCTTTTCGGTCTCGGGCTCATTGCTTTTATCGATGAAGTAGTCTTTCACCAGCTGCTACACTGGCACCATTTTTATGATTTATCAACAACGACCGCAGGGCTCATCTCAGATGGCTTTTTTCATGCATTCAGCTGGTTTGCTACGGTAGCTGCCTTATTTATGGTGGCTGATCTCCGGCGCCGGCAGAGCTTCTGGCTGCGTCGGTGGATCGGGGGCACACTGACCGGGGCCGGCTTTTTTCAGCTTTACGATGGCCTGGTCCAGCATAAATGGATGGGCATTCACCAGATACGGTACGGTGTAGATATTCTTCCTTACGATCTTGTATGGAATATTAGTGCACTCGTCATCCTTATTGCCGGCATAGTGGTATGGAGGCAGACTTCGCAGATGAAAAAACAGAAAGAAACGGTATAAGCTGATGACTACTGCTCATTATATTGCAGAAGGAATACTTGCGGCCCCCTTTATCCTTGTGTGCCTGCTGTATCTTTTTGCAGCTTTCCGGGATGCGGGATGGCCGGCACGCCGCATCGGCTTGTTCGTCACTGGCACAGCGGCGGCAGTGATTTCAGTCCTCGGGCCAATTCCGCGGATGGCTCACGATTCATTTGTCATTCATATGACCGGGCACCTGCTGCTTGGCATGCTGGCACCGCTTTGTTTAGTGCTTGCGGCGCCGGTAACGCTTGCTCTTCGTGCTTTGCCAGTACCTGCAGCGAAAAAACTGGCTAAAATGCTGCGGAGCCGCTTTGTAACAATAATTTCTCATCCGGTGACGGCCACGGTGCTGAATATTGGCGGTTTGTGGTTTTTATATACGACCGGGTTGTACGCCTTGATGCATGCTTCTGCTCTTATCTATATTATCATTCATGTCCATATTTTCTTGGCGGGGTATGCGTTTACAGCTTCAATTATTTATATTGATCCGATGCCTCATCGGTATTCTTTCCTGTTCCGATCCGGGGTGCTTGTGGCAGCGCTTGCAGGGCACGGTATTTTATCCAAATACTTGTACGTGTCACCGCCGGCAGGGGTAGGCCAGGAAGCTGCCCAGGCAGGATCAATGCTGATGTATTACGGGGGCGATGCGGTGGATATTGCCATTATGGTGATTCTCTGCTGGCACTGGTATAAGGCAGCCCGCCCCCGGGAAGATAAAGCAGCCGCGGTTTGAATAACTATAAGGAGGAACTACAATGACTAACAACAGAAGTGTCCCTTTATATCCACATTCTTTATGGCTTAAGGAAAGCGAATCTACAAACATGCCGGCACACAGCGGCGAAGACACCGCAGAAGTTACTATTGCAGGCGCCGGAGCAGCCGGTATTACAGCTGCTTACTATTTAGCGAAGGCTGGAGCCAAAGTTGTGCTGCTCGAAGCGGGAAGGGTACTTGAAGGCACCACCGGAAATACAACAGCAAAAATATCCTCCCAGCACGGCATGATATACGATGAGCTGATGCAAAATCAAGGGCGGGAAAAAACAAGCCAGTACCATGAAGCTAACGAACAGGCGATCCGTGATATGCGAAACCGGGTGGAAGAGCTTGGTATTAATTGCAAATGGGAGGAACGGGACGCTTTTATTTATACGAATAGCGAACAGCAGCAAAAAGTGATGGAGCAGGAAGCCGAAGCATACCGGCTGCTAAACGTTAACGGCGGAGAGGCTTCTGAAGAACATGATCTTCCGTATGCTGTCGCTCGGGCCCTTGTGATACGCAATCAGGCCCAGTTTCAGCCAGTGCATTATTACCATGCACTTCTTGAAGAGGTAGTCCGGCTGGGCGGGCGTGTGTATGAAAATACGAGGGCTTCGGATGTAAATAAATCAAATGGTAAAGTCGTAGTTAACACAAACAATGAAAGCAAAATTACGAGTGATTATCTTTTGGTGACAAGCCATTTCCCTTTTAACGACGGCATGGGGAAATATTACAGCCGTCTGCACGTGGAGCGTTCCTACATTATCGGGGCTAAAGTCCAGACGATGCCAAGGCATATGTATATTAGTGTAGATTCGCCTTCAAGATCGCTTCGTACAGCAAAAGATGAGAACGGAGAGGATCTTCTTTTAATCGGCGGGGAAGGTCATACATCTGGTAAAAATGAAACCAGCACGTTTGAGCGGTACGAGGCGCTGCGTACCTTCGGTGAAGAGCACTTTGGTCTGCAGGAAGTGCCTTACCGCTGGTCGGCTCAGGATATGATTACCTTGGATAAAATGCCGTATGTCGGGCCGATGGCTTCCGGAGAAAGGCAGATTTTTACTGCCACCGGCTTCATGAAATGGGGAATAAGCAACAGCGAAGCAGCAGGAAAAATGCTGGCTGATTACGTGCTAGGCAATGAAAATATCTACAAAGAAGCGTTTGACCCGACGCGCTCTGAACTGAAAAAGAAAAACATTCAATCCTTCGCAGCCGAAAACATGGATGTCGGGAAAGAAATGGTTAAAGGAAAATCCAACCGGGGCGATAAAGAAAAGAACCTGGAAAATGATGAAGGAGCTTTAATTAATACCGAAGACGGGAAGGCCGGAGCTTACCGGAATGAAACAGGAAGGCTGTATGTTGTCGACACCACCTGTACGCATATGGGCTGTGATCTTTCCTGGAACAATGCAGAACGGAGTTGGGACTGTCCGTGCCATGGGTCAAGATTTTCCTACGATGGGGAGGTTATTGAAGGCCCGGCAGTAAAGCCGCTGAAGCGTAAAACAGATCTAGAATAACAAAGAAGGCCGGGAGAAAAAATCTCCGGGCCTTATTATTCGTATTACAGCTTAAATTTATCTACTTCGGCGTTCAGCTGGAGGGCAAGGTCGTTCAGGTTTTCTGAATTAGCGGAAACTTCCTCCATGGAGCTGCTCGTCTGCTGGACGGAAGCGGCAGTCTGTTCGACCCCGGCAGCAGATTCTTCGGATACAGAAGCGATTTCTTCAATGGAAGCATTGATTTCCTGACTGCTTGAAGAGATAGCCGCCAGATTTTGAGTGACGGATTGGAGGTTTTCTGCCATTGCCTGAATAGCTGTATTGATCGTATTGAATGTTTCTCCCGTTGTTTGAATCTGGGAGGTGCCGAGTTCTACTTCTTTATATCCTGCCTGCAGAGAGGCGGCGACAGAGGAAGATTCGTTCTGAATACCCTCTACAATGCCGGTAATGTCTGTAATGGAAGCAGACACCTGCTCGGCAAGCTTTCGTACTTCATCAGCCACTACGGCAAATCCGCGACCCTGCTCGCCGGCACGGGCAGCTTCAATGGCAGCGTTTAAAGCAAGCAAATTCGTCTGGTTGGCAATATCGTTAATCACAGAAACTAATTTTGAAATTTCCTGGGATTGTTTATCGAGCCCTTCGACCTTCACGGCCGCATTTTTTACGATAGCATCGATCTTTTCCATTTGATGCACTGAAGTGTCCATCAGTTGCCGGCCTTCATTTGTAATAGAGAGAATATGTGTTGATGAGCTGCGAACGTCTTCGCCCTTCGTATGGGCATCGGAAACAGTTTCAGTGAAGTCACTCATTAATGAAGCGATGCTGCTGGCACTTGTCGCCTGGGATTCTGCTCCGGAAGCGAGCTCTTCCATCGTAACGGCCACCTGCTGGGAGCCTGCCTTCACCTCGTTCGCCGAATGAGTTAAATTCTGGCTCTGATCCGATACGTCTGTGGACATCTTTTTAATTTGTGTAAGCAGCCGGGTCATGTTGTTATTCATTTGATTGGCGGCTTGTACGAGCTTTCCAGTTTCATCGCGGGATGTAGCTTGCATCGGCTCCTGGCTCAAGTCGCCCTCTGCAATAGCCTGCATACGGTGCATGACCGTTTTAATTGGAGCAGAGATCGTGCGTGCCATAAAAAAGGAAATGGCAGTTCCGGCAAGGATGACTAAAAGGGAAATAATTGTACCGGTAGTCATCAGGTTTCTGCCGCTTTCAAGCACATCTTCCCCTGCAGCTGTGATTAATCCTTCTCTTTTTCCAGCCAAATCTTCAAAGCCGGTCATAATCTCCCGGGCCAGTGGCTTGGCAGTGGTATTTAGTATCTGTTTAGCTTCTTCTTCATTACCTGCTTCGTAAGCTGGGAAAACCTCCGAGGTAATAATCTGCTCCCATTCGATACTCTTTTCCGTTAATGTCTCCAGCTCAGCAGAATCGAAGTCGGCGAGCATCTCCTCTTCCAGCGCAGCGCTTTCTTCTGTGTATTCCATAAAGCTGCTTTTAAATTCCTCATCCCCGAATAAAACGTACCCCCGGGAGAGGGCGACACGCTGTGCCATATTAAACGCTAGTTTTTCATCAGCGATCAATAGTGGGAGCTGCTGTTCAACAATATCCTTTGTTTCGGCATTTGCCCTGCTGTTGGCGTAAAAATTATAGACGCCAAGCGCTGTGACCAGCAATATAAGCACCAGAAAGCCAGTTAAAATTTTTGCACGCAAGCTTTTAAAATTAAACCATTCCTTCATCCCCTACACCCCTTTAATATTGTACTGGTTCTTTAACCTGATAAAGCCCCAGCCATACTGCTCTTTTGTTTCTGCCTGCCCATAGAAAGGGAGGCTGAAAATATTGAAGCAGAAAAAAGGAAGAATTGCCTCTCTAAACATTTATCGATACAAATTAAATCAAAAAGCATAGGCCATTATTACTGTAAAAATGAAGGAATTGTGGCAGAAATATTTTCCCGGTACCACAAAAGGTTTCGAAGCCTCTTTAGTTAAATGGAAGCGAGCTTTCGTGCTTTTGGCGTTTGGCTTTATACATTTTTTGATCAGCCTTATGCAGCACGGAAGCAAAATCCTCGTGCTGGCCTGAGGACTCATACACCCCAATGCTGACGGCAATAGTAAAAGTAATTTGCCCGTCTGTGTAAGGGACACGAAGCTGTTGGGCGATACGGCTTTTGGTCAGCTGCGTGCTTTTCGTATTTTTCGTGCCGATCTGCTCCATAATGACAAACTCGTCTCCTCCTAAACGGTAAAGGCGCTGTTCTGGACTGCAGGCGCTGCCAATTCGGCCGGCAGTGAACTGAAGCACACGGTCGCCGGTAATGTGGCCGTAGGTATCGTTAATAGTTTTAAATTGATCCACATCAATAAAGTAAAGAAGATAAGAAAAGCCCGAGTTGGAGGTTTCTTGAAAAAACTGCTGCAGGGCAGCCCGGTTCGGCAGATTGGTTAAATCATCGCGGCCGACCTTTTCTTTAGTGGCCTCAAGGTGGGCTATAGTGCGATTCAAATCGTCATTTAGCCGGCCAATTATTCCAGTGCTTTGAAATGAAGCACGAGCGCTGAGATCTCCGTTACGCACAGAGGTCAGTACAGCCTGAAAGTGATCAATGCACCGGCGCACAAAACCGAAAAAAAGAAAGTAATTCAAGAGGCCGAGCGCCACACCGGCGGTAATCGAAGCGGTATAAAACATTTTTAAAAACGAAGCAGGAATGGGAATAACTGCCGGCATGATAACTGCAAAACTGATCCCGATAAAAACACCGAAGAACATATAGACAGCGAACATGACAAATAGATAATTTATTTTCATAGGAAACGCCCTTTCCAGCGGAAAAGTTGATTGTATTGAAACAGCTTAAACAAAGAGGCAGCATTTGTAATATATATCGTCATGATCCTGCTAAATCGTATACTTACAGCAAAAATTATCTATATAAACACCTTTCCAGAGATAAACCTTTTCATAAATTCTGGTGAAATTTTGTTTATGTTCTTCCCTAATAAGGGAATTAGGGAAGAAGAATTAGCTAAACTGGTGAGGAGGTATTACGATGGCTTCAACAAAGGAAATTTTAGGACAGGATGCGGATTACTTATTAAACCATCAAAGCAAAACAGTGCCGAAAGAAAATCTCTATGTCCCGGGGCCTGATTTTGTCGACCGGGTGTACAAAGCGACGGACCGTTCTCCGGTAGTACTGCGCAACCTGCAGAGCTTATTTGACCACGGCCAACTTGGCGGAACGGGGTATCTGTCTATTCTGCCGGTTGACCAGGGCATCGAACACTCAGCAGGGGCTTCGTTTGCGCCGAACCCTATGTATTTTGATCCGGAAAACATCGTAAAGCTCGCCATGGAAAGTAACTGCAATGCGGTAGCTTCCACAGTCGGGGCGCTTGGATCAATCGCAAGGGATTACGCACACAAGATCCCTTTTATTGCCAAAATTAACCACAATGAATTGCTGACTTATCCGGAAACGCACGACCAAATTATGTTCGGCTCTGTCGACCAGGCCTATAATATGGGAGCAGTAGCGGTTGGAGCGACGATTTACTTTGGTTCGGAGCAGAGCGACCGCCAGATCCAGGAGGTGTCGAAAGCCTTTGAACGTGCTCACCAACTTGGCCTTGGCACTATTCTTTGGGCCTATCTCCGTAATCCAGGCTTTAAGAAAGACGGAACGGATTATCATACAGCCTCTGACCTGACGAGCCAGGCAATACATTTATCAGCAAGCCTGCAGGCAGATATTGTAAAACAGAAAATGCCGACCAACAACGGCGGCTATACAGCAGTCGGATACGGCAAGACTCACGACAAAGTGTATTCGGAGCTGACGAGTAACCACCCGATTGACCTGACCCGTTACCAGGTAATGAATTCGTTTATGGGCCGGGCCGGCTTGATTAACTCCGGCGGGGGCTCTGCCGAATCGGATCTAGAGGATGCTGTTAAAACAGCAGTAATTAACAAACGTGCCGGCGGCATGGGACTGATCATGGGACGTAAGGCGTTCCAGCGCCCGATGGATGAAGGCATAGAGATTATCCGCTCGGTTCAAAGCGTCTATGCAGACGAATCAATTACTTTAGCATAGATTTAAAAAAGGGGTTCTCCCCCTTTTTTTATCAAATATATTTAGAAAATTTAAATATCGCGTGCTGTGTCTCCGGGTATTTTATAAACAGGAGGGGCTTTCTATGCCGAAAAAGCTGTTTGAGGTAGATCTGAACAAAACGATGGACCAACAGACGACGCCGGGGCACAACCGCTGGCACCCGGATATTCCTGCCGTATTTTCCGTAGACCCGGGAGAGACATTCCGGATGGAATGCCTGGATTGGACCGATGGCCAGATAAGCAACAATGATGACCCCTCGGACATTAAGCACGTGAATCTCGACCGGGTGCACGTACTAAGCGGTCCGGTCCATGTAAACGGTGTGGAACCGGGCGATCTGCTTGTTGTTGATATTCTGGATATCGGAACGTTTCATTCACATGAATGGGGATTCAATGGCATTTTCGCTAAAGAAAACGGTGGAAGCTTTTTAGTGGACCATTATCCGGAAGCGGCCAAATCTATTTGGGATTTCGAAGGGATTTATGCCACTTCCAGGCATGTGCCAAATGTAAAATTTGCAGGTATTATTCATCCGGGGCTGATCGGCGTAGCGCCGTCGCAGGACATGCTGAATGAATGGAACCGCAGGGAAAAGGAACTGGTAGATACAAATCCTGACCGGGTGCCTCCGCTGGCGAATCTGCCGACAGAGCATTCGGCGGTGCTCGGGAACCTCAAGGGAGAAGAGTTCGACCGGGTAGCAGCTGAAGGAGCAAGAACGGTACCCCCAAGGGAAAATGGCGGCAACTGTGACATTAAGAATCTATCGAAGGGCTCGAGAGTGTACTTTCCGGTATTTGTCGACGGGGCAAAGCTGTCGGTGGGAGATCTTCATTTCTCGCAGGGGGACGGAGAGATTACGTTCTGCGGCGGGATTGAAATGCCCGGCTGGATTGACCTGCAGGTACATGTGATTAAGAACGGCATGGAAAAACACCGTATTCAACGAAATCCCGCGTTTAAGCCGGGACCGGTGATGCCGCATTACAATGAATTTCTAGTCTTTGAAGGTGTCTCTGTTAATGAATTTTCCGGAGGCCAGACGTATTTGGATGCCAATGTTGCTTACAGGAATGCCTGTCTGAATGCGATTGAATTTCTGAAAACGCTTGGGTACACCGGGGAGCAGGCCTATATGCTTTTAGGTACGGCGCCGGTGCAGGGCACGGTGGCAGGCGTAGTGGATATACCGAACGCCTGCTGCACGCTGGCCCTGCCTAAAGACATCTTTTACCAGAACATTCTACCGGAGTTGGATTAATATGGCCCAGTTTACGTTTAAATGCCGGACGTGTGGTACGTTTGAGCGCTGGATGGCATCAAAGGGAGCGCGGGTCAGCGAAGCGCCGTGTCCCTCATGCGGGGAAGCCGCCGGAAGGGTCTTCCAGCCAGTACACCTGTCTAAGATGGATGCGAAGATAAAGGCCCGGATCGAGCAGGGCATGCAGCCGAAAACACGGCAGCGAAAAGATCTTCCCGCCATGCAACAGCCTCGGCAGCGGGTCCCTAGGCCTTGGCAGGCAGGCCATTAAAGAAGGAGACCCGAAAAAACCGGGTCTCCTTTTTCAGCTATTTTTCTCCCCGGTCTTTTCCAGCTATTCCAATAACCGCGATGGCAGCCATCATCACACCGTAAACAATCGAAGAAGAGAGAAAGGGCCTTTTAGTGATTTTCAAAAATACACGGTTCGAGTTATCAGTTTTGTTCCCTGTTTTCCCACTCATATATTTTAGCCTCCTGCAATATTTTTGAGCGTCTTTATCCCTGAAAGACAAAGGCTCATTCTATTTTGGGAAAAGTCGGAAATACCCAAGGAAAGAATGTTTCCTACATGTCAGTTTTTGTGTAATCAATACCATAATACTGGGAAAATAAGCGGTTGTCGTCCTGGTACTTTGCATGAAGCACTTGTTGTAGTGACTCAGGAAGATAATACCTTTGGTAGTGAAGCATAAAGCTCGCCCGGTTCTGCAGGAGCACGCGTGAAAGAGGAAGCCTTCTTTTTGTGGGTATAGGAGCGTTTGGATTAAAGGGAGTTTTAAAAAAGTAGTTCATTTTCCGGGCAGCTTTGAGCTGCATTGTGCCGTAGCTTCGGTTGACTTTCGCAGCACTGTATTCGGGTACCTCTGTAATTCCCATATACTGAAGAAGTGCGGTGAGCTCCCTCATTTCACTTTCTCTGAAACGTTCGTATTGCATAAGGTAGTAATTGTTGCTGCCAAATAAGTGCTTGATTTGTTCTAAGTAATGAAAATAATAGTATCCATCAAGCACCCCGAGGCGTTCCCACTCTTCAAACACGACGGGAGCTTGTTTATAGCCGCCCTGGTGAATGTACTGTACGTAGAGAGAGGTAAGAAGCTCAATCTGCCACCGGACGCCGACAATAATATGGACATCGTAGCTTTCTTCGGGGAAAATACGCCGGAGGTCCTTTAAAATCGTAAGGTTGTCTTTAATCTTTTTTCTCATGGACATGGGATTGCCGGAAAGCCCCTCATAAGAAATGAGCAGCGGCTTTTCAGTCTCTGCCATTTCCTCTATTCCGGAACGCAGTTGGAGAATTTGTTTTTCCGATAATTTCTTATGACGTATCTGGTAAAGATAGTGCTGAATTTCTCCACGGGAAAGGTACGTCATTTCGTTCGTTAATTTCGGGTAAATGCTTTTCTGCAGAAAAGTTGTGGCGGTTTTATGATACCCCACATGAATATAAACAGTTTTGCGCATTGACTGTCCCCCTATGGATTGAATGCCTCCATCATAACGAAAACTATAAGAGCAATCAAAGTAAAAGGTGAAGGCCCTATGAAACTGTTACGCAGGCCTGCCCAATTTGAGTATGAAAAAAGCTGCTTTATTTAAAGGCCAGTTTCTTTACAGTAATACTAAAAATAAACGATCACGGCCAATATAATGCGGTATAAAGCAAATGGCACCAGACGGATTTTGTGAATAGCTTTAAGAAAAAGGTGGTGGCTACCAGGACGAATAAAAAAGCACTCCTAAAGCCGTCATCAAAAAAGCAAAGCATATCTGCGGCAGAATATTGCCACTTAAAACCCGGAGAACTTCCTCCGGATTAAAGCGTATCAATCTTCCTCTTCTTCCTCTTCTTTTACAACGCGTACGCGTTTGATCTGATTATTATCCATTGTTAGCACTTCAAAATGAAGATTTTCATACTGAAGAGTCTCGCCCTCTTCAGGTATATGATCGAATTCCCGGTACAGCAGGCCCGCGATAATATCCTCTTCTTCTTCCACCCGGGTGTTGAAAATTTCATTGAAGCGGCTGATGGCAAGCTTCCCATCACAGATAATAACTTCGTCGGTCAGCTCCTCGATGAGCTGTTCGGAGCGGGTGTCATGCTCATCCTCAATTTCCTGGCCGATCATTGCTTCAATAATGTCCTCCTGGGTGACCATCCCCATCGTCCCGCCGTATTCATCAAGTACTACGGCGAGGTGCTTCTGTTCATTGAGCATTCGTTTGAACACGTTATCTACAGAGTTGGTTTCCACTACATACAAAGGATTGTTATCAATAAAATCGTTAAGCGTTTTGTCACTCTGCTCAGCCCATATAAGCAGAAGCTTCGCATGAAAGACCCCGACAATATGATCCATATTATCCTGATATACCGGATACCGTGTGTGGTTATGGCTGATGGTGATGTCCCGCACTTCCTGAAAATCGCTTTCGATAGGGATGCCGGTAATCTCCATTCTAGGCACCTTTAAAACGTCACGGATGTCCTTGCGGTAAAAATCAATCACCCGTTTAATACGGTCCTGCTCCTGCTTTTCAAAGGTGCCTTCGGAGGAAGCAACGTCAACCATTGTTTTGATTTCTTCGCGTGAATACGTCTGGGACGGTCCTTCGCCCTTAGTAATCAGCTTAATAACGCCGCGGGTGAAAGAATTTAATAAAAACGTGAGCGGCTTAAAAATGAATACAAGAACTGTAATTACCGGTGCGACTATGTAAGCTACTTTGTCCGCAAAAGTAGCAGCAATAGATTTAGGCAGGACTTCAGCAAAGATGATGAGCACAAGCGTCAAAATAGCAGTAGCTATGCCGACAGAAAAATTGTAATTTAAGGCAAGTACTGTAACGAGTGTAGGAAGCATAATGTTGGATATATTGTTTCCGATCAGGATGGCTGTGATCAGTTCATCCGGTTTCCTCGTCAGTTTTAATAAATTTTTCGCCCGTTTGTCATTTTCTTCGGCACGGGCCTGCATTCGTGCACGATTTGCTGCTGTTAAAGCAGTCTCGCTTCCTGATAAAAAGAAGGAAACGAATAAAAAGAATATAATAACCGCTATCATAAGTACCCTCCACTGGCGTATTAGCTACATTTTATTTCCTGTTTCTCGTGAATTAAACATCTCAAACAACTATCCAACATTAAAAATAACATAAAAGAGCGCGGGAGGATTTAAATATGCAAAAAGATTTCATCTTCGTGTATGCTTTTTTGGCGAAAAAGAAAATGTAAGTTATTGTTCCGGCTTATAAATCATTTCAGAAAGAAAATGAAAGAAAAATCAAAACATAGAGAGGGTAAATTGTTGTTGACTTTCATTTGTGTAAACCCTTACAATAATAAATACAAATTAAAACAACAATAACAGACAAAAAACCAATAAAATGAAAGTTGTTTTGGTTAACAATTAAAAGGAGGCCGGCAGAGAAAGAATCTATAAACCTTTAAGGAGGAAATGGAATGAAAAAAGTGGAAAGAGGAAGTCTCGCTGCCACTCTTTCTGTATCTATGTCGAACTACCTCGAAGCTGGTTCTATTGTAGCCGGTGCAGCCGGGCTTACACTTTGGGTTCAGTACCTGGGTCTTACGGATGCTACAGTTGGACTACTTGGGGCGCTCAGTGCCAACGGATTCGGGGCTGCCATTGGTGCACTGATCAGCGGCTTTTTAGTCGATCGGTACGGGAGAAAATTTATTTATAAATATAACCTGCTCGTATACATGCTCGGTATATTGCTTATTGTTTTTTCTTTTTCTTTTCCCATGCTTCTAGTAGGTTATGTGATTACTGGTATTTCTGTCGGGGCGGGTATACCGCCTTCGTGGACCTATATTGCTGAGGAAGCACCGGAGAAAGAGAGAGCCGCACGTGTCGGCTGGGGACAGTTTGCCTGGTCGATGGGGCCGGCAGTCGTCTTTATTTTATCCGTTCTACTGGCTCCTCTAGGACTGCTCGGAAGCCGGATTATTTTCTTCCAGCTCTTTTTGATCGCTTTTGTTACCTGGCTCTTCCAGCGAAAAATTGAGGAGTCCGCAATCTGGGAAAAACAGAAGAAGGAAGACCGGGCAGCGAACAAGGGCGGAATTTTCAGTAAAGAAAATATGAAAGAGTTGTTCACCAACCGTGCCAATCTTCATGCAATCACCCTGCTCGTCGGAGTTTATACGTTTTGGAACATGGTGGCTGGCGTCATGGGTTATTTTATGCCCTATATTTACGAAACAGTAGGCGGCCTTTCGGGAGCACAGGCTAACCTGCTTCAGGCTTTCCTCTGGGGACTGACCGTTTTGTCCACCTATTTTGTATTTATTAAACTGGGTGACAGGGTAAACCGGAAGCTTATCTTCGGGGTAAGCGCTGTTATGGGTATTGTAGCCTGGATAGTGCTTTCATTTGGCGGAATGGGCACCGCGGAACTGCTTGTATTCGTTGTTCTCTGGGGGCTCTCGGCAGGCTTTGGAGCGCAGGCTTTTTACGGTCTGTGGTCAGCGGAGCTGTTCCATACAAAATACCGCGCAGCAGCGCAGGGGCTGCTTTTCTGTACAGCCCGGGTATTTGTCGGTTTGATTTCGCTTGCGATTCCGACGCTGATTACCGTATTTGGTTTTCAGACAGCAGGGGCGATTATGATCGGGTTTCTTGTATTACACATGATCGTTGGTTTAACTCTCGCACCAGAAACACGAAATAAATCGCTCGAAGAAATACAAATCGAACGTTACGGCACGACCGAGGAAGCAAAAATACAAAAAGACCTGGTGAAATAAAAGAGTAATATAGAAGGAAGAAAGTTCATTCTTCCTTCTTTTATTGCGTTTATCTGCTTCCAATAAAAAAACCAAAAGGTAACTGAAAGGAAAATGAATATGAAACGTCTGGCGTTAATAATGTACGTATACCCCGATAAAGTTGAAGAATATATCGAGAAGCATGATCAGCTCTGGCCGAAAATGAAAGAGGCCTTAAAACAGCACGGAGCAGCCAACTATTCGATCTTTCTGGAGAAAGAAACGAGCAGGCTGTTTGCCTATCTTGAAGTAGAGGACGAAGAACTGTGGCAGCAAATGGCTTCCACTTCCGTTAACCAAAGGTGGTGGGAAGCTATGGCTCCTTTAATGGAAACAAATGAAGATAACAGCCCGGTTACTACTCCTCTCGAGGAAGTATTTCATCTTGAATAAAAAGTCCGCTGAAAAATAATTTTTCAGCGGACTTTTTGTTCAAAATGCATAAAAACAGGGAATAGAAATGTATAGGAATGATACTTGTCAGGCGCATAAAAACATCAGGGGGAATGCGAATGAGTAGACCCTTCGGCTTTCAATTGCTGAATCAGAAAATTGATGCTGGGGACCTTGCTTCAGTAATAGGCTAAAACTCAATTGCGAAAAGGGGGATACCTATGAAACGGCGATTGATTGATGAAGAATACGAGCGTGAAATAGACCGGATGGTCAATGAGGGCGGCTATATTCCTGTGGAAATGGATTTTATAAGAAAACGGGCTAAAGTTAAAAAAGAGGAAAAAGAAACCAATCAAAAGAAACAGGAAAACGAAAAAGAAGCAGATGATTTTAACGAAAAAGTGTGACTTATGAATAACAAGTAACAGCTGCTGCCGGCAGCTGTTTTTTTGTTGGAAAATAGATGCGTAGTGTAGAAAAAAGCAAAGCAAAAGGTACTATAATTTTTAATTCGTGTGGGTGCTGCGGTGCGTCCTTAGAGCCTTATGCATCAATGTACGAAGTTGGTTTGTAGAATGTAAATCACAATATTGTACATCAAATGTTCAAAGAACTGAGATGAAAACGTATACATTTGTGTTGCAGCGGCTGATAGAATAAAAATTAATCAAAGGGGGGAAGGAAATGCCGCTAAGTGAACGGGATAATGAAATATTAAGTGAACTAATCCGTAATCCATCGGTCACTAGCATGGCGCTTGAAGAAAAGTACCAACTAACACGAAGACAGCTGGGCTACAGCATGAATAAAGTAAACGACTGGCTTTTAAGCAAAGATCTCCCGGTTATTGAACGAACGCGCCAGGGGCATTTCATTATTGATCAGTCTGTTTACACGAATTTTGGTATGGATGAAGAAATTATTGCAGCTGAAAAACCAGTACTCACCGGAAAACAACGTATTTATTACCTCATTATGATGCTCATTGGCAGCGAAGAGCCGCTTTCCTTAAATCATTTTACAAGTGAGCTTCAGTTGAGTAAAAACACCGTTTTGAACGAGCTGAAAGAAGTGCAGCAGTATCTCGATGATTATCACCTATCCATCAAATATTCCCGCAAAGAGGGTTACCTGGTGGAAGGGAAAGAATTTCAAATCCGCAAGCTGTTAATGAACGTCACCTACCAGCTGCTATTCATGCAGGAAGGCGCTTCACGAATCAAAAAAATAGCCGGTATTGGAGAAGAGGAGCTCGACGATTACCGCAAACGGATTGAAAATGTCGAAAGCAAGCTCAGCCTGAAATTCACCGATGAAAAGCTGGAAACGATGCCGTATATATTAGCTTTAATTTTAAAGAGAATTAAAAAAGGTTTTGCTATTAATACATTTTCCATTCAGTATGAAGAGCTTTCTGATACGAAAGAGTATCAGGCTACAGAGGAGATTTTCAAAAAAAATGAACATATTCCGATGGAAGAGCGGTTATTTGTGACATTGCACTTGCTGACCGTAAGCGTCTACAGCACCTCTTTTCCAATGGAAGATGACGTGATCCCGAATTTAGGAGCTGCCACAGATGACATGCTGCGCCAGTTTGAAAAAAGCGCCTGTGTATACTTGCATGAACGGGACCAGCTGCTTGATAAGCTGCTTCAACACATTAAGCCAGCTTATTACCGCATTAAATACCAGCTGTCGGAAACTTCATCCACACAGGTGCCGCTCAGCAAGGAATTTAAAGCGCTCCATCACCTAGTAAAGCAGTCTACAGCGCCGCTTGAAAAATTAATCGGCAGCCCGATTCCGGACAGCGAGAGCAGCTTTATTACAATGCTGATCGGTGGGTGGATGAAAAGGCAGGGCGAGAGCATTGAAAAGAAGGTAAAAGCCATTGTGGTATGTCCTCAGGGCGTATCTGTTTCAAGACTAATGCTGAACGAGCTGAGTGAGCTTTTTCCGGAATTTGTCTTTCTCGATTCTTTATCTGTACGAGAGTTTCTTCATTACCATCTCGAGTACGACATTGTCTTTGCTCCGACATTTCTTGAGACGGACAAAAAGCTGTTCGTGGTAAAAACATTTTTAGGCAGAGAAGAGCGGCAGCGTCTTCGTAAGCAGGTAATGCTTGAACTGTACGGATATCTGCCAAACCATCTGGACATTAATGAAATTATTCAAATTATCGGGCGCCATGCCCATATCCATAATGAGAGTGCACTTATAGAAGATATTCAAAATTATATTAATCAGGATAATGAAAATTCAGTCAATTACAGCATGGGCAAGGCTGAATACAATTTGGATGAATTAATCACTCCAGCCTCCATCACCCTGAAGGACAGCGTGGCCGACTGGAAAGAGGCCGTCTGGGCGGGGGCCGGGCCGCTACTTGAACGTAAAAGTATTACGGAAGATTATGTAAACAGAATGCTGTGTTATACAGAAGAAGACCCTTATATTGTGATAGGGCCTAATATAGCCATACCCCATGCTTCACCGGAAGACGGGGTGAACGAAGTAGGAATGAGTTTGTTGAGATTGAAGGAAGGAGTTCTTTTCTCTGGAGAATACCGGATCAATCTGGTGATCGTCATTGCTGCAGTAGATAAACAGAAGCACATTCACGCGCTGATGCAGTTAATGAAGCTTGCAGGCTCACAAACAGCAAGAAATCAAATAACAGCTTCAGATTCTGTTAAAGACATATACAAAATTATTCAGTCGTATTCCAAAGATTAACTGCGACAATTTTAATTCCACCAAGGAGGGGCCTGATGAGCGGCTTATATTTCGATACTCCCGTCATTCTTTTAGATATAGACGGAAGCTCTAAAGAAGAAGTATTGCGGATGATGGCACAAAATTTAGTAAGCAATGAGCTGGTAAAACAAAGCTTCGTAGAAGCGGTAGTCCAAAGAGAAAATGAGTACGCTACCGGCCTGCCGACAGGAGATATTGCGGTTGCGATTCCTCATACCGATGTAGAGCATGTGCAGCGAAAAGCAATCAGTGTAGGAATACTGAGGGACCCCGTTGATTTTATTGTTATGGGTGACGACAAAGAAACAGTGCCGGTGAAAATTGTGTTTATGCTTGCGATGGATGAGGCACACTCCCAGCTGAAGCTTTTGCAGCAGCTTATGCAGGTGTTTCAGGACCAGAATGTTTTAAAAGAGCTTAGTAGTACCTCTGATAAAAAGCAGATCAAAAAGATGATGGAAGAGAAATTAGAGGCGTTATCATTTAAAGGAGGTGAAAGATAATGGCAAAAAAACAAGTATTAGTAGCATGTGGAGCAGGCGTAGCAACTTCTACAGTTGTTAACGGTGCTATTGAAGATATGGCTAAGGAGCATAAATTATCAGTAGATCTTAAGCAGATTAAAATAGCGGAAGTAGAAAGCTATGTTGATACTGCTGACTTGCTGGTAACGACAGCTACCATCAAAAAGGAATACCCGTTTCCGGTAATCAACGCACGTTCTTTCCTGACAGGGATCGGTATGGAAGATACCAAGCAGGAAATTCTGGATGAACTGAAAAAATAACAGCAGTCCCGGTGTCCTTGTTTTACGAGGGGGCCGGGCTCATTAATTACAGGTATGAGGGGGAAGCGGCATGCAAGGATTCGTAGATCTTGTACAAGGATTTTTAGATCTCGGGGCGACAGTAATTTTACCAGTCGTTATCTTTTTGCTCGGTTTATTATTCGGGCAGAAGCCGGGAAAAGCATTTCGGTCCGGTTTAACGATTGGGGTAGCATTTGTAGGGATTTTTCTTGTTGTCGATCTGCTGGTCAATAACTTAGGCCCGGCAGCGCAGGGAATGGTTGACCGGCTGGGAGTTAATTTAGACGTAATTGACGTCGGCTGGCCAGCGACATCATCTATTGCCTGGGCTTCTACGGCAGTGGCAGCCTTTATTATTCCATTGGGATTGCTTGTAAACGTTATCATGCTTTTGACAAAAACAACGAAAACGATGAACGTGGATATTTGGAATTTCTGGCACTACACCTTTATGGCAGCGGTAGTATACACCGTATCTGACAGTATTATTCAAGGACTTATTGCTGCAGTTATCTTTCAAATCGTGACCTTGAAAATTGCTGACTGGACAGCACCGATGGTGGAGGACTTTTACGAGCTTCCGGGGGTATCGATTGCAACAGGAAGCACCGTATCGTACGCACCAGGTATTTTTCTCGTAAAAGGCCTGCAGAAAATTCCCGGTATCAACCGACTCAACGCAGACCCTGACAGTATTCAAAGACGGTTTGGTGTGTTCGGCGAATCTATCTTTATCGGCTTGTTCCTCGGTGTTGTTATTGGTGCTCTAGCTGGCTACAGCGTAGGTGAAGTAATTGAAATCGGGATGGCAATGGCCGCAGTTATGGTACTGATGCCACGTATGGTTAAGATTTTGATGGAGGGATTAATGCCTGTATCAGAATCAGCAAGAAACTGGTTGAACAAGCATTTCAGCAACAAGGAAATTCACATCGGGCTGGATGCAGCGGTCCTTTTAGGCCACCCATCCGTTATTGCAACTGCATTAATTCTTGTTCCAATTACAGTTGTGCTGGCAGTATTTCTGCCTGGTAACGCCCTGCTTCCATTCGGGGACCTGGCGACGATCCCATTTGTTGTAGCATTTATCGTCGGAGCAGCAAGAGGGAACATTGTTCACTCTGTGCTGGTAGGTACCGTGATGATCGCACTTTCGCTATACATGGCGACAGATATTGCAAATGTATTTACGACTATGGCTCAAAACGCTGATTTCGACATGCCGGAAGATTCTGCACGGATTTCAAGTATTGACCAGGGCGGAAATCTGATTAACTGGCTCATCTGGAGATTCTTCGAGCTGTTTAATTAAACCTCTCTCAAGCAGAACATACATGAAAATTAACACACCGGGAGGATGAAAGCATGAAAGCATTGGTGAAAACCGATTTAGAACATGGAAGCATCGAAGTACAGGAAAAGCAGGAGCCGACGCCTGGGAAAGACCAGGTAAAGATCAAAGTAAAGTACGCAGGTGTCTGCGGCACAGATATTCACGCTTACGAGGGTCATTACAAAGTTAATGCGCCGGTGACGCTTGGCCATGAATTTGCCGGTGAAGTGGTGGAAGTCGGAGAAGGCGTCAGCGATTTTAAGCCCGGGGACCGGGTTACCTCTGAAACGACGTTTTATATTTGCGGGGAGTGCCGGTACTGTAAAGCCGGCGACTACAACTTATGCAGCTGGCGCAAAGGGCTTGGCAATCAGTACGACGGGGCGTTTGCGAAATATTTAATTGCCCGTAAAGCAAGCCTTCACCACCTTCCGGAAAATGTCGACTACGAGTCGGCGGCAATGACAGAACCGCTTGCCTGCACGCATCATGCGGTAGCTAAGACAGAAATCTCAGACGGCGATATTGCAGTAGTTATCGGACCAGGACCTATCGGGCTGTTTACTGCCCAGGTGGCGCAAAGCAGGGGAGCCAGAGTCATTATAACCGGACTGACAAATGATAAAGTGCGCCTTGAAAAGGCTAAAGAGCTCGGAATCGATTACGTTGTTAACTCGCAGGAAGAAGATCTTCATGAATTCGTTAACAGTGTAACCGGCGGATACGGGGCCGACCTCGTTTTTGAATGCTCGGGAGCTGTACCGGCGGCCAAGCAGGCCATTGGGCTGCTGCGGAAAAAAGGGCAGTACGCCCAGGTAGGGATTTTTACAACGCCGGATATTCAATTTGACTTTGATAAAGTGATTCAAAAAGAAATTCGTGTAGTTGGCAGCCGGAGCCAAAAGCCTGCAGACTGGGAGCCTTCGCTTGAGCTGATGAACAGCGGGCTTGTGAATGCACGGGCAATGGTCACTCACGAATATGACATCACGGAGTGGGACAAGGCCTACCAAAAAATTAAAGACGGTGAAGCTATTAAAGTACTGCTTACACCTGTGGATTAATATCTGCTGGAAGTAAACAGTGGACAGGCGAATGAAAAACACAGGGAGCTCTAAAT
Source organism: Marinococcus salis (assembly GCF_054971365.1). NCBI lineage: Bacteria > Bacillati > Bacillota > Bacilli > Caryophanales > Bacillaceae > Marinococcus > Marinococcus salis. The sequence continues at coordinate 4,979 of NZ_JBQOJB010000023.1, read as the reverse complement.
AAGAAAAGCTCCCTGTCCGCGGCAAATAATATATTAAAAAGCAAGGAGGAGCACCATGACAGAATTAATGCTTGATTTTATGCTGGGCCCAATGCGTGTAATCGGAGAGTTCTATTTTGACCATCAAATGATTTTTAATCCACTCATTGTCGGAGCAGCGTTGATTAAAATATTGTTTGGAAAGAAAAAGGCAAAAAATGAACCAGCCAATTCAGAATCGTAATATTGTTACTTTGAAGGGAGAAAAACATGAAAAGTCTTAAACTATACGGACAGCAGGACCTCCGATTCGAAGAGGCTTCAAAGCCGGTAATTGAAAATGCTGATGATGTTATTATTAAGATAAAAGCTGCAGGTCTTTGCGGCTCCGACATTTCCCGCTACAAAAAGCTGGGCCCGTACATGGAAGGAATGGTTTTCGGTCATGAATTTGCAGGGGAGGTCACAGAGACCGGCCCCGGGGTATCGCAGATACGCATCGGGGATCGCGTGGCCGGATGCCCAACGTTTCGGTGCGGGAAGTGTCTGAGCTGTCAGAAAGGGGAGCTGTCACGATGTGAAAACCTAACCGTCATCGGCGCCCGCCACCCGGGGTCCTATGCAGAATACGTCAAGCTGCCGGCTGAAAATGTTCTGCCTCTGCCTGAGAACGTGAATTATGACACAGCTGCCCTCGTAGAACCCGCCTCTGTGGTGGCTCATGGATTTTACCGTACAAGCATTCAGCCTGGGGCGGAAGTGGCCATAATGGGATGCGGAAGCATTGGCCTTCTGGCTGTCCAGTGGGCGAAGATATTCGGGGCGAAGAAAGTGTATGCGATTGATATCGATGATGTTAAGCTGCAAACCGCGAGGGAAGTCGGCGCGGACGTGTTGATTAATTCGAGTCAGCGCCCGGCCCATGAACAGGTAGAGGAGCATACGGGCGGATACGGGGTGGATCTTGCAGTAGAATCTGCAGGAGCGCCTGCAACATCCGCCCAGGTGCTTGCCCTTCCCAAAAAGGGCGGTGAAGTCGTGTTTATGGGGATTCCATACGCGGACGTAATGATTGAACGTTTTTATTTTGAACGCATCGTGCGTAATGAGCTAAGAATACTAGGCTCCTGGAACGCTGTATCGTCTCCGTTCCCTGGAAAAGAATGGGCATCTGCCCTTCACTATATGAGCACCGGCCAAATTAATGTAGAGCCGATGATCTCCCACACCCCGGGTCTTTCGCAAGGACCGGAAACCTTCAATGATTTAATTAACGGAAAAGGAAACTATGTAAAAGTCGTTTTTCATCCGGAAAAATAGTAAATTAAATAAAAGCGAGGCCTCCCCCTGCCTCGGGGGCAAGCCTCGCTTATTTTATTCTTCCTCTTCCAAGAGACGGGCAAGCAAAACGTCACAGTCGGCGCGGTGTACGATCCCCTCCGAAACGCTTCCGAGGAAAAACCGCTCTGTCGTATTTAGGCCGGAGGCGCCAACGACAATAAGGTCGGCTTTGTATTTTTTAGCCAGGTCTTCTGCAATAACCACCTTTGGGGCTCCGTGGTGAAGCTCTGCTTCTACATGTTCCAAGCCGGCATTCAGCGCTTTTTCCCGGTATTCTTCAAGCATCTTTTCAGAATAACTTTCCATTTCGATAAAAAGGCCGGTATCATGCTGCTCCATGGAAGTGAGCACGACTGAGTCAATAACGTGCGTGATCAGAACAGCTGCATTTTCTTCAATTGCCAGAGCTATTCCTTTGTCAAAAGCATGGGCCGCTTCTTTAGAACCATCAATAGCAATAATGATCCTTTTATAATCGCTGCCTGCGTCCTTGTTTCGGACGACAAGAACGTCGCATCTGGCGTTTCGCACAATGCCTGTGGATACACTTCCCATAATGAACCTGCCTACCGTGCCTGCTCCGGAGGCTCCGGTAATAATCAGATCTGTCCCGTACTCCGGAGTGAGTTCTTTGGTAATAATGGTTTTTGGAGCACCAGTTTCCATTACCGTCTGGACATCCACGCCGGAGCCTTCCGCTTCTGCTTTGTATAAGTTTAATAATACCTTGCCCTGTTCTCCCGCCGTTTCCATAATAGTTGGTATATACTGAACCAGGCGGTTTAGCGTTCTATACTCTACAACATGGGCGACCGTCAGCCGGCTCTGATGTTTTTTCGCCAGTGACAGGCCGCGGCGGAACGCCTGCATAGACTCGTCCGAACTGTCTACAGCAATGAGAATATTCTGGTAATGTCTGATCATAGTAACGCCTCGCTTTCTTGAACAAAATAGAGTTCCGAGTACGAAATGACCTAAAACAAAAGCGCAATGATTCTCTCTATATGTTTATTATGAAACAAATAGACGAAGAACACCACTGTATAATTTGGCAAAAAAGTACAATGGGAACATGGAAGATAATGCTATAATAAAAGAAGAACTACATTAACCGGGGTTATGAAGGCGAAAGAATCTGCTTTATTAATTCCCGGTAGGACGACGATGGATAGGGGGCAGGCAAAATGGAAAAAAGGTATAATCGTATTTTAGTAGCAACGGACGGCTCGGTGGAGGCTGGCTTTGCATTGAAAAAAGGTATTTCGCTCGCAAAGGCTTACGATTGTTCATTAGGTATCTGCTATATTATCGATTATAACCATTACAGCCAGGCTCGGCTTCACACTACGGATTTACTGCAGGCCTCCAAAGAAAAAGGGGAAGAGATCATCTCCGCCTGCAGACAGGAGGCCGAAGAAGCAGGAGTCACGGACGTAACCGTGTTTCTGGAAAACGGTTCTCCAAAAACTACTATTCCCAAGGATATCGCAAAAAGGTTTAAAGCGGATTTAATTCTTTGCGGGGCTTCAGGGATAGGCACATTTGAAAGGTTTATTGTGGGAAGCGTTTCCGCAGGGATCGTACGGAATGCGGAATGTGATACCTGGGTGGTCAGAAATAAACGGGATATTGAAAAATACAATAACATTTTAATTGCAATAGATGACTCGGAAATGTCAGCTAATGCTTTCCGTGCGGGGCTTGCAATGGCAGAGGAAGAAGAGGCGAAGGCGATAGTTGCCCATGTTATTCACACACCGCTTATTTCGTCAGTAGAGCAGTCGAGAGGCAACGTCACTGAAATATTTAAGAAAAACGGAAGAAATTTGCTTGAAATTTATCGTGAACTGGCATTAAAAAGCAATGTTCCCAACGTGTCATTCACTTTGGAGTACGGATCGCCTAAAATGGTTATTCCCAAGGACGCTGCAGAAAAATTCGAAGCCGACCTAATTGTTTCCGGTGCCTCGGGAGTGAGCAGTGCAGAACGGCTCCTGCTTGGAAGCGTCGGGGAAAGCATCGTCCGCAGAGCGGAATGCGACGTTCTTGTTGTTAGAAATGAACACATTTAATGTTCTTTTACAACTCCAACTCGCCTGAAAAGTGGACCTGTAACGCAAGATCCCCGGCTGGACGACAGCCGGGGTTCTTAATGGCGGTTGCTGTTTAGCAATAAAGTGATGCTTTTACTGGTAGTTGTTTTTTACCGTATGAAGAAGCCCGGCTTTTTCAAGAAGCGGTCCCGGAGCTAAAAAGGTAACAGTAACTACGCCGGGATGTCTTCCAATCTCAATAGAGCCTGTAATGGTCGCCCTGTTCATAATTTCCGGAACAGTGACGTCCAATGCTTCAGCTGCCCGTGCCATCCCATTTTCGGTTGCTTCATTCAGGCTTGCGCCGCTGCCAATGAAAGACACTGGATAAGCTTCTTCGAGCTCCGTGATCCCCCACTGCCGGGCAAGTTCGAGGGCGTCCTTTTTTTCCTGATCGCTAAAAGGCTTTGCCGTGTAGGGAAGATCTTCAACCAGAGGAAGCAGCACGGGGCCGTCTAGTTTCACTTCTTTTAACACATTGGCCTGAAGGTGCACGATGCCGGAAACATCGGCAGTATGCCCGGCAATTTCCCCATCTCCCTGCATAGCATGCATATCACCAAGGTATATGCCTCCTCCGGGAACTTTTACCGGACAGATTAATAAAGCTCCTGCACGGACACGGCTGATATCAAGGTGGCCATCTGTACGTTCTTCCAATTGTTCTTTAGTAATAGCGTATGCATGAGGAGCCTCGATTAATGCCTGCCCGAAGTCTCCAGCATTATGGGAATCAGGCAGAGCGCGTGATGGAATGGTGCCAAGCTGGCCCAGAAAAGGCCTGGTTCTTGCTGCTGCACCGATAATGTCATGGGGAGCAAAGGTCACTACTGGATTTTGAATCGAATTTTCAGGAGTATTCATATAATTTTTCCCGTCTTTGGCAATTTTTTCGGCTGCTTTCTGTGGAAGCGTGAGACCGATCGATTTGCTGTCATTAAAAGCCATGGTATAGGCGTTTGTAAATACAAACGGAGTGATATCCTCACCGCAGTTGGCACATCGGACCGCTTCCTGGCCAATACCTTTAATTACTGTTTTTGGATGCATTTGCCCGCAGCCCGGGCACTGCACAGCTACAAATGGATCACCGATAAACCGGCCGTCTACCGTTTTATCATTGCCGGAGGCTGTGGCCTGGGAGGTGATTTCAATAGACTTGATACGGATAGCAACAGCATCTCCGACTTCTGCTCCCTCGACATAGACCGGCTTTGTTACTTCATGTCCGCCACGCAGGGCAGGGGTGATCATCGGCCCCCAGCATCCGGGAGCCGTATTGGCAACAATCTGTCCGCCATCTTTAACCTTATACTCCATTTCAATTTCCGGATCGAGCATGCCATCTGTAAAGGTGTTAACATACACGGTTTGCTTGGCTTCCATATCCATTCCTCCCTATGTTAGAATATTTTAACTTTAACACGGGAAAGGAAGTTCGCCCAGTCAAGGCATGTAATCGTTATGTAAAAAGCCGGGCACCCTTTAGTGCACTGACCTAGAAATATGAGACAAGATAAAGCACCTAGCCTTCTGCCGTTCGGTATTCCACCGGCGTGTGGAAGG
>NZ_JBQOJB010000022.1:0-39447 GCF_054971365.1 Marinococcus salis | reverse complement strand
GACGGGTCACTCGCGGCGCAGACGGCGCAGCAGTACGTGGAAGAACTGAAAAACGCGGTCGAAGCGTAGGCGCTCCCGCTGAAACAATGAAGCACAGGCGCAGAAAATCATTTCTGCGCCGTTTTTTGGTGTAGAAAACGTAAGATACTTTCTTTTGTAAATTGTCTGAACCATCGAAGGATAGTATACTGGAAAAAGGTATATGTGAGGTGGTACACATGCAGCGGGTAACAAATTGTTTTTTACAGCAGGATGATCAACTGCTTATGCTCAAAAAACCAAGTTTCGATTGGTGGAACGCCCCCGGCGGAAAAATGGAGCCGGGGGAATCAGTATATGATTCAGTACAGCGGGAATTTCGTGAAGAAACAGGGCTTACGATTGAACGGCCGCATCTGAGGGGCATTTTTACGTTTATCACAATAGAGAATGGCCTTGAAGCAAATGAATGGATGATGTTTACATTTGAAGCTTTTGGTGCATCCGGCCAGCTGCTTAATGAATCTCCAGAAGGCGTACTCGAATGGAAGCAAAAACGGGAAGTATCTTCTCTTCCGATGGCTGAAGGAGATAAGGCGATTGTAGAGCATATTTTGAATAATAAAGGGACGGTGTATGGTACGTTCCGCTATACAAAAGACCGCCGGCTTCTGGAGAGCCGGCTCGAGCACTCCACGCCATACTACATGTAAAAGAGGGATGCAGACGATGGAACAAGAGCGGAAATCGATTCAGGTGGAAATCATTACCGGGATGTCAGGGGCCGGAAAGACGGTCGCCATCCAGTGCTTTGAAGATCTGGGCTATTACTGTGTAGACAATCTGCCTCCTTCCCTAATCCCGACGTTTATCGATTTAATTGAAACAACAGAAAATAAGACGGATAAAGTAGCCTTCGTGGTGGATCTCAGAACGAGGGAGTTTTTTGACCACCTGTTTGCTTCGATCGATCAGCTTGATCAGCGCAAGGAGCTGTCGACACATATTTTGTTTTTGGATGCTGGAGACCAGGTGCTTGTCAGCCGTTATAAGGAAACGCGGCGCTCGCACCCACTTGCAAGTGAGGAGACACCGCTTGAAGGCATTCAGCTTGAGCGGGAGATGCTGCAGGAATTAAAGGGACGTGCGCGCCATATTATTGATACGAGCAGCCTGAAACCGAGAGAGCTGCGGGAGCGTATATTAACAGATTATGCTGAGAAAAATCAGTCGGTCTTTAATGTGAATGTTATGTCCTTCGGGTTTAAGTATGGAATGCCGATCGATGCAGATCTCGTTTTTGATGTTCGCTTTCTGCCCAACCCTCATTATGTGGAGCACCTGGAGCCAAAAACCGGTCTCGAGGAAGAAGTGTCTTCGTACGTGTTAAAATGGACAGATACAAAAGAATTTATAAATAAACTGGTGGATATGCTTGAATTTATGCTTCCGTTGTACAAACAGGAAGGCAAGTCGCAGCTTGTCGTCGCGATTGGATGCACAGGAGGCAAGCACCGCTCCGTGACGCTTGCTGAATACATTGCGTCTTACTTTTCAGAGAAATATGAGACGAATGCCAATCACCGGGACATTGAGGAAGGAAGGAAAAAATAGACGTGATGGACCCGAAGGTTGTAGTGATGGGCGGTGGCACAGGCATAGGTGTTCTGCTCCGGGGGCTGAAACAGTTCCCGGCAGATATTACGGCGATTGTGACCGTCGCAGACGACGGAGGAAGCTCGGGGCGCTTACGGAAAGAGTTTAATATTCCGCCCCCCGGGGACGTAAGAAACGTATTAGTGGCGCTCGCAGAAGTCGAACCATTAATTGAAGAATTGTTCCAGCACCGCTTTGCAAGCGGAGAAGGGCTGACCGGCCATTCCCTTGGGAATCTTCTGGTAGCCGGAATGACTTCCATTACCGGAGACTTTGCCAAAGGAATTACTGAACTAAGTACCGTGTTAAACGTTCGAGGGAAGGTTCTTCCAGCCTCTAACCGAAGCATTGAGCTGTTTGCAAAAATGAAGGACGGCTCTACGGTCTACGGGGAGTCGCTTATTCCAAAAGCCGGCAAGCAGATTGAGCAGGTGTTCATCCACCCGCCGGATGCTGAAGCTCTTCCGGAAACCGTGCGTGCCATTGAACAGGCGGACGTTATTGTCATCGGTCCCGGAAGTTTGTTTACAAGCATTCTGCCGAACTTGATCGTCCCCGGTATCCGGGACGCCATCAACCGTTCGAAGGCCCGGAAGGTATATATTTGCAATGCTATGACACAGCCGGGAGAAACGGACGGATTTTCAGCGTCCGATCATCTGCACGCCCTCGAAAAGCACACAGGGGGCACACTTGTGGATACGATCCTTGTGCATGATGAAGAAATTCCGGCGCCGGTGCTTGAGAACTATGAAAAACAGCAGGCGTTTCCTGTGAGGTGTGATTATGAAAGATTAGAACAGTTTGGGTGCCAGGTAGTAACAGATACGTTTATGCACTATGACGGCCTCGTTCTCCGTCATGATGCCAAAAAGGTATCTGAAGCCCTGCTCGCCCGTGATTGACAGAAAGGCGGTGAAGATGGATGTCTTCATTTGCGGCTATAACAAAGAAAGAATTAACCCAGATCGAGGTAGACGATACGAGCGCTAAAGCAGAACTGGCTGCGTTAATTAGAATGAACGGTTCGATTTCTTTTGGCAACGGCCAGCTGATTTTAGATGTTTCGACTGAAAACGCAGCAATCGCGAGGCGGATCTATTCTTTAATCAAGCGTATTTATAAGGATATGGTCATTGAACTGCTTGTCCGGAAAAAAATGCGTTTAAAAAAGAATAATGTTTATGTGGTGCGGATGGCAGAAGAAACCAAAGAAATGCTGACGGATCTTGCCATCATGGAAAATGGCTATCAGTTTAACCGATCAATTTCTAATGACGTGATTCCGAATACGGACAGCCGGCGGGCGTATCTGCGCGGAGCCTTTTTAGCCGGGGGATCGGTTAACCATCCGGAAACGTCTTCGTATCACCTCGAAATTTACTCAATGTATGAAGAGCACAACCGGGCTCTCCGGACTCTGATGGAAACATTCGGACTTACATCGAAAAGCCTTGAACGGAAAAAGGGCTATATTCTTTATATTAAGGAAAGCGAAAAAATTACCGAGTTTTTAAATATTATTGGTGCTCACCAGGCCCTGTTGTATTTTGAAGATGTACGGATTATGAAAGACATGAGGAATTCGGTGAACCGCCTCGTAAACTGCGAAACAGCGAATCTCAATAAAACCGTGGGGGCTGCTTTGCGGCAGGTCGAAAACATTCAGCTTGTCCAGGCGGAAGTCGGGCTCGAAAACCTTCCGGAAAAAATCCGCGAGATAGCGATTCTGCGTGTGCAGCATCAGGATGTTACGCTGAAGGAGCTCGGGGAAATGGTACCGAGTGGAAAAGTGAGTAAATCCGGGGTGAATCACCGACTGAGAAAGATCGACCAGATCGCGGAACGTATCCAGGCTGGTAAGCCGCCAATTCCCGAAAAAATTTAATTAGTAAAAACCGGCGCCTGTAGGAAGAGAGGGGGGCCTCTACTGCCACAGGCGCCGGTTTACAGCCGTTGTTAAAGCGCTTGCTTAAAAAGTTACCGAATTGACTTACGTTATTGGTGCAAAAAAAGCGGGTACCGGATGAAGACAGATGGAGAAAGGGAGATAATAACTATGGTCGAAAAAACAGTAGAAGTAAATTTGCGCACAGGGCTTCAAGCCCGGCCGGCAGCATTATTCGTTCAGGAGGCGAACCGGTTTCATTCCAACATTTTTCTGGAAAAAGATGAAAAAAAGGTGAATGCTAAAAGCATTATGGGCGTTATGAGCCTCGCAGTACGTACAGGGGCCTCGGTTAAGCTTTCGGCTGAAGGTGCAGACGAAGAGGAAGCGGCCGAATCATTAACGGAGTTTATGAAAAAAGAAATGTGAATAATAAAAATCAGGACAGCGCTATGCCGTCCTGATTTTTTGTCTCTTACTGCCCCATAACCTGGTCCACGAGACCATATTCTTTTGCCTGCTCCGCACTCATAAAGTTATCACGATCGGTATCGCGCTCGATAACTTCAAGCGGCTGGCCGCTGCGGTCAGCAAGGATTTGGTTGAGCTTTTCGCGCATTTTAATAATGCGGCGGGCATGAATTTCAATATCAGCAGCCTGGCCCTGAGTGCCGCCGAGCGGCTGGTGAATCATTACTTCACTGTTTGGAAGAGCATAACGCTTGCCTTCCTGGCCGGCTGTAAGAAGAAAAGCACCCATTGATGCTGCCATGCCGACACAGATAGTGGAAACCTGCGGCTTAATGTGCTGCATTGTGTCATAAATAGCCATGCCGGCTGTGATCGAGCCGCCCGGACTATTAATGTAAAGAGAAATGTCTTTCTCCGGATCGTCGGCTTCGAGGAAAAGAAGCTGCGCTACGATCGAGTTGGCTACGTTGTCATCAATGCCCGAGCCAAGCATAATAATGCGGTCTTTCAACAAACGCGAATAAATATCATATGCGCGTTCGCCCCGGTTGGTTTGTTCAATAACTGTTGGTATCAAGTTCATGAAAAGAGTCCTCCTTTAATGAAATGTATGCCTACATTCATGGTAGTTGTATGGAAAATATTTTTCCTTCCGCGTTGCTGTTATTATCATAACTCTTTGGTCAATTAAGGTCAAATAAAAAGTATGCTCCTATTTCATATATTCATACGTTACCTCTCATTCCCTTCATTTTCACAAACATAAACGTGCCGTGTAAATGTTTCTGCTTCAGGATATGCCTTAAGTTATATGAAAAATGATCTGACAAACAAATAGAATGCCCAGATCTATTTTCATATAATACCAATAACTGAACAAGGAAAGATATCGAATTAAGGAAGAAAAATATGTTATGATATAAGAAAGCGTTTCCAAACGGAGGTGGAAATAATGGGTTTAGGGCTTGAATTGCAGCAGAAGCAAGAGATGAGTTTAGTGATGACGCAGGAATTAAAGCAGGCAATTGCCCTGTTGAAGCTGTCGACCCAGGAATTATCTGACTATCTGCAGGAAGAGGCGATGGAAAACCCTCTAATGGATTTAACCATGCCTTCTATTACTGACGGTACTGCGCTGTCTGCCTCTCAAACAGCAGTCCCTGCCTATACCCCGGCATCCGGAAATGAACAGCTGGACTGGCGTGAGCCGGCAGGGGAAACTCTCGAAGATACGCTGAGGGAACAGATTGCCTGCGGCCGTTACAAAGGCAGGGAACGGGATATACTTCTGTTTTTAGCCGGAAGTGTCGATGAGCGTGGATACTTAGAAGACATCAAATGGGAAATGGAGAAGAAGTTTCAGCTTGAAAGCGAAGAAAGCGAGCAGTATATTTCGACGTTCCAACAGCTTGAACCAGCAGGAGTCGGGGCAAGAAATTTAAAAGAATGCCTCCTTCTGCAGCTTGAACGCTGTCTGGATACGGATCCCTATATTGATCAGGTAGTCGCCGATGACCTCGAGGCGCTAGGAGCAAAGAAATGGCGCTATCTTCAGCAGAAATATCACCTCAGCAAAGAGCAGCTCCAGGAGATTTACACTTGCCTTCAAAAGCTTTCGCCGTATCCTGGGGATGCGTATAGGCAGGAGACATCTATTTCTGTGTCCCCGGATATCCGTGTAGAAGAGGCTGAAGGAAAGTGGGTCGTCACTATTTTAAATGACCGGCTTCCGGAACTGCAGATGAATGAAAAATACTGGCGTCTCTTGCAGCAGGATACCGATGAAGAAGCCAGGCAGTATGCAATGGAAAAATATAAGCAGTTTTTATGGATTGTAAAAAGTGTCGAACAGCGGCAGCAGACGCTGCAGAAAGTATCAGAAGCGATCGTCGGAGCCCAGAGTGAATACTTAAAGTACGGCGAAGAAAAACTTCGTCCTCTTACGCTCCGGGAAATAGCTGAGCAGGCGGAGGTGCATGAATCCACGGTTTCACGGACGACGAGCCGCAAATACATGCAGACACCTCACGGCCTGGTGGAGCTGAAGCATTTCTTCTCCTCAAAAATTGCGCGCCTGGAAGAAGACGCTTCAAGCAATGGAGTGAAGGCCATGATGAAAAAACTGATTAAAGAAGAAAATAAAGAAAAGCCTCTTTCGGACCAAAAGCTTGCAGATCTGCTGCAGCAGGAACAGAAGTGTACGATTTCAAGGCGGGCGGTTGCGAAATACAGAACAGAACTCCGCATTCCTTCTTCCTCCCAGCGCAAGCAGCCAGTATAGCCAGTATCCTCCTTGCGAAAAAGGAGGATTTTTTATGCATAAAATTATCAGCATTCGGGTAATAGTCTAATGTAACAACTTGAAAATCACGGTGAACATTTGCGTTGATTTTCCAGATGCAGATTGCTACAATGAAATTGTGAACAAAACGTTCATTTTTTTATAAAATGAGCGGGACAGAAAATGTCTCTCCGGGACCTTATTAGTCCCGGAGGGGGAAGTGAAGATCAATGATGAGGAGTGGCTTGAAATAAGCTGCTGCCACAGGTTCGGTGGTGTAGCAATATGTTACGTGACGTATTGGAGATGCAGCGGAAACTGCAGCCTGATGTGCTCGAAACGTTAGGGAAGAGGTACCGCATTTTGCAATACATCCGCCTGATGCAGCCGATTGGAAGAAGAACCCTTGCCACTCAGCTATCCATTTCAGAGCGGGTTCTGCGCAGTGAAACAGATTTTTTGAAGCAGCAGGGGCTTATTCTGATGCAAAGCGCAGGGATGCTTTTAACTGAAGAAGGCACCAAGCTGCTCGAAGGACTCGAACAGACAGTCAAATATACTTTTGGCCTCGAGGAATTGGAGCAGAGGCTGGCGGGTTATTTATCCGTGCCTAAGGTTATCGTGGTGGCGGGGGATAGCGACGAGCTGCCGGTGGTGAAAAAGGAACTCGGACGGGCTGTGGTACAGCAGATGAAAAACCGTGTGCGTTCCGGGGACGTCATTGCGGTAGCCGGCGGTACGACGCTTGCTTCAGCTGCTGAAATGATGGTCCCTGACCCGAGATGGCAAAACACTATTTTTGTACCGGCCCGCGGCGGCCTAGGGGAAAAAGTGGAAATTCAGGCCAACACTATCAGCTCCGCCATGGCGATGAAGGCCCAGGCCTCGTACCGGCTGCTTCATGTTCCCGACCAGCTGAGCGAGGACACGAGACGTTCGCTCATGCAGGAACCCGGAGTGCAGGAAGTGCTCGATCTGCTGAGCACGGCATCGATTGTGGTTCACGGTATTGGAGAAGCAAAAACGATGGCCGGCCGGCGGACGACGAGTGCTTCCCTGCGCAGCAGGCTGGAGGAAGAGTCGGCGGTGGCCGAGTCATTTGGCTACTACGTTAACCAGGATGGACAAGTGGTGCACCGGGAAAATACGGTGGGCCTGCAGTGGGACGAGCTCCGGCGGGACCAGACAGTAATCACCGTAGCCGGGGGATCGAGCAAGGCAAAGGCAATTGACGCTTATATGCGCTACCGCCCAAGCAGCATACTGATTACCGATGAGGGCGCAGCGAAAGCCATTTTAGAACAAAACGATGCGCCGGAGGCAACTGAGTAACAGGCAGAATACCTGCCGCATTATGCTGCAGTAGCTTTCACAATTATTTATATTCCAAGGAGGAAAAATCATTATGGCAACAAAAATTGGTATTAACGGTTTTGGACGTATTGGACGTAACGTTTACCGGGCAGCTTTAAACAACCCGGACGTGGAAGTAGTAGCAGTAAACGACCTGACTGACACTGATACACTTGCGCACCTTTTAAAATATGACACCGTCCACGGAACGCTTGACGCAGAAATCGAAGCAAGCGGTGACAACCTTACAATTAACGGCCACAAGCTGACCGTTTTCTCTGAAAAAGATCCAGCGAAAATCGACTGGAAAGGCGTAGAAGCCGAAATCGTTGTTGAATCTACAGGCATCTTTACGCAGCGTGATCAGGCTGCCAAACACCTTGAAGGCGGAGCGAAAAACGTTATCATTTCCGCACCGGCTAAAGGCGTGGACGCCACATTTGTTGTCGGCGTTAACGAAGGCGAATTCAAGCCGGATGAGCATAAAGTCGTTTCTAACGCATCCTGCACAACCAACTGCCTGGCTCCAGTAGCTAAAGTACTGGATGAAAAATTCGGCATCAAACGCGGCCTGATGAATACAGTTCACTCCTACACGAGTGACCAGCAGATCCAGGACGGCCCGCACAAAGATCTTCGCCGTGCGCGCGCTGGCGCTGAAAACATCATTCCGACAACTACAGGCGCCGCTCAGGCAGTAGCACTCGTGCTTCCACAGCTTGACGGTAAGCTTACTGGCGGTGCGATGCGTGTTCCTACTCCAAACGTTTCCCTTGTGGACTTCGTAGCAGAACTCGACAAGGACGTAACAGTAGACGAGTTGAACAACGCATTGAAAGAAGCTTCTGAATCTGACGAACTGAAAGGCATTCTTGGTTACAGTGAAGAGCCGCTCGTATCGAAGGACTACAACGGAAGCGCTTATTCTTCCACGGTAGACGCTCTTTCAACACTCGTTATGCAGGACAACATGGTCAAAGTAATCGCTTGGTACGACAACGAATTCGGTTATTCCAGCCGTGTTGTGGACCTCGCAGCAAGCTTTGGCAAAAAACTGTAAACCATTTATTAAGTGCTTGGGAAAGGGAGGAGAATATTATTTCTTCCTCCCTTTTTTAAGTCTGTACAGCTCTATTTTCCGGCCTGCCGGACATCAGATGCTCTCACGAAGCATTAAAAATAGACGTTCCAGTTTTTTCTGCGGCGGGTAAAGAACGGGAGTGCAGATTTTTGTTATGATAGATGAGGAAGAAAAATTAAGGGAGGTTTGGCAATGGCGTTAAATAAGAAAACCATCCGCGATTTAGATTTGAAAGGCAAAACGGTATTTTGCCGCGTTGATTTCAACGTGCCAATGAAAGATGAAAGCATTACGGATGACGCACGGATTCGTGCAGCTGTACCAACAATTCAATACTTATCCGAACAGGGAGCGCGTGTCATTCTTGGAAGCCACCTTGGACGCCCGAAAGGGGAAGCGGTGGACGAGCTTCGTCTCGGACCGGCAGCAGCCCGTCTTGGCGAAATTATGAATGTCGATGTGAAGAAGGTCGACGAAGTATACGGCGAAGAGGCTAAGCAGACAGCGGCATCCCTGGAGAACGGAGAAATCATGCTTCTTGAAAACCTGCGCTTTGAAGCAGGGGAAGAGGAAAATGATGAAACTCTGGCAAAGAACATAGCGTCCCTTGCAGACATTTACGTAAATGATGCCTTCGGTGCGGCTCACCGGGCTCACGCATCTACAGAAGGAGTGGCGCGCCACCTTCCGTCCGCAGCCGGCCTGCTGATGGAAAAAGAACTCGATGTGCTTGGCCAGGCGCTTGAGGACCCGGACCGTCCATTTACAGCAATCGTTGGGGGAGCAAAAGTAAAAGACAAAATCGGCGTTATCGATAACCTCCTCGATATCGTGGATAACCTCATTATCGGCGGTGGACTCGCCTACACGTTCGTTAAAGCGAGAGGCTATGAGATCGGCAAGTCCATGCTTGAAGAAGATAAGCTTGATATGGCCAGAAAATTCATGCAGAAAGCTGAAGATAAGGGCGTAAACTTTTACATGCCAAAGGACGTTATTGTTTCCGACGATTTCAGCGACGATGCAAACACACAGGCAGTGAGTATTGACAGCATCCCATCCGATTGGGAAGCCTTGGACATCGGGCCCGAAACGAGAAAGGAATATGCCAACGTCATCAAGGATTCGAAGCTTGTGATCTGGAACGGGCCGGTTGGCGTGTTTGAATTCACTACGTTTGAAAAGGGCACGCGTTCTATCGCTGAGGCAATGGCTGAAGCTTCCGGCACGTACACGGTTATCGGCGGCGGAGACTCGGCGGCAGCGGTAGAAAAATTCGGGCTGGCAGATAAAATGAGCCATATGTCCACCGGCGGCGGTGCTTCGCTTGAATTCATCGAAGGCAAAGTTCTGCCAGGTGTAGCAGCACTGGATGATAAATAGGCAGGCAGCACGTATATTTACTATAATCTTAGCGGGGTGAAACAATGAGAAAACCAATCATAGCAGGCAACTGGAAGATGAATAAACTTCACGGTGAAGCAGTGGATTTTATCGAGCAGGTAGCAGGCAAAGTACCGAACGCAGAAGAGGTGGAAACGGTAGTATGCGCACCGGCTCTGTTTTTGAAGGACATGAATGAGGCAGCAGCATCGAGCGACGTGAAAATCGGCGCCCAGAATATGCACCAGGAAGACAGCGGTGCGTTCACGGGCGAAATCAGTCCGGCAGCGCTCGCAGACTTAGGCATTCCTTACGTCATCATCGGCCACTCCGAACGCCGCGAAATGTTTAACGAAACCGACGAAACCGTCAATCAAAAAGTAAAAGCAGCCCTGAACCACGGGTTAACACCGATCATGTGCTGCGGGGAGTCCCTTGAGCAGAAGGAGAACGGCTCTACAGAAGCAGTCGTGCGCGAACAGATCGAAAAAGGCTTTGCCGGACTGAGTGCGGAGGACGCTGCGAAAGTGGTTGTCGCTTACGAGCCAATCTGGGCTATCGGCACAGGCAAATCATCGACTGCCGAGGACGCGGATGAAACGTGCGGTTCGGTAAGAAAAGCACTTGCCGGGCAGTACGATCAAGATACAGCTGACAAAGTACGCATTCAATACGGCGGCAGTGTAAAACCGGAAAATATTGAAACGTACATGGCGAAAGAGCACATCGACGGTGCCCTTGTCGGCGGTGCGAGCCTGAAGCCGGATGCGTTCCTGGAGCTTGCTGAGGCGGGAAAACAATGAGCAATCAGCCAGTAGCACTGATTATCCTGGACGGCTACGCCTGCCGGGAGGAAACCAAAGGGAACGCGGTAGCTAAGGCAAGCACGCCAAACTTTGACCGCTATTGGAAGCAATACCCACATGAAACGCTGACAGCTTTCGGCGAAGCCGTCGGCCTGCCTGAAGGACAGATGGGCAACTCAGAAGTCGGCCATATGAATATCGGGGCCGGCCGGGTCGTTTATCAAAGCCTTTCTTTAATTAATAAGGGCATTAAAGAAGGAACGTTCAAAAACAATCAGGCATTTCAACATGCCGTGGACCATGTGAAAGAAAACGACAGCGCCCTTCATTTATTCGGCCTGCTTTCTGATGGCGGGGTCCACAGCCATATAGACCATTTAAAAGCACTGCTCGACATGGCGAATGAAAAAGAAATCGAGCGTGTATACGTTCATGCCTTTTTGGATGGCCGTGATGTGGGGCAGCGTTCCGCTAAACAGTATGTATCCGAAGTGGAAGACTATATGAAAGAAATCGGTACCGGCGATATTGCGACGGTTCAGGGCCGGTACTATGCAATGGATCGTGACAACCGCTGGGAACGTGTGGATAAATCGTACCGGGCTATTACGTACGGGGAAGGACCTTCCTACGAAACAGCTGAAGAAGCTGTGGACGCTTCATACGAAGAAGAGGTTTGGGATGAATTTGTGCTGCCATCGGTTATTACAAAAGAAGGAGAAGCAGTCGGCCGTCTGCAGGACAATGACGCAGTGATCTTCTTCAACTTCCGTCCGGACCGTGCCATTCAACTGTCACAGGTATTTACGCAGGATGGTTTTAACGGTTTGGAACGCGGAGACAAATTCCCATCCAATCTGAAATTTGTCAGTATGACGCAGTACAGTGATTCAGTAAATGCAGAAATTGCCTACCCTCCGCAGGACCTGGTCAATACAATGGGTGAAATCGTTTCAGATGCTGGACTGCACCAGCTTCGTATTGCAGAAACGGAAAAGTATCCGCATGTCACCTTTTTCTTCAGCGGTGGACGCGAGGAAGAGTTTAAGGGCGAAACGCGGGTGCTGATCGATTCGCCTAAGGTAGCCACGTACGACCTGCAGCCTGAAATGAGCATATATGAAGTGACTGAGGCGCTTGAAAGCGAAATTCAGTCTGAAAAACATGATTTTATCGTGCTGAACTTTGCCAATCCGGACATGGTCGGCCATTCTGGTGACCTTGAGGCCACGGTTAAAGCAATTGAAGCAGTGGATGAATGCCTCGGACGGGTCGTGGACCTGCTGCACGATAAGGGCGGACGTGCCATTATTACAGCAGACCACGGAAACTCTGATGAAGTAACAACGCCGGATGATAAACCGATGACAGCCCATACGACCAATCCGGTGCCAGTCATCGTCACTGGCGATGAGAATGCAAAGCTCCGCAAAGGCGGCGTGCTCGCTGACCTTTGTCCAACAGCCGTAGAGCTGCTGCAGATAGAAAAACCAAAAGAAATGACGGGGCAGTCCCTCATTCAATAATCAATCATAGGAGTGAATCATTTATGAGTTTAATTGCAGATATTTACGCACGCGAAGTACTCGATTCCCGTGGGAATCCAACGGTAGAAGTAGAAGTATTTACAGAGACTGGCGCTTTTGGACGCGCCCTCGTGCCAAGCGGCGCTTCCACCGGTGAATATGAAGCAGTAGAGCTTCGTGACGGCGGCGACCGCTTTATGGGTAAAGGCGTCACCAAAGCAGTCGACAATGTGAATGAAACGATCGCCGAAGAAATCATCGGCTTTGATGTAACAGACCAGACAGGCATCGACCAGGCAATGATCGAACTTGACGGAACAGACAACAAAGGCAGCTTCGGTGCCAATGCCATTCTGGGTGTTTCGATGGCGGTAGCCCGTGCGGCTGCAGACGAACTCGGGGTGACGCTGTACGAATACCTCGGCGGCTTTAATGCAAAAACCCTTCCGGTTCCAATGATGAATATCCTGAACGGCGGCGAGCACGCAGACAACAACGTTGACTTCCAGGAGTTCATGGTTATGCCTGTCGGCGCCAGTAACTTCCTTGAAGCTGTCCGTATGGGTGCAGAAATCTTCCATAACCTGAAGAAAGTACTTGGAAGCAAAGGCTATAATACGGGTGTCGGCGACGAAGGCGGCTTCGCCCCGAACCTCGGTTCGAACGAAGAAGCACTCCAAACGATCATTGAAGCTATCGAAAAAGCAGGCTATAAACCGGGCGAAGAGATTATGCTTGCGATGGATTCTGCAGCTTCTGAAATGTACGAAGACGGAAAATACCACCTCAAAGGTGAAGGCGTGGTGAAAACAGCGGACGAAATGATCGAATTTTACCAGGATATGGTGTCGAAATATCCTATCGTCTCTATTGAAGACGGCCTGGATGAAAACGACTGGGAAGGCTTCAAAAAGCTTACAGACGCTCTTGGCGACAAAGTACAGCTTGTGGGCGACGACTTGTTTGTGACCAACACCAACAAGCTGAAAGAAGGTATTGAAAAAGGCATTGGCAACTCCATTCTGATCAAGGTGAACCAGATCGGCACGTTGACTGAAACCTTTGATGCTATTGAAATGGCGAAGCGTGCTGGTTACACAGCCGTCATTTCCCACCGTTCCGGTGAAACAGAAGATACGACAATCGCGGACATCGCAGTAGCGACCAACGCGGGTCAAATCAAAACAGGCGCTCCGTCCCGTACGGATCGTGTGGCAAAATACAACCAGCTTCTGCGCATCAATGACGAGCTGGCGGAAACCGCTGTTTACCTGGGCAAGGATGCTTTTTATAACCTGAACAAATAATTGCTTTTCGACCGCGGCCCGGAATACGGGCTGCGGTTTTTTATAATTGAATAAACCACCTCTGCCACGCGGCATTCAGCCTGTATTGCTGCGTGTGCTTGCGCTGCACGTGCTGGTGTGTTACATTAATACAAGCGTAATTGGAACGTGGAGGTGTACGGGTGATGATAACGGCGTTGTACGTTGCATTAATAGTCGTTGCGGTCATGCTTATTGCAATTATCTTATTGCAGTCAGGCCGAAGCAGCGGTTTGGCAGGAGCAATTTCCGGCGGAGCCGAACAAATGGTTGGCAAACAGAAAGCGAGAGGCATCGAGGCCTTTCTGATTCAGTTTACAGTAGTTCTGGCTGTGTTGTTTTTTGTTCTTACCATACTCATCGCCTATTTTGTCTAACAGACAGTATAGGAAGCTATCTCAGCAGCGGACGATTCCAGCGTTCGCTGTTTTTTCTGTTGCCGGCTGATGTTTGCTTTTCCTGTATTTAGTGAATCAAAGAAGCAGGTAGAAGTTTAGCGTTTTAGTGAGAGGCTAAAGGTAAATAAAAAATAGGGGACCAGAAACATGAAGACAACCAGGAAAAACCAGACGATTGGATGTTTGTGTCTGCATGGATTTACGGGCTCCCCGTGGGAAATCGAGCCAATTGCCGAGAACCTCCGTGCTTCGACGGACTGGATGGTGGAAACGCCGGTCCTGCCCGGGCATGCATATGGCAGCTTCAGCATTCAAAACCGGGTTTCCTATATCACATGGATTCACGCAGCCGACCGCGCGGCTAAAAGGCTCGCGGCTGCCTGCAGCACCCTGTATGTGATCGGATTCTCGATGGGCGGCCTGCTTGCCTGCTATGTTGCGGCCCGCTATAGAGTGGAGCGGCTTGTGCTGATTGGCACGCCGATGGAGTATATTAATCCCGTCCAGTTTTTAAAGGACACGCTGCTCGTAGCGATTGGCCGGGCGAGAGGATCGCTGCACCCGTGGTACGGCGTAGCTGCAGAAAAATTAAGAACCCCCGGATGGGCGCTTAGAGAATTTCAGCAGGCAGCACGGGTGCTGCGGCCATTTGTTGGAAAAGTATCCTGCCCGGTGTTTATTGGCCAGGGCGAAAAGGACGGCCTGGTGCCGGTCCGGAGCGCCGCGCGTATATACAAAACAGTGCAGAGTCCAGTAAAACAGTTTGTGATTTACAAAAGCGGCAAGCATTTTCTCTTTCACGGCCCCCACCGTCATGAAACAGTAAAAGATGTACGGTTATTTTTAACAGCAAAACAAATAAATTCTGAAAACCTTATGCGAACGATAGAATAAATTGAATAGAAGAAAGATAGGAGACGATGAATCATGCGTGTAGTACCCCCTAAATCATTTACCTTTGAAGGAGGAAACCGTGCAGTTCTACTGCTGCACGGATTCACAGGATCCTCGGCGGATGTGCGGATGATGGGACGCTTTTTGGAAAAGAAAGGTTATACTGTACATGCGCCGGTATACAAAGGACACGGTGTTCCGCCGGAAGAGCTGATGGAAACGGACTACCATGACTGGTGGGAAGACGTCAAAGCGGGAATGAACGAATTAAAAGAGAGAGGCTTTGACCAGATAGCGGTCGGGGGCCTTTCTCTCGGTGGACTGATGGCTTTGCGTGTGGCGTATCATTACGATGTTCTTGGAGTTATTCCGATGAGCGCCCCAATGTCAACGTTCAACAACGCGGACAAATTATATGGAGACGTCATCAATTACGCAAAAGAATTTAAACGCCTTGAAGGCAAGGGCCAGGACCAGATTGATAAAGAGATTATGGAATTCCGCCAGCTCCCGACGGACACGCTGCATTCGGTGAACCGCCTGATCCGGGAAGTGGCAGACGGCCTGGATATGGTTCACGCCCCGGTGATGATTGCCCAGGGCGAAAAAGATGATATGATTGCAGAGGACAGCGCAAACATTATTTACGAAGAGATCTCTTCGCAGGATAAACAGATTAAGTGGTACCCGGACTCCCCGCACGTCATTACCCTCGGAAATGATCGCGATGAGTTGAACGAAGATGTCTATCAGTTTTTGAACAGATTAAATTGGTCAAAATAAAGAAAGAGCGCAGAGCTCAAAACGTTTATCACAACAAAATTGAAAGGAGATGAAAACGTTGGACCAGGAAATAAAACAGATACTGCTGAATTACCTGAAAAACGATTCTGCGGGTCCTGCAACCATTGAGGAAATCCAGGAAACGCTTCAGGCAGATTCAGCAGAAGATATTAAACGTCTTATGAAGACGCTAAACGAAATGGAGGACAGCGGCGACGTTGTCCGGACGAGAAGCAACCGCTACGGCATACCGGAGAAAATGAATCTGATGCGCGGGCGCGTGCAGAGTCATGCCAAAGGCTTTGCCTTTATTATTCCGGAGGAGAAAGAACGTGACGACGTCTTTGTGCCGGCCGGCGAAATTAACGGGGCCATGAACAAAGATACGGTGCTCGTACGTATCTCGGACTCGAGCCAGGGAAGCAAAACCGAAGGAACGATCATCCGTATCATTGAACGCGGAATTGAAAAAGTGGTCGGCACGTATCAGCTTTACGGCAATTACGGATTTGTCGCAGCAGATGACAAGCACATCCGTGATGACATTTACATTCCACAGGATGCGGAAAACGGAGCCGTGGATGGCCACAAGGTCGTCGTAGAACTGACTAAATATCCCGACGCAGCGTCGGGGGCTGAAGGGAAAGTCGTCAATATCATCGGGCATAAAAATGACCCGGGCGTGGATATTCTGTCGATCATCCATAAGCACGGCCTTCCGGGAGATTTCCCGGAGGAAGCTGTGGAACAGGCACAAAAGACCCCCGATGTAATCGATGAAAGTGAGATTAAACAGCGCCGGGATCTTCGCGATGAAACTATTGTTACGATCGACGGAGCGGACGCAAAGGATCTTGATGACGCCGTGACGGTGACGAAGTACAATAATGGCAACTACAAGCTCGGTGTTCACATTGCGGACGTCAGCTATTATGTGGATGAAGGAACACCTATTGATGTAGAAGCCGGTGAACGGGCTACGAGTGTATACTTGGTGGACCGGGTGATCCCGATGATTCCGCACCGTTTGTCAAATGGCATCTGCAGCCTGAACCCGCAGGTAGACCGGCTGACGCTCTCGTGCGAAATGGAAGTGTCACCGCAGGGTGAAGTCGTCAATCATGAAATTTTTGAAAGTGTGATCCGGACTGCTGCCCGTATGACGTATAACGATGTCCGCCTGATTCTTGAAGAGAACAACCAGGCGAAACGGGAGGAGTACAGCGAACTCGTGCCAATGTTTGAACGCATGGAAGAGCTCGCAGCAATTCTTCGT
This sequence comes from Marinococcus salis, assembly GCF_054971365.1. NCBI lineage: Bacteria > Bacillati > Bacillota > Bacilli > Caryophanales > Bacillaceae > Marinococcus > Marinococcus salis. The sequence goes on along the minus strand of NZ_JBQOJB010000022.1, from coordinate 22,347 downwards.
GAAAAGCGGTTTGGAAGAGGCGCCATCGATTTTGATTTCAAAGAAGCGCAGGTGCTCGTGGATGAAACGACGGCCCCAACAGACGTAGTGCTGCGCGAGCGCTCGGTTGCTGAAAAGCTGATTGAAGAATTTATGCTGGCTGCCAATGAAACGGTAGCCGAACACTTCCATTGGATGAAGGTGCCGTTTGTCTACCGGATTCACGAAGATCCGGCTGAAGACAAGCTGCAGTCATTTGTGGAGTTTGTGACGAACTTTGGCTACGCAGTGAAAGGGACCGCAAATAAGGTACACCCTCGTGCGCTCCAGGAGGTTCTCGATGCCGTGAAGGGGGAACCGGAGCAGGCAGTGATCAGTACGGTCATGCTGCGCTCAATGCAGCAGGCTAAGTATGATCCGGAAAATGCCGGCCACTTTGGCCTGGCGGCGGACTTCTATACCCATTTCACATCACCAATCCGCCGGTACCCGGACTTGATTGTGCACCGGCTGATCCGTACGTATTTAGTAAACAAACGAATGGACGACAAAACCCAGCAGAAATGGAAAAATGAGCTGCCGGAAATTACCCGTCATTCCTCCGAGATGGAGCGCCGGGCCATCGACGCCGAGCGCGAAGTTGACAGCATGAAAAAAGCCCAGTATATGAAAGACAAAATCGGGGAAGAATTCACCGGTTTTGTAAGCGGAGCCGCCAACTTCGGCCTGTTTGTGGAACTCGAAAACACCATTGAAGGCATGGTGCACATCAGCTATTTAACTGATGATTATTACCACTATGATCCGAAGCAGTATGCCCTGATTGGTGAGCGTACAGCGAATATGTACCGTATCGGCGATCAGGTGGAGGTACGCGTTCTGAACGTAAACCTTGAAGAAGCTGCGATCGACTTTGAGGTTGTCGGCATGAAGCGTCCGGCAAAAGCCCGCCGCAAAGAGTCCACGAAAGTGATTCAGGGAGATAAGGGCAAACGCCCGGGCCGAAAAGAAGGCCAGGGTGAAAAGAAAGACGGCAATAAAAAAGACGGTGGCCGTAAAAAAGGAAAATCCGGCAATAAAAAGCCGTTTTATTCGAAAGTATCAAAAAACAACAAAAAGAAATAATCCGGTTGTGGCAGCCCGGGAAGTTAGGCTATAGCCGGGCTGCCGTGGTAAACTAAAGAATGAAGGCAGGTGAACGGGGATGGCCGTAAAAACGGAAAACCGGGTGCTGGCGCAAAATCGGAAAGCCCGTCATGATTATACTATCGAAGATACCTTTGAAGCAGGTATTGAGCTGCGGGGCACAGAGATAAAGTCAATCCGTGCCGGGAGGATGAACCTAAAGGACAGCTTCGGAAAAATCGATAATAATGAGCTGTTTTTGCATAATGCCCACATCAGCCCGTATGAGCAGGGAAACCAGTTTAACCATGACCCCCTTCGTACGAGAAAGCTCTTGCTGCATCGCCGGGAAATTAATAAACTCATCGGCAAAAGCATGCAGTCCGGCTATTCCATTATCCCATTAAAGGTTTATATCAAAAACGGCAAAGCTAAGGTGCTAATCGGCCTTGCCAAGGGTAAGAAAAAATACGACAAACGCCAGGCTCTTAAAGAACAGGACGCCAAACGCGAAATGGATAAAGCCATCAACCGGAGCATGAAGGGTATGAGCGACTAGATTGACACGCCCGGGGCCTATCGTTATAATATAGTATGTCGCTCATAAACTATGAGCGCATGCTTAACTTCACATGGGGACGTTACGGCTTCGACAGGGATAGGTTGAGCTTTAGCTGCGAGCCGAGAGGCAGCTCGTAAAAATGCCACGCCAATAATAACTGGCAAAAACAACGAAAACCTCGCAGTAGCAGCGTAACAACTGCTTCATGCGGATCCCGCATTCCATCGCCCGCGTGGAATGATTTGGGGTCTCACTCTTAGTGGGCTACGCAGTTCGCCCTCCGTCTGAGGGCGGCTGAAGAGACTAATCAGACTAGCCGTACGAAAGCCTGTTGCTAGGCTGACGTACTGGCGAATGATAATATAGCGACTACGCTCGTAGATGCTAAAGTGGCAATATCTCTGGACGTGGGTTCGAATCCCACCGTCTCCACCATACATACAGGAGACATAAAGTGCTTACGGCTTACCAGCCGTAGGCACTTTTTTTGTGTTTTTTATTAGCAGCTCCGCACAGGCCGTTCTGTCTTTTTACCTTTTTTCTTAGAAAAAAAGAAGATTTTTATGGAGGCATAAAGTTTGCATTGACACAATAATTGAATAATGGTTAAAATGTTGCATAAGGGAAAATTTCGTGAAATCAATCCAGTACATGAAGGAGGCGCACGCATGGAGCCCAACGTCATCTATGCCTTTTTATTAACACTTGGAGCTGGTCTTGCTACAGGAATTGGAAGCATACTGGCTTTTTTCACCTCCACGACAAACACCCGGTTTTTAGCTTTTTCACTCGGATTCTCTGGAGGCGTGATGATTTATGTTTCCATGGTTGAAATATTTTTTAAGGCGCAGGAATCGCTCGTCGGAGCACTTGGAGAAGTTGGTGGCCAGTGGGCGACCGTAGGAGGATTTTTTGGAGGAATGATTTTCATTGCTGCCATTGACCGGCTCGTTCCACAAAAAGGCAATCCGCATGAAGTGAAGCGCGTGGAAGACATGCATACATCTAAAGAAGAGCTTGAACGCCAGGGTCTCATGAAAATGGGGACATTTACAGCGCTTGCTATTGCGATTCATAACTTTCCAGAAGGCATTGCGACATTCACCTCTGCTTTGAACGATCCTGGTCTGGGGTTTGCAATCGCGCTTGCCATTGCCATTCACAACATCCCTGAAGGGGTGGCAGTTTCGGTGCCGGTTTATTTTGCGACTGGGAGCAAACGGAAAGCGTTCCGGCTGTCTTTCCTGTCGGGATTATCAGAGCCGGCGGGGGCTATTTTAGCGTTTCTTATACTGATGCCGTTTTTAACAGACACAATGTTTGGAATCATCTTTGCCGCTGTAGCTGGAATCATGGTATTTATTTCTCTGGATGAGCTGCTTCCGGCAGCAAAAAAATATGACGAAACCCACGTGTCGATTTACGGTGTAGTAAGCGGGATGGCTGTGATGGCGCTCAGCCTGCTGCTGTTTATTTAAACAGCCTTGAAGGCAGCGCTGGCTCGCTGGCTGCCTTCGGCTTTTTTGATTGACATGCATTTTTTCTTTTTGTATATTATTATTTGTCGCAAATATGTGCTAGTGTAGCTCAGTTGGTAGAGCAGTTGCCTCGTAAGCATCAGGTCGCAGGTTCAAGTCCTGTCACTAGCACCATTTATGTTATGACAGCGCCCATGCCAATGGGTGCTTTTTTTGTTTTAAACCGGCCTGAAAAGAGAAAAGACCAATGAGAAATATTTTAGCGGCTTTTCAAGGAAAAGATGGGCAATAAGGAAAGAAAATGATACGTTGATAGAAGATAAAGTCGAAAGGGAGGGGTAGCTTGAGATCCCCGGTACTATTTACGTTTAATATAATATTTCTAGTTTTGGCTGCGGGAGCAGCGGGTTTTTTTCTTTGGCTTGGCGCCACGTTCTATGTCATTGTTGCAGCAATTGGTATGCTGAGTGCGCTGCTTGGCGTCTACCAGACAGGCAGAAAAAAGCCAGGCAGTAAAAAGAAATCAAAAGAAAGATCAGGGGGAGAGTCATGAATACAAATGCGACCATAAAATTTTTTTACTGGTTTGAAGGATTTATTGTAGTGCTAAGCCTTATTCTCGGCATTTTTTTCATTATTTCCGGAGAATGGCTATGGAGTATTGTAATGGTCATTATTGCGATGTCCTGTATCGTTACGATTATAATGATATCAAAAGCGTTGAAAAAGCAGCAGTGGTGAAGCTGGAATAAAGAATAGTAGGAGGCAGACCGTTATGCCGACGTTTGCAAGAACAGCATTAATTGTAGGGGGCGTGGCTTCCATAGGAATGCTTGCGATTGTGCTTTTCTATTGGCCTCGTCTTCCGTACATTGTGCCCCAGTTTTTCGACGCCACCGGAGATCCAAACGAATATGCTGCGAAATATTATTTGTTTGTTCCTCCTTTGGCGTTAATCGCTATTTGGACCGGGGCGTATTTTTCTCTTCGCTACCCGGGCTGGTTCCGCCTTCCGGTACGAATGAACGAGCATCAAATAGAGGTATTTAAGCGTGAGGGACAAATTCTAGTTTCTATTCTGCTCGTGGAGCTTGCCCTCGGGTTCGTTTACGTTCAGTGGCAGACCGTCCGGACAGCCCTGGATGAAAGTGGGGGGCTCGGGTGGTTTTTCCCTTCATTTTTTCTTATTTGTTTAATTGGCACTGCTGTTTATTTCACATGGAGAACAATCACTTTGTGGAGCAAAGCTTCAAACCACCGTTCTTCATCATAATAGACTGCCATCCGGCAGCGTATTGAGGGATGCCTAATGGAACAAGCACGTATACTGATTGTGGAAGACGAAGAAAAAATTGCGCGGGTGCTCGAGCTTGAGCTTACCTATGAAAATTATTATGTTCAAAAAGCGACTGATGGTCTTAAAGGCTTCGCTATGTATCAGGAAAAAACGTGGGATTTAATTATTCTCGATATTATGCTTCCGGGCATTAGCGGCATTGAGCTGCTGCGGCGAATCCGGAGTCAGGACAAAAAAACAGCTGTCCTGCTTGTCACCGCTAAAGATTCGGTAGAGGACAAAGTTTCCGGCCTCGACCTCGGGGCCAACGATTACATTACCAAGCCTTTCCAAATAGAAGAGCTGCTCGCCCGTGTTCGTTCGTCTCTCCGGTTTCAAACAGAGACTGCCTTGAAAGCAGAAGCAGAGGAAGAAGAGCATTGGCTCTCAGCGGGCGAGTTGCGGCTTAATGAGTCGGCCCGGGAAGTATATGCCGGCACGGAACCAGTGGAGCTGACCCGAAGAGAGTTTGATCTGCTTTACTATCTGTTAAGAAATAAAAAACAGGTGCTCTCCCGGGACCAGATTTTAGAACAGGTATGGGGTTTTGATTATATCGGGGAAACAAACGTAGTGGATGTTTACATTCGCTACCTGCGAAATAAAATTGATAAACCGTTCGGCACCACACATATCCAGACTGTCCGCGGCGTTGGCTACGTTGTCAAGGATTCGCCATGAAGCTTGGAAACAAGATTCATTTATATACATCGGTGCTTGTATTTGTCATTGTCGTACTTTTGGTGTTTGCTATCTACTTTTCCTTCTCCCGCATGATGATCGGAAGCGAAGTGGAGCAGACGGTAGAAGAAGCGAGACAGACGGCGTCTACGTTTAATGAATCCGCAGACAACTTTTCGGCTGAACAGCTGCTGAGGGCCTATGCCCCCACTGAAGGCATGGCCAGAATTGTGCTGCAGGACGGATCCAGGGCTGCGACAGTTACCTCTCCGGCAGAAGGAAGCTTAACGGATGAGTCCGTGCAGTATTATTCGGAAGAATACGTCCAGGTGGCCGAATACCAAGGTGAACGGTACGCTTTTGTTTCCGTGCCGGTGATATGGACAAACGGGCAGGTGGCAAATATCCAGATCACCGACAGCCTCCGTCCGACAGAAGAAACGCTGGCGGTGCTCCGCGTAATCCTGATTATTGCCACTATCGCAGCTGTTATCCCGGTATTTCTCTCGGCCCGCCTGTTAAGAAGAGTGATTCTCCGCCCGATTACAGCACTGTCGGCCACAATGCAGGATATTCAAACGAGCGGCAGGTTCAAACGGATTCCCTCATCGTCGAAGTCAAAGGATGAAATAGAACAGCTCGGAGATACATTTAACGAAATGATTGAGCGGCTCGAAGATAACTATCATAAACAGGAGCAGTTTGTATCAAATGCCTCGCATGAGTTAAAAACGCCGCTGACAGTGATTGAATCATATGCCAGCCTTCTTCAGCGAAGAGGGGCTTCCCGGCCGGAAATTATCGAAGAATCAGTGGAGGCTATTCACTCTGAGGCAATTCGGATGAGGGAGCTGACCCAGCAGCTTCTGCTGCTTGCCCGCCATAGTGAAAAAGCAAACCTGCACATGGCAGAGGTGGATTTACAGACGGTAACAGCAGACGCTGTCCAGAATTACCGCAGCAGCTATCATCGGGATATTAATTTTTCCGGAAACACGGCGGTGACACAGACTGATTCTGATAAGGTGAAGCAGCTGTTGTATATTCTGCTTGATAACGCGAGAAAGTACAGCAGTGACACTATTGATGTGAGAGTTGACAAGATGGAAAAAACGCCGTTCATTGCTGTGAGTGACCGCGGCATCGGTATCCCGGAAAAAGACCTTGAGCGTGTTTTCGAACGTTTTTACCGGGTCGATGAGTCGAGAACACGGGCCAGCGGAGGCTATGGGCTTGGTTTATCGCTTGCTAAAGATATTACCGAGGCTCTTGGGGTGAATATTGCGATTGAAAGTACTTATGGCCAGGGCACGGAGGTCCGGCTGGTTTTTCCGGAGAACGGCGAATAAGCTCCCTGTTCTCATCATTTTCTCAGAAAGAGCGATTACAATAGGTGTAATAGAGGGAAGGGGGAGCAGCTTTGAAAAAAGTTATTGTTTTTCTCGTGCTGCTAGCCGGCCTCGTAGTAGCCGCTTTGGGAGTTTGGTGGCTTTCGTCTTACTTTACCCAGGAGATGTCTCCGGAGGAAATTGAACAGGCTGTGCAGGAGCAGTACCAGGGGGAAATTACGAATATCGAAAAACAAGACGGTATTTATGAGGTGACGGCAGAGCTTGACCGGGGAACGTACCAGATGCAGGTGGAAGCTGCAGATGGATCAGTCATAAGCGTTACACAAATTGCTGGCAACAGCACGAATGATACAGAAATGCTAACAGAAGAAGAAGCACGTGCCCGGGCTGAAGAGGAAACTGATTTTTCTATTGAAAAGATCAGCAGGGAAACCCAGGAAGGCACGGCTGTCTATGTAGTGGAATTTGCAGAAGAAGAAGCATTGGAAGAAATGATTATCGATGCCCGGTCCGGTGCTGTGCTGGAAGAAGAGCAAGATGATACTGAAAGCAGCGAAGACGGCCGGCAGACAGTGTTAAATGCGGAAGAAGCTGCATCTGTAGCCCGGGAAGAAGTGGACGGGGAAGTGGACGATGTCGATTTTGAAACGTCCGATGCCGGGGAGCCGTTTTACTACGTGGAGCTCGAGCAGGACGATGAAGAAGCCACGGTGCAGGTACACGGTATCACCGGAGAAATATTATCAATCACCTGGGATGATTAAGTGATTAGGCTGCCTGGATTATCTCAGGTGGCTTTTTTTATTTATATGCTTTTCATGAGCCATTTATGTATTTCTCATCAATTTCTCATTTCCCTATAGGGATATTCTCATGTCAGGAATTTATAGTAAAGGTGTACCAACAAATAAAGGGGGAGATGACCATGAAGGGAAAAATGATTGCAGGCAGTTTGGCGGGGGTCACAGCACTTGGGGCTTTAATTGGTGCAGGAGTTTATACGGCTGGAGGTGTGGGGGCGGAAACATCTTCAGTGCCAGCTTCTGAGGAAACAGCCGCAGAAAGTAAAGAAAGCACCAGCAGCGGAAACGGCAAGGAAAAAATCTCCGCTGATGAAGCTGTAATGATTGCTGAAAAAGAAACAAATGGCAAAGCGGTGGAACTGCAGCTGGATATGGAAGACCAGAAGTATGAGGTAGAGGTTGAAGGGGAAGACGAATATGACATTGAAGTAGGTGCATTCTCCGGTGAGGTGATTCAAAAAGAAACTGACGATGATAAAGACAATGAAGAGCCGCTGGTGCAGGACGGGGACAGCGTTAGTTTAGAGGATATTGTGGCTTCGGGGATGGGTGGATTGTCTGGTGAGCTGGACGAGTGGGAACTTGACCGCGAAGAGAGTGGCTATGATCTGTCGGTAGAAACGAATGAACAGGAAGGCGACTTTTTCATAAATAATGCAGACGGTACGATCGCTTCGAGGGATATTGAAGACGACCATGACGACGAAAAAGATGACGACAGGGACGATGATTAAAAGCTAAGAAAAGCAGACGATTGGGATCCGAAAGGAGTCTTGCAGGCATGGCACTATTAAGGGAAAAGGTGCTGAGTTCGCAGCTGCACCGGGCAAAAAACATCTTATGGAATGAATGGCATGAGGATAAACGGCCGGCGCTCTGCCCGGGGCTTAGAATCGGAGATAGAGCACCAGCATTCTCTCTCCCTGGTACTGAGGGAGATAATATTACTTTAAATCAGCTTCTTCTTCAGGGGCCGGTAGTACTTCTCTTCTGTTTTGGCGGATGGATGCATGCAGAAAAAAACAGACTATGGAGCTACGAAGAAGCATCCCCTTTGCTGAGGCAGATGGGTGCCCAAGTAGTAGTAGCTGCCGCTGAACAGATATCTGTTCTCCAAAAAGAGGCGAAGCACATGCCGTTTACAGGGAAAGTGCTTGCAGATACAAATGCAGTGGCAGCCTCGTGGTACAACGCGTGCATCTCCTGCCGGGATTACCTGCTTCAGGAGGTACCAGAGGTTAAAGCAGCTCTGCGGGATACCGGCTACTATTCTTATTGTCCTGCAGACATGACCTATGTCATTGATCAGGATGGCACGGTGGCAGCCTCTGTCTGGGAAGCGGCCCGTCCGGATCCCTACTGGATCGTTAATGAGCTTGTACAATTGAAAGAACGGTAAGACCCCGCCTGAAAAGGTGATAAAATATGGAAAGGCAGTCCGTGCAGGCGCGGGCTGCTTTTGTTTGAAATATATTCGTGCCAGCTCTTTGCCATAAGCTGAAAGTATCAAGAATTTACCGAAAATTATCCCTCCGTACATAGCGCGCTGGAATAAATATATGCCTGTATGTAGTAGTGCATACGGTATCAGTTTTTATAAACATCTAGATATAGAAGCAGGTCTTACTTACTGAATTTTTTTCTGTCAGAAAATGTGCACAATTATCAGGGTAGAATCGCAGAGCATAAGGAAGTATAGCAGAGATTTTAATTGTCAAGAGGATAAAACGAAAAAATATCTATATCATGTATGTTGAAAAAGGAGATTACACCATATATAGTAGTGGTATAAGAAGGATGTACACAAGTTCGTACATTTTAGAAATAAAGGAGGGGATTCGATGATACCGATCATTTTTGATTCTATGACGGGCAACGTGAAGCGTTTCGCAGAAAAAATCCCGTTTGACCGGGTATACAGTCTGAATGAAGCGGAACAAATCGATGAACCGTTTATCCTTATCACCTATACGAAAGGCTTTGGAAATATTCCGGAATCCACAGAAGCATTTCTTGAAGATCATGCAGAGCAGCTTCTTGCTGTGGCGTCGAGCGGAAACAAAGTATGGGGAGACAATTTTGCGAAAAGCGCTAACCAGATTGCAGTAAACTACAACGTTCCTATACTCCATAAATTCGAACTGAGCGGAACAAAAAACGATGTGTCCATTTTCGCAGAGGAGGCGATGAAAGTTGCAACAAACACAAACCACCGACTGGATCCAGTTAAACAATGAAATCATGTTTCAAAAGGACGGGTCCTTTCAATTTGAAAAAGACAAAGAAGCCGTTTACCAATACTTTATTCAATACGTCAACCAGCATACTGTTTTCTTTCACGATCTGAGAGAAAAGCTCGACTATCTGCTTGAAAACGATTTTTATGAAAAAGAATTCCTTGAAGCGTATTCTTTTGAAGAAATTGAGCGGGTCTACAACCTGTGCTATGAAAAGAAATTCCGTTTTCCTTCATTCATGAGTGCGTTTAAATTTTACAATGACTATGCGTTGAAAACCAATGATCAGAAAATGATCCTTGAGCGCTATGAAGACCGGGTGGCTGTTGTGGCCCTTTATTTCGGCAATGGAGACGCCGGGAAAGCCGAACAGTTTGCGGAAATGATGATGAGCCAGGATTATCAGCCGAGTACCCCGACGTTCCTGAATGCCGGCAGAAAACGGCGCGGAGAATTAGTCAGCTGCTTCCTGCTTGAAGTAAATGACTCTTTAAACGATATTTCCCGGGCTGTTGATATTTCCATGCAGCTGTCCAAAGTAGGCGGCGGTGTATCCCTGAACTTATCGAAACTTCGGGCAAAAGGCGAAGCCATTAAAGACGTAGAAAACGCGACAAAAGGCGTCGTCGGCGTAATGAAGCTGCTCGACAATGCCTTTCGTTACGCAGACCAAATGGGACAGCGCCAGGGCTCCGGTGCAGCTTATTTAAACATTTTCCATCGGGACATCCACGACTTCCTGGACTCGAAGAAAATTTCGGCTGACGAAGATGTGCGTGTTAAAACATTGTCGATCGGGGTTGTAATCCCGGACAAATTCGTTGAACTTGCCCGCCAGGGTAAGGATATGTACCTGTTCTATCCGCACACCGTTTACCGGGCGTACGGGGAGCATCTTGATGAAATGGATATGAGCGAAATGTACGACAAGCTCGTAGAAGACGACCGTGTGAAAAAAGACAAAGTCGATGCCCGCCGCATGCTTGAAAAGCTGGCGATTCTCCGGTCGGAATCCGGATATCCGTACTTGATGTTCCAGGATAACGTGAACCGTGCGCATGCTTTGAATAACGTCTCCAAAGTGAAATTTTCCAATCTCTGCTCTGAAGTGCTGCAGGCCTCTGAAGTATCAAGCTATACGGATTACGGTGAGGAAGATGAAGTCGGACTCGATATTTCCTGCAACCTCGGTTCATTGAACATCGCCAATGTTATGAAGCACAAAACGATCAAGGATACGGTGAAACTCGCTACCGATTCCCTGACCCATGTAGCAACGCACACTAACATTACGAATGCTCCGGCTGTGCGCCGAGGTAACCAGATGATGAAATCGATTGGTCTCGGAGCGATGAACCTGCACGGCTTTTTAGCGCAGAACCATATCGCGTACGAAAGCGAGGAAGCACGGGAATTCGCCGATTTCTTCTTTATGGCCATGAATTTCTATTCCATTCAGCGTTCAATGGAGCTTGCAAAGGAAACTGGAGAAACGTTTTACGGATTCGAAGGCTCGAGTTATGCGGACGGCTCCTACTTTAAGAAATACCTGAACCGTTCCTACCTGCCGTCCTCGGCTAAGATTGCCGGCCTGTTTGAAGGAATGGCTATGCCGGATGCGGAAGACTGGAAAGAGCTGATGGAGCAGGTGCAGGAGCACGGATTGTTCCACAGCTACCGCCTGGCGATCGCACCGACCGGCTCCATTTCCTATGTACAGTCGGCTACGGCTTCGGTTATGCCGATCATGGAGCGTATTGAAGAACGGACGTACGGCAACTCGAAAACGTATTATCCAATGCCGGGCCTCGCGCCGGATAACTGGTTCTTCTATAAAGCGGCCTATGATATGGACATGTTCAATGTCGTAGATATGATCGCAGCTATCCAGGAGCACATCGATCAGGGCATCAGCTTTACGCTCTTTGTGCGTGACACCATCACGACGAGAGACTTGAACCGGATTGATCTTTACGCCCACCATAAAGGCATCAAGACGATTTATTATGCACGGACAAAAGACACAGGACAGGACGACTGCCTCTCCTGCGTCGTGTAAAGAAAGGAGCACCACCCCATGAATCAAATTTTTGACGCAGCCGACTGGTCAAAACAAGACGACGACTTTACGCAGATGTTTTACAGCCAGAACGTAAAACAGTTTTGGCTTCCAGAGGAAATATCACTCAACGGGGATCTGCTCACGTGGAAATATTTAACCGATGAAGAGAAAGATACGTATATGAAGGTACTCGCCGGTTTGACCCTGCTCGACACTGAGCAGGGAAATGTCGGCATGCCAAAGGTTGCTGAGCAGGTGGAAGGCCACCAGCGCAAGGCAGTATTAAACTTTATGGCAATGATGGAAAATGCAGTGCATGCGAAATCCTATTCAAACATTTTCATGACGCTCGCTTCCACGGAAGTAATTAATGAACTGTTTGAATGGGTGAAGGAAAATCCGCACCTGCAGAAAAAAGCTTCCCGCATTGTAGAGCAGTACAATAAAATTGAAGACGGAGACGAAATTTCTCTGTACAAAGCCATGGTGGCTTCGGTTTATCTTGAAAGCTTTCTGTTTTACAGCGGCTTTTATTATCCGCTTTATTTCTATGGTCAGGGTAAGCTCATGCAGAGCGGGGAAATCATTAACCTGATTATCCGTGATGAAGCGATCCACGGCGTATATGTCGGCCTGTTGGCACAGGAAATTTACAAGCGCCAGACACCGGAAAAGCAGGAAGAACTGCGGGAATTTGCCCACGACCTGCTCATGGATCTGTATGAAAATGAACTGCTTTATACCGAGCAGCTTTACGATCCGGTTGGGCTGACCTCCGACGTGAAAAAGTTCCTTCGTTATAATGCAAATAAGGCATTAATGAACTTAGGACTGGATGCGTATTTTGAAGAAGAAGAAATTAATCCGATTGTATTAAACGGCATGGATACAAAAACAAAATCCCACGATTTCTTCTCCATGAAAGGAAACGGCTACAAAAAAGCAACAGTAGAACCGGTCCGGGATGAAGATTTCATTTTTGATTAACAATAAAAGCCGGGCATCTGCCTGGCTTTTTTGCTGTGTATTTCAAAGAGTTCCGCTATAATGAAATACAGAAGAATATCACAATGAGGTGAACAAGATGGGTAAAATGGACGAAATGATTGTAGTGGCCCCAAGAGAGCAGGTGTTCGCACGCGAGGCGCGGACCTTTCACGGAGTGCAGGACGAGCAGGGGCAGATTCAGGAAATTCTCGGCACGATTGCGGATACATATACAGAAAAAAGACGGGGAGACGCCGAAGAAGACCCGTCCTGGAAACAGCCGATTCCCTACGTGGTGATCCGCAAGGGGGAAAAACTGTACGCGTATGAACGGCTTGCTGGCGGAGGAGAAGGAAGACTGCACAACAAATTATCTCTTGGCTTTGGGGGGCATATGAATGCTGAAGCAGGCGTTTCGACGTTTCAGGAACTGCTGCATACAAATGCCGATCGTGAACTTGAGGAAGAACTGCATATTTCTTCTCTAGAAGAAGCAGAAATGCAGGCGCTTGGGCTGATCAATGACGATAATAACGCCGTTGGTGAAGTGCACCTCGGGATTCTATATACATTTGTGCTTCCGGAGCATGTGGATGTTCAGGTAAAAGAAACCGAACAGATCCGCGGCTTCTGGACGAATGTGGAAGAGCTTTCCCAACCGGAAATATATGAACGGCTTGAGACATGGTCCCAATTTGTCGTAGATATCCTCGATAAATAAACAAGAAGCTGTTTCCTTTACATGGAAACAGCTTCTTAATTTACTTTTCACTTAGTTGCTGCAGGGCGTCAAGGCCTATCGTTACTGCTTCACTCATGGATTCGCCGCCGCCAAAAGCTGCTGCGACGCCCATATATTCTTTAATTTCTTCCTCCGAGCAACCGTGATGGAGGCATTGGTCCATATGGTAAACAATACATGTCGTATCGCCTTGATGCACGCCGATAGCGAGCGCCGTTAAATGCTTTTGAGCTGTGGAAACCTCTCCACTTTCAAAGGCACTAGAGGTGAAGCGATTATAATTTTTCGCAATCTCCTGATAGGATTCACTGAATTGTTCGATACCGCGGCGGTATTCGCTTAATATTTCTTTGGCGTCAATAACTGCCATAACTGTTCACTCCTTTTTAGGGTACTGAAAGAAGCATTCCCGGTTTTGATAAATTCAAACAAGGCAGCTGGAAATGATCTGTAATATAAAAAAATCTGCCGGGCCCGGCAGATTTACTTTAGTAGTATTTAGAGAAAAACTCGCTTACCTGGTCGGGAGTTTTAGCGTCCGCGCTGTGCAGATGGCCTATTTTCTCACCGTTTTGGAATACGAGAATACTTGGTATGCCCATAACTTCCTGTTCGCTTGTAATGTCTGGAAGCTGCTCAGTGTCGACTTTATGCAATGGGAGATTGTCAAAGTGGTTCAGTACGTCGTCCATGAACATATCAAGTCTCCGGCAGTCCGGGCACCACCCGGCTGAAAATTCTACTGCCACCGGTGTCTCTGTTTGTATAGTCTCCTTAAAAGAATCTCTGGATTCAATGCGAGTGCTTGTAGTCATTACTCATTAGCTCCTTTCATGTTGTCATCTATTGTAACAAAGGTATAAAAGTGTGCAAAAAATAAGAAGGAGAATGAATAAACTGGAAATGCCTGTTAGGAGGAAAATATACATAAATTAGTGCTGTGTTATTTATTTTTTCTGCGGGGAGGAGCTGGCTGACACGAGGTTTTTCAAAAGGACGGCAGCGGGTAATGCCTTTGTTTGCGGCCGCCTTTGGAAACGAAGCAGAAGATGCAGAACAATGGATTTCGAAACTGGAAAGCAATAGGCTTTCTCTGAAAGAAACAGAAGAAACGGCTGCAGCTCCAGTTTCCATGAATCTTGGAAGCAAAATGTGGGAGGAAAACAGTACAAGCATAGAAATAGCGGTGTGTGAGTTCAGCTCTCAGGAGGCAGCCATCCAGGCGGAAAAACAGTTTCAAGAAGAAATGACTGAAAACGGGGATGGGGAGATGCTTCCTAGTGAACGGCCGTTTCAGAACCTATGTTTTTATATGCATATAATGAAGATGCATACGCTTTTTCGGCATTTATGGACAAGATACCACCCCCATCCTAAAAGCATGTGAAAAGCAAAGCCGGTCTGCCTGAAAAGGTAAGGCCGGTTTTTATTGTTTATGAAAAATTAAGGAAAAAAGAAGAAGGTACATTGACATTTAAAACCGGAATGATAAAATGAAAAATGTAATTGATAATGAATATCATTAATAATTAGACGTAGAACGATGCAATTGTTCTTGGGAAATGAAGTGTTTACAGATGAAATGGTGGTACTTACTTGTTCTTCTCGTTCTTCTTTCGGCGGCTTCCCTGTTTATCGGCGTTCAGACGGTGTCGGTGCAGGGGTTGATGGCTGGAAATGAAGATGAATGGCGCACATTGACCTCGAGCCGTGTACCGCGGCTTCTTAGTATTATTATGGCCGGCATGGGGATGGCCATCTGCGGATTGATCATGCAGCAGTTGAGTCGGAACCGCTTCGTTTCCCCAACTACGGCTGGCACGATGGATTCGGCCCGGTTTGGTATTTTAGTGGCCATGATCTGGTTCGGCGGAGCTTCACCGCTGCTCCGGACCGGAGTAGCTTTTTTATTTGCCCTTATTGGTACATTTATTTTTATGACTATTCTTGAACGGGTGAAATTTAAAGATCCTATTTTTATTCCGCTAGTAGGACTCATGTTTGGAAACATTGTAGGCTCGGTAACGACATTTTTTGCCCTGAAATATGATGTGGTGCAAAACATGTCAGCCTGGCTGCAGGGGGATTTTTCACTAATTGTAAACGGACAGTATGAGCTACTGTATGTCAGCATTCCGCTTATTCTAATAGCTTACATATTTGCGGGCCGGTTTACGATCGCCGGCATGGGAGAAGAATTTGCGGTGAATCTGGGTCTGAATTACCGTACAGTGGTCAACCTGGGCATTACCATCGTTGCCGCTGTGACCGCAGTCGTTATATTAACAGTGGGAACCATCCCGTTTTTAGGTCTGGTAGTACCAAATATTGTGGCAATCTACCTGGGGGACAATCTGCAGAAAACGCTGATTCATACCGCCCTGCTTGGAGCCGTGTTTGTGCTTGTCTGTGACATTTTTGGACGTCTGATTGTTTTTCCGTACGAAGTTCCTATCGGTTTAACTGTGGGTGTACTTGGCAGTTTCTTATTCCTCTATATGCTGATGAGGAGGAAGAAATATGCGTTTTAATTGGAAGATCATGAGTCTGGCCATGCTCTCACTTGTTCTGGCCGCTATCTTTATGTTTACAGACGCAGGAGGCAATTGGGATTATGTTTTGCAGCACCGGGCAGAGAAGCTTCTTGCAATGGTAATGACCGGCGGTGCGATTGCCTTTTCTACTGTCATTTTTCAAACCATTACGAATAATAGGATTTTAACACCGAGTATTATCGGTCTTGATTCGTTGTACATTTTGCTGCAGACAGCGCTTGTGTTCTTTTTTGGTTCTACCTCGGCACTTGTAATCAACGGTCCGCTGAATTTTTTTGTCTCACTTGCTCTCATGCTCGGCTTTGCCGTTATTCTTTACTACTTTTTGTTCCAGGGGGAGCAGCAGGATATTTTCTTTTTGCTTCTTGTCGGAATTGTATGCGGGACCTTGTTCAGCAGTATTTCTACGTTTTTACAAGTCCTCATATCACCAGATGAATTTTTGACGATCCAGGATAATATGTTTGCAAGCTTTAATAATGTGAATTCAAACATTCTCGGCATTTCAGTAGCGGTGTTTGTACTGTTATTTATCTACTCCTTGACCTTTATGAAATATTTGAACGTGCTTTCCCTCGGAAAGGACCAGGCGGTGAACCTGGGAGTGCCATATAAGTATGCGGTGAAGCGGCTGCTTGTCATTGTAGTGCTGTTTATTTCCATTGCCACCGCCCTGGTTGGGCCTATTACGTTTTTAGGCCTGCTTGTGGCTAATGTCGCTTATGAACTGATGAAGGATTACCGGCACAGTGTGCTGCTTGCTGCCGCCGCACTTGCGGCTGTAGCATTTTTAATCGGCGGACAGCTGCTTGTCGAACGGGTGCTTGGTTTTAACACAGCAATTAGTGTCATTGTGAACTTTATTGGAGGCATTTACTTTATTTATCTATTATTAAGGGGGAACAAAGCATGGTCCAGGTAATGAATGTAACAAAAAAGTATGATGAAACACCAGTCGTAAACGATGTATCCGTAACGATTAAACAGGGACAGATTACCTCATTCATCGGACCAAACGGCGCTGGAAAAAGTACGCTGCTGTCAATGATCAGCCGTTTGATCGCGAAGGACGCGGGCGAAGTTAGGATCGGCGACAAAGACATTACGAAAACAAAAAGCCGGGAGCTGGCGAAGAAACTGGCGATCTTAAAACAGTCCAACGAAATGAATGCCCGGCTGACGGTGCGTGAACTGATATCGTTTGGCCGCTTTCCCTATTCGCAGGGCAGGCTGAACGCTGAAGATTGGGAGCATGTGGATCAGGCTATTGATTATATGGAGCTTTGGAGCATGCAGGATTCTTATATTCACCAGCTGAGCGGAGGCCAGCGGCAGCGGGCTTTTATTGCGATGGTTATTGCTCAGGACACTGACTATATCCTGCTCGATGAACCGCTCAATAATCTGGACATGAAGCACTCAGTGCAGATCATGAAAGTACTTCGCCGTTTAGTGAAAGATATGGGCAAAACCGTGCTTTTGGTTATTCATGATATTAATTTCGCCTCCTGTTACTCCGATGACATTGTCGCTTTGAAAAACGGGCACATTGTAGCCCAGGGCACGACCGAAGAGATGATGGCATCAGAAGTGTTGACAGATATCTACGAAATGGATATGCCTATCTGTCGTATTAACGATCAAAAAATCTGTGTTTACTTTACGTAAACCAGGTCTCCGGCCCGTTAATACGGCAAAAGAGTAACAGGAGGAGGGAGAGCCAATACTTCAGGCTGGAAAAAACAAATTAACCAGGGGGAATGGGAAATGAAAAAGAACAAATGGATGCTTACTTCAACGGCGGTGTTTGGCACAGTTTTTATTGCTGCATGCGGGGCTGATAACTCAGAATCATCAACTGCGGAAGGTGAAAACAGTGACAGCACCAGTGAAGAAAGCAGCAATGAAGACAACGGAGGAAAGGAAAGCGGCGGCGAAGTGACCGTAGAACACGAATTGGGTGAAGCGACGGTGCCGGAAAATCCAGAAAACGTCGTTGTGTTTAATTACGAAATGCTCGAAACCCTGGATGAACTAAATGTAGGCGTAAACGGCGTAGCCCAGGAATCGCTCCCTTCCTATCTGGATGATTATGGAAGCGATGACTACGAAAATATCGGGAGCTTAAAAGAGCCGGACTTCGAAGCAATCAACGCGATGGAGCCGGATGTGATCATCATTTCAGGACGTCAGAGCGATGCCTATGAAGAACTGAGTGAAATTGCTCCAACTGTTTATACAGCAGTGGACACGGAAAACTACATGGAATCCTTTGACAGCAACATGGAGATGATCGGGGAAATCTTCCAAAAAGAAGAGGAAGTGCAGGAAAAAGTAGACAAGCTTCATGCCCGTATTGACGATCTAAACGAAACTACTGAAGATGTAGGACCTTCTTTAGTAACACTGGTAAATGACGGTTCCTTAAGTGTTTACGGGGAAGGCTCCCGCTTTGGCCTGATCCATGACGTATTCGGCGTACCGGCAGCGGATGAAAATATCGAAGCATCTACACACGGGCAGAGTGCTTCCTTTGAATACTTAGCAGAAGAAGATCCAGAGCACCTTTTTGTAGTGGACCGCAGTGCAGTAGTCAGCCAGGGCGGCGAAGAGCAGACAGCTGCCGAAACTCTTGACAATGATATTGTAAATGAAACACAAGCAGCCCAGAATGATAATATTCATTATTTGGATCCAGAGTACTGGTACCTCTCCGGCGGCGGCCTTCAGTCGATGGATGAAATGATTACGGAAATTGAAGAAGCAGTGGCTTCGTCTGAAGAGGAATAAAAAAATAGTCACGTGCCTAAGGGCATGTGACTATTTTTTGCGTAGGGCGACAATCAAAAGTGCAACGGTAATAAACAAAAATGCAGTGAATGATAAAAGAGGGATGGTAACGAAACCAAGCCATTGGGCAGACTGATCCGAACAGGAAACGGTGCCGGTGCACTCCGTGGCCTGCTGCAGCACCGGAAGCTTTTGGTACAGATAATGATAGCCTGCAAGCAGCATACCTGGAACAGCCAGCGGAAGCGCATACCATACGACCTGCCGTTCCCCGCGGAATACAGCGACCCCTAAAATGACTGCGAGCGGGTACATAAGAATGCGCTGGTACCAGCAAAGCTCACAGGGGATATACCCTAAAATTTCGCTGAACGATAAGCTGCCGAGTGTAGCAATAATGGCCATCACCCAGGCTGCACTTAATAAACGTTCCATCATGGGCGCTACTCTCCTGCCTCTTCTGCAATCATATCGAGCAGCTCCTGGTAGCTGTCCCCTTCAAACAATTCCCCGTTCACAAATACGGAAGGGGTGCTGTTTACGCCAAGGTCTTCGGCCATGGAGCGGTCATTTTCCACTTCTTCTTCGTAGGTCCCGTTTTCATAAGCTTCGACAACTGTGGTTACTTCTTCCCCGGAAGCAGTCTCCCGAAGCAGCTCCGTCAGGCGCTCCTGGTCAAAGTAGTTTCCGCTTTCGTTCTGCGGCTGATTGGCAAACAGCGTATCATGGAAGTTCCAGAAGGCTTCATCCCCGAGTTCGCCGTAAACGGCCTCGCTGAATTCTGCCGCTGTTGTGGAATCCTCACTTAAAAACGGATAGTGAACATAATGAAAAGCAGCATCGCCGGAGTCAACAAACTGGGCTTCAATTTCAGGAACGACTGATTCGTGAAAGTTTTGGCAGGCAGGGCACTTATAATCACCAAATTCGACGACTGTAACTGGAGCGTCCTCTTCTCCCTTGAGCGGCTGGCCGCTCGTTTCCAGGTTTTCACCACTGTTTTCTCCAGAATTATCACTGCCGCCGCTGAAATTGCCCACGAGAATAATAGCAAGCAAAATCACAGCTATAACGGCTACAATAGCTGCAAATGTACGGCCCGAACTCGGCCTTGGTTTTTTGGACATAGGAAACTCCCTTCGTGCGTAACTATGTATTAACGTTAGTACCCTCATAATTTACCATAAATTGTGGGAAACTCAAATGCTCTTAAAATAAAGCTGAAAAGAAAGAGAACTGCCTGAAACGGCAGCTCCCTTAGAGTTTATAAATCTGCGTCTGTGACGGCTCCTTTTGCACTTGAAGAAACCAGTTTAGCGTATTTGGCAAGAGCTCCTCGTTTTTCTGGAAGGTCCGGAGCCTGCCAGGCGTTCCGGCGTCTTTCAAACTCTTCGTCGGAAATGTGAAGGTTGATCTCCTGCGTGTCGCTATCGATGGAGATGATGTCCCCGTTTTGAAGCAGCCCGATCGGACCGCCAACGCTTGCCTCAGGAGCTACGTGCCCGATAACAAAACCATGGGAGCCTCCGGAAAAACGACCGTCAGTCATAAGCGCTACTTTGCCGCCGAGGCCGCGGCCGACGATCATCGAAGTAACAGAAAGCATTTCCGGCATGCCCGGGCCGCCCTGCGGACCAACATAACGGATGACGAGCACGTCGCCTTCGACGATTTCTCCGTCCATGATAGCTTTTGTTGCCGATTCTTCACTGTTGAACACTTTGACCGTGCCCTCGAATCGGCTGATCTTCTGGCCGGACAGTTTAATAACGGAGCCTTCCGGTGCCACATTTCCTTTCAAAACAACGAGCGGGCCGGTCTTTTTAAATGGTTCCGCTACAGGGCGGATAATTTCCTGGCCCTCTTTCAGGGAAGGGACAGCATCAAGATTTTCTGCAAGTGTTTTACTGGTTACGGTAAGACAATCGCCGTGCAGAAGCCCTTCCTCGTAAAGAAGCTTCATGACGGCCGGCACGCCTCCGATTTCGTAAAGATCCTGCATCACGTATTTACCACTCGGTTTTAGGTCAGCAATATGAGGTACGTTCTGCCGGACACGTTCAAAATCATCGTAAGACAGATCAACGTCTGCCGAATGGGCGATCGCGAGTAGGTGCAAAAACGCATTGGTGGATCCGCCAAGGGCCATAACAACCGTAATGGCGTTTTCAAATGCTTTTTTCGTCATGATGTCTTTCGGAAGAATGTTATTTTCAAGCAGCTCGATGGTCAATTCCCCAGCCTGCCTGCACTCGGTTTCTTTGTATTCGTAAATTGCAGGGGTGGAGGAGGAACCCGGAATGCTCATACCGAGCGCTTCTACGGCAGCGGCCATCGTATTGGCTGTATACATGCCGCCACAAGCGCCGGCACCCGGACATGCATTACACTCCACCTGGTGAAGCTCTTCATCGCTGATCTGGCCGGTCTGGTGCTGGCCGACAGCCTCGAAGGACGAAACAATATCAATGTCTTTGCCGTTTAACTTTCCGGGCTGAATGGTTCCACCGTAAACGTACACGGAAGGGATGTTCATCCGGGCTAGAGAGATAACGCAGCCCGGTGTTGTTTTATCACAGCCGCCGATAGCCACGACGCCGTCGAGGCGCTCAGCATTGGTTACAGTTTCGATCGAGTCAGCAATAATTTCCCGGCTTGGAAGGGAGTAATGCATGCCTTCGTGCCCCATGGCGATACCGTCAGAAACGGTGATCGTGTTGAAAATAAGCGGGGCGCCTCCATTGGTGGCAGCTCCCTGCTTCGCGTGGCGTGCAAGGTTATCGATATGTACGTTGCACGGAGTAACCTCGCTCCATGTGCTTGCAATGCCAATCATTGGTTTTTTAAAATCGTCGTCCGTAAAGCCGACGGCCCGAAGCATCGCTCGGTTTGGCGCGCGATTGGCGCCTTCACTGATGGCTTTACTGCGGTTTCGTAAGTCTTTTTCTGTTTTTCCCATTGCTATGACCCTCTCTCATGAAGTTTTGTCGCAAACAATGTGCATGACGGCTCACGTACTCCATACGCAGCACGAATATTTTTTCTGCATAAACAAATGTCTATCTAACAAGGACTATTCACTATCATACTAGGAATAGATGATTGTTTCAACGTAACAGCGATAGTGAAAAAAGTTATTTCTGAAAAAAAGGAAAATTAGTCTGATAGATAACTTTACAAGAAGGTGGGAAAGATAGGCGAAGTCAATTATGATATAGATAACCTATCTCTATTTAGAGAAAAAAATGGAGGGATGACGTTGAAAGAACCAATTATATGGGCTGTGGCGATGTTGGTTGCGTTTCTCGCTCTGTTTTTAACGGGAACTCTGCAGCTGCAGGGATTCGAAAGTGTTATCATTCAAATGGTTGGTTTCAGTGGCATGGTCTTTGCGATTTTGTATAGTGTACTGCTGACACAGAAATCAAATGAGGAAAAGGATCAGACATTCAAACGGTGAGTGAAGGCCGGCATTATAATGAAAAAAGCATCCGGAATAGAAACCGGATGCTTTTTGTGTGTCTTATTTTGCAGAAGTGGAAGTTGTTTGGTGCGACAAACGATCCGAGCTTGGCTGGATCGCGGAAGTGTCCTGGCGGTTGGCCAGAAATTCCGGGCGCGGCTCCTGGCCGCTGAACGGATCCACGAGCTTGTTTTC